>DAHVAJ010000032.1 GCA_027314705.1 Acidimicrobiaceae bacterium
TCGGGCACAACCCGCCCCGGACCTGCGCCTGGATCATGAAGGCCGAGAAGACCCAGTTCGCGCTGACCTCCCCCACCCCGACCTGCGGCACGGACCTCCCGAACACGTCGACCGCGGGGGGCTCCTAGGTCGACCCCGGGCAGCCGGCCCGGCCATCAGCAAGAATCGGGCCCGGCATCCCGGCCGCACGTTCGGGGGGGCGAGCACCGGCGCGTGATGGCCTCCCCCGGAGGGCTCCGCATCGACGCGGGGACCAGACCGACCCGTGGACGTCGCGACCGACCGGATGTCCCGACCGTCAAAGGAGTTCCGAGACGATGAAGACGCGTGCAGCAGTGCTCTGGGACCGGGAGCAGGACTGGAAGATCCTCGACATCGACCTGGACCCGCCCGAGGACCACGAGATCCTGGTCAAGTGGGCGGCCGCGGGTCTGTGCCACTCCGACCAGCACCTCCGGACCAATGACATCGGCACCCCGACCGACCCGGCCGTGGGACCCGATCCGAGGCTGTTCCCGTTGGTCGGGGGCCACGAGGGGGCCGGCGTCGTCGAGGCCGTCGGGCCGGGCGTCGTGGACCTCGAGCCCGGCGACCACGTGGCCGCCAGCTTCTTCCCGATCTGCGGCCGGTGCAAGATGTGCATCACCGGACACACCAACCTCTGCGACCTCGGTGCGGAGACCTTCTCCCCCGGTCAGATCTCCGACGGCACGATCCGGTACCGCCACGAGGGACGACCGCTCAATGTGATGTCCAAACTGGGGACCTTCGCGGAGTACGGCGTCGTCCACGAGGCGTCGCTGGTCAAGGTGGACCCGGAGGTCCCCCTTGCGGCGGTCGCCCTCGTGTCCTGCGGCGTCACCACCGGCTGGGGCTCGGCCGTCTACCGAGCCGAGGTCGAGCCGGGCGACACCGTCGTCGTGGTCGGCGTCGGAGGGGTCGGGATGAACGCGGTGCAGGGCGCCCACCTGGCCGGGGCCAGGCACGTCGTCGCCGTCGACCCCGTGGAGTTCAAGCAGAAGTCGGCGCTCGAGTTCGGCGCCACCCACACGGCGGGGTCGATGGAGGAGGCACTGCCCCTCGTCATCGACCTCACGCGGGGTCAGCTGGCCGACGCGGTGATCCTCGTGCCGAGTGTGATGTACGGGGAGCTCATGGGACCTGCGCTCGCGCTCACCGGAAAGAACGGCACCTGCGTGGTCACCGGCGTCGCCCCGCAGGCGCAGACGGCGTGCCGCGTCAACCTCTTCGAGCTGGCGATGTGGCAGAAGGAGGTGCGTGGAGTCGTCTTCGGTGCCGCCAACCCGCGCTTCGACATCCCCAACCTGCTGGCCCTCTACCGCGCCGGCCGGCTCAAGCTGGACGAACTGATCACCCGGACGTACCGGCTCGAGGAGATCAACCAGGGCTACCGGGACATGCTCGACGGGGTGAACATCCGTGGCGTCGTCGTCTTCGACTAGCCCTGCCCTGGCGCGGGCCGGCCGGCGCGACGGCCGGTGACCGGCGCACCCCCGCCCACCGCGCCGTGCGGCCCACGGAGGCGGGACCGGTCCGACCGACCGCCGATGGCCGGTTCGGCCCGGCGATCACCACCCGGGGCGTGGTGATCGGTGCCGGGTTCGGCGGGCCCGCTCGTGGCGTGAAGCGGCGGCTGGCCGCCAGCGGAACGCTCACGATCCACGACCCGCCCCTGCGGATCGGTGGCCCCGGCAGGGACGCCACCGACGCCGTCCACGTGGCCGAGTCCGCAGTGGGACACCGAGAGGAGCCGGAATGGAAGACATGATCTACTCCTGTGACGATCACCTGGACCTGCGGGCGGTCCCGGTCGGGCTGTGGCAGTCCCGGGTGGCGAAGGACATGGTGGCGCGGGCCCCGCACGTGGTCGTCCGCGACGGCCAGGCCGTCTGGGTCTGCGACGACCGCGTGCTGGGCGCCAGCGGGAAGCCGCTGCAGAACCTCAGCGCCATCGGGCGGGCCGGACTCGAGGACGACGGCTTCCGGGCCAGCACGACGACGCTGCGCCTCGAGGACATGGACCGTGACGGAATCTGGGCCTCGGTCATCTACGGACCCGTGCCGCTCACCCTGTCGATCCCCGAGCCCGACCTCCAGGATGCCTGTTACTCGGCGTGGAACAACTGGGCCATCGAGGAGTTCAACGCCGCGGCCCCCGACCGGCTGTGCGCCCTCCCGTTCCTGCCCAGCCACGCTCCCGAGGCGGCGGCGGCGGAGCTCGAGCGGTGCGCCGCCCTCGGCCACAGGGGAGCGCTCGTCGACGTGTTCGACTTCGACCCCGGGGATCCGGCCTGGGACCGCCTGTGGGCGGCGGCGGCCGCCACGGGCCTGCCCCTCAGCTTCCACATCAAGGGCGGGCCGTCCGACCGGCTCAGCTACCAGATGGGATCGTGGAAGTCTGCGGCCTTCGCCACCGTGCTGCCCCTCCAGCTGGACGAGATGCTCGCCATCATGGTGTTCTCCGGAGCGCTCGAGCGCCATCCCGGCCTCACGGTCGTACTGGCCGAGTCCGGGGTCGGCTGGCTCCCCTACTTCCTGGCCCGGATGGACCTGGAATGGGAGCACCTCCGCGACCAGATCGACTACGCACCGAGCGTCCCGCCCTCGGAGTTGTTCCGCCGTCAGGTGATCGCCACGTTCGAGGAGGAGCGGTCGGCGGACCGGTTCATCCCCCACCTCGGAGCCGACTCGTGCATGTGGGCCTCGGACTACCCCCACACCGACAGCACCTTCCCCGACTCGAAGCGAGCCATCGAGGAGGCCCTCGGATCGCTGCCGCACGAGGACCGCCGGAAGATCACCGCGCTGAACTGCAAGACGCTCTACGGATTCGGGGATGCAGGGTGAGCCGACGGGATCCACCGGCGCCGGCCGCATCGTCGGCAAGATCCCGTCGTGCTCCGGACGCACGACCCACGGGCCATGGCCGCGTCCTACCGCTCGTCCGGGCTCGGGTAGGTTGACCGGCCGGCGTCCTGCGGCCGCGGACCAGTCAAGGAGGAACGGACGATGACCAGTGCCCGGCAGTTCGCGAGGATCAAGGCCACCGAGGCCGACGGCATCGCCCGGATGACCCTCGCCAGCGACAAGGTGAACGCCCTCGACGTGGAGACACTCGGTGAGATCACCTCGTACGTCGACCACTGCGCACAGGATCCAGCGGTCCGCGCCCTCGTGGTCACCGGCGAGGGACCGGTCTTCTCGGCCGGTCTCAACGTCGGCGAGGTGCTGGACAACGACACGAGCCGCACGGGCGTGCTCCTCGACGCCCTGAACGGCACGCTCGTCCACCTGTTCCGGTTCCCGAAGCCGACGGTCGCGGCCATCAACGGACCGGCGATTGCCGGAGGGTGCATCCTGGCCTGTGCCTGCGACAAGCGGCTGATCGCGGAGGGCGCCCGGATCGGCGCGACCGAACTCGAGGTCGGCGTCTCGTTCCCCGTCTTCGCCGTCGAGCTCCTCCGGCACGCCTGCGGCGCGAGGGCCGAGCAGTTGATGCTCGACGCTGCGCTGCTCGACGCCGACGAGGCATGCCGCCTCGGTCTGGCCCACCAGGTCCTCCCCCCGGACGGGCTGCACGCTGCCGCCATCGACCTGGCCGGACGGCTGGCGGACCTCGACGCCCCTGCCTACGCGCTGGCGAAAGCCTCGACGAGGCGGGCCGCGCTCTCGGTGCTCGACGACGACGGATGCCGCGCCCTCGACCGGCAGGTGCTGGTCCACTGGCAGGACGATCGGACGAGGGCCAGCCTCGGGCAGCTCCGCAGGCCCAGGGGCTGACCCGGGGCCACCAGCGGCCGCCGCGCCCGGTCCCGCTCAGCGCACGATCCGGAAGAACTCCTGCAGGTCGTCGGCGAACAGCACGGGCTGCTCCATTGCGGCGAAGTGGCCCCCCCGGGGCATGGTGACCCAGCGGGTGACGTTGTACTGGCGCTCCACCCACGACCGCGGCCAGCGCAGCACCTCCTTCGGGTAGCGCGCCACCCCGGTGGGCACGGCGATGAACGGCAGCTTCTCGGTCAGCACGCCGGTCTGGGTCGTCTCCCAGTAGAGCTGGGCCGCCGACGTGCTGGTCCGGGTCATCCAGTAGAGCATCACGTTGGTGAGGAGCTGGTCCCGTGAGAAGCAGTGCTCGGGGAGGCCGTCGCAGTCGCTCCAGGCCTGGAACTTCTCGACGATCCACGCCAGGAGCCCTGCCGGCGAGTCGTTCAGGCCGACACCCAGTGTCTGGGGCTTGGTCCCCTGCATGCTGGCGTAGGCAGCCTCCTCCCGGGAGAAGCGTTCCATGTCGGCGAGGTCCCGTTGCTCCTCCTCGGTGAGGCCGCGCGGGTCCGCCGGTGGAGCCCCGACCGGCATGTTGAGATGGATGGCGGCACAGTGCTCCGGGTCGAGAGCGGCGATCCGCGTGGTCACCTGGGCGCCCCAGTCGCCGCCCTGGGCGCCGTAGCGCCGGTAGCCGAGGCGCTCCATGAGTCCGATGAACGCCTGGGCGATACGGCGCACGTCCCAACCACGGGTGCGGGGTGGTTCCGAGAGCCCGTAGCCCGGCAACGACGGGACCACCACGTGGAACGCATCGGCCGCGCGTCCGCCGTACGCCGGAGGATCGGTGAGCCTCGGGATCACGGCGAGGAATTCGACGACCGAGCCGGGCCAGCCGTGGGTCAGGAGCAGTGGGAAGGCGCCCTCGTGGGGTGATCGGGCGTGGAGGAAGTGGATCGACTGCCCGTCGATCCGGGTGCGGAAGTGCGCCCACTCGTTGAGCCGGGCCTCCTCCCGACGCCAGTCGTAGACGTCCCGCCAGTACCCGACCAGCTCCCGGAGGTAGGCGATCGGGACGCCGGCCTCCCACCCCGCGCCCGCGATCTGGTCCGGGAAGCGGGTGCGGGAGAGACGGCTCCGGAGATCCTCGAGGTCCGAGTCGTCCATCCGTATGCGGAACGGCTCGATCGCGTCACTCATCGGCGGCGCACACCCGTCCCCGCCGTGCCGTCCCACGGATGGGCGTGCGACCCCGGCGCTCAAGTACTCTCAACGCACGCAGCGGGCACTCGGCGGATCTCGACCATGGACCTGAACCTTACCGACGAACAGGACGAGGTGGTCTCGGCCGTCCGCGCCCTGCTCACCGACCGCTGCCCGTCGGACGTCGTGCGCGCCAGCGAGCCGGGCGGGTTCGATCCGGAGCTTTGGACCGCCTTCTGCCGGGTGGCCGGCCCCACCATCGGCGTGGCCGAGCAGCTGGGCGGGGGAGGCGCGTCCTTGCTGGACCTGGAGCTGGTCTGCGAGCAGCTCGGCAGCTTCCTGGCCCCGGTGCCGTTCATCGACTGCGTCGTGGCGGCACGGACCCTGGCGGCGGTCGGCGACCCGGGACGGCACTGCCTGGATGCGCTGGTCGCCGAACCGTCGACGGTGAGCACGGTGGCACTCGGTCCGGTCGTCGACGGGACGGCGACGCTGGTCACGTCGGGATCGATCGCCGGGGTGCTCATCGCCCTGGACGCCGACGAGCTCGTCCTCGTCACCGGTGCCGGCGACGGTGCCGCACGGGGCAACCTGGGCTCGTCGCCGCTGGCCGACCGGTCGGTGCGGGACCCCGGGCGTTCGGTGCTCGCCACCAGGGACCTCGCCCGGGCGGTCCACCAGCAGGCACTCGACGAGTGGCGCACGCTCATGGGCGGTGCGCTGGTCGGCCTGGGCGCGGCGGCCCTGAGCATCGGGGTCGAGTACGCCAAGAACCGCCACCAGTTCGGGGCGCCGATCGGATCGTTCCAGTCGATCGCCCGCGACCTGGCCGAGGCGGCCACGCTCGTGGACGGCGCCCGGCTCCTGGCCCGGGAGGCGGCGTGGGCTCGGTCCGAGGACGACGAGCACTTCGCCCCGCTCAGCTCGATGGCGTTCCTCTTCGCCACCCGGGCGGCTCGGCGAGCGAGCACCGTCGCGCTGCACGTGCACGGCGGCTACGGCTTCACCCTCGAGTACGACATCCAGCTCTACTACCGGAGGGCGGAGGCGTGGCCGCTCGGGCTCGGCGACCCGCGCCGGGGGGTCGCCCACCTCGCCGATGCGCTCTTCGGCCCGGCCGGGGCGTCGTGATGGACTTCCGCCTGGGCCCCAAGAGCGACGCCTTCCGGGCAGAGGTGCGCGCCTTCCTGGACGAGCACCTCGACCCCGAGATCATCGAGCGCGCCCACCGCTCCGGGACCAACCACGACAAGGACTTCCACCGGGCCATCGGCGCGCAGGGTTGGATCGCCGCGTCGTGGCCCGCGGAGTACGGCGGCCAGGAACGTGACCCGTTCGAGATGACGGCGCTCCGAGACGAACTCCGGCTGGCGGGTGCACCCACCGACGGCATGGGCCTCTCCCTCATCGTGTGCCAGACGATCCGACGGGTGGCGACCGACGAGCAGAAGGCCGACTTCTTGCCCCGCGCCCTGGCCGGCGAGATCACCATGTCGCTCGGCTACAGCGAACCGGACTCCGGCTCTGACGTGGCCTCGATCAAGACCTCGGCGGTGCGCGACGGCGACGAATGGGTCATCAACGGGCAGAAGATGTTCACGACGCTGGCCCACGTGGCGGACTACGTCTTCCTCCTGGCCCGTACCAACCACGCGGTCCCGAAGCACAAGGGACTGACCATGTTCCTCGTGCCCCTGGACTCACCGGGCATCGAGATCCACCCGGTGCACACCGTCGGCGGTGAGCGGACGAACGCCACCTTCTACACGGACGTCCGGATCAGCGACCACTACCGGATCGGCGAGGTCGACCGGGGCTGGGACGTCATGACCGTCGCCCTCACGTTCGAGCGCGGCGGCTTCGGACTGAGCGAGGCCGACCGCGTGTGGGAGCAGGCGGTGGGGTGGGCGGAGGAGACCCGGCGCCCGGACGGGAGCCGGGTCATCGACGACGCCGGCGTGCGCGAGCGCCTGGCCACGATGCGCATGCACAACGAGGTCGCCCGCCTCCTGGCCTACCGCACGACCTTCGTGGCGGCCACCGGTGGGCTTCCCGGGGTCGAAGGTTCGATGCACAAGCTGTTCTATGCCGAGTCCATGGCCGCGGACGCCGCCGAGCTGGTCGACATGCTCGGCAGCGAGGGCGTGCTCCAGCGCGGCGAGGACGGGGCCCCGGTGGACGGGTGGGTCGAGCACCTGTTCCGGCACGCGGCGGTGACCACCATCTACGGGGGCACCAGCGAGATGCAGCGCTCCATCATCGCCGAGCGGGGGCTCGGGCTCCCGAGATCCAGCCGCTGATCCCCGGGGACCGCCGGCAACCGGGGCGTCGCCCCCGGGATGGGTCCGTCATCACGGAAACGGTGTTTCCCTCCTGGCGGACCACCGGCTCCCGGCGACGGACCGGTGCTATCGTCACGACATGGTCCAGCAGTCCGAGAACGGCGTTTCCGGATTCGAGGTCATCGACCGGGAGGCCTGCATGGGTTCGGGGAACTGCCTCTACTGGGCGCCCGGGCTCTTCGACCTGGACGACGCCGGGGTGGCCGTCGTCTGCGGGGACCTCGCCGGCAACGAGGAGCGGGTCCGGCTCGCCGCCGAGAACTGTCCTACCGGGGCCATCCGGGCCGATGCGCACGACGTGTGACAACCGCCCACCGAGGACCGCCGTCCTCCGGCGCTCCGACGGACGAGTGCCGACCCCGACCCGTCCGTCACGCTCCGAGGAACCGAGGGCACATGTCCACCTATGACGGTCCGATCTTCGACGCCGACAACCACCTCTACGAGACCGGCGACGCGCTCACGCGCTACCTCCCCAAGCAGTACGAGGGCTTCGTCAGGTACGTGGAGGTGGACGGTCGTACCAAGATCGCCATCAACAACGTCATCAGCGAGTCCATCCCCAACCCCACCTTCGAGGTCGTCGCCCCTCCGGGGTCGTTCGCCGACTACTTCGCCGGCAACAATCCCGAGGGCAGGACGCTCCGCGAGATGGCCGGCACCCCCATCCGCTCCATCGACGCGTTCCGCGCCGCCGAACCCCGTCTGGCGCTGCTCGACGAGACCGGGATCGACGCCGCCCTCATGTTCCCCACCTTGGCCAGCCTGATCGAGGTCAACCTCCTCGACGACCCCGACATGACCTGCACGGTCATCCACGCCTACAACCGGTGGCTCCACGACGAGTGGAGGTTCGACTTCCGGGAGCGGATCTTCGCCACGCCGGTGGTCAATCCGTGCATTCCCGAGCGGGGGATCGCAGAGCTCGACTGGGTGCTCGAGCACGGCGCACGAGTGGTGCTCCTGCGGCCGGGCCCGGTCGCCGGGGCCCGGGGCACACGGTCCCCCTTCCTTCCCGAGTTCGACGCCTTCTGGCGGAGGATCGAGGAGTCCGGCCTCCTGGTGGCCATGCACGCCTCGGACTCCGGCTACCAACGGCACGCCAACGAGTGGGAGGGCGACGGGCGTGACATGACGCCGTTCGCCCCCCGGCCGTTCACCGACGCCGTCAACACGGGGCGGCCCATCAGCGACGCCGTCACCTCGGCGATCTGCCACGGGATGTTGAGCCGGTTTCCCGAGGTCCGCCTCGTGAGCGTGGAGAACGGCGGGAGCTGGGCACTGCCGTGCCTCAAGTCACTGGAGAAGACGTACGGGAAGATGCCCAAGGCCTTCGCCGAGCATCCGGTCGACGTCTTCCTCCGCAACCTCTACATCAATCCGTTCTGGGAGGACTCGCTCGAGGCGCTCATCGACGTGATGACACCCGAGCACATCCTCTTCGGCTCGGACTACCCCCATCCGGAGGGGCTCGCCGAGCCCTCCGGGTGGGCCGAGGAGGTGTCCGCCCTCTATCCCGAGCCGGACGTGCGCAAGATCATGGGCGGCAACCTGTACGGGCTCCTCGGGATGAACGTCCCCGCCTGATCCGGCCTGGTGCTCCGGCGCCCGGACCGTTGACCGGTGACGACCGACGCGGTGCCCCCGGCCGCCGTCCCGGCGTGTCCCTAGGCGGGCGTGGCCTGGTCGGGCCACGGCGGCCGCATGGCCGGGAAGCCCAGCGTGGTGAGTTCGATGAGCTGGCCGTCGGGATCCCGGATCATGATGGCCCTCCCCCCCATGTCGGTGTCCTCGAGGATCTCGCCCCCGCGGGGGGTGACCTTGGCCAGGGTGGCCTCCATGTCCTCGACGGCGACGGACAGGTGGGTGAGCCCCAGGTCGTTCATCACCCGCCGGGGGGCCGGATGGATCCCGGCGTCGGCGTAGTAGATGAGTTCCAGGACGAAGTTCCCGTTGACCAGGTAGACCGCTTTCGATCCCACCGGCTCCGGCAGCTGCAGGAGCCGGCTGCACCCCTCGTCGGGCACGTCCAGTTCCCACCAGTAGTGGAACCGGAGCACGTCCTCGTAGAAGCGCCGGGTCCGGTCGAGGTCGGTGACACAGAGCCCGATGTGGTTGAAGGCGACGCTCGCGCCCCGCCCTGGTTCAGCTCCCATGTCGGCCCTCGCGTTGCTCCGCCATCACGCAGGACGGGAGGACGGGCGCTCCTCCAGGATGACCGTCTTCGCCTCGAGGAACGGCAGCAGGCCCTCGGTCCCACCCTCGCGGCCGATGCCCGACTGCTTGAACCCGCCGAAGGCGATGGCGAAGTCGGTGCGGAACGAATTGTGCCCGACGGTCCCCGTGCGCAGTTGCCCGGCCACCTGCCGGGCCCGGTCGACGTCGGCGGTGAAGACGGACGCGTTGAGCCCGTAGATGGTGTCGTTGGCGATGGCCACGGCGTCACGCTCGTCCTCGGCCGGAATGACGCTCAGCACCGGTCCGAAGATCTCCTCCCTGGCGATCGTGGAGGAGTTCTCCACATTCGAGAAGACGGTCGGCTCGACGAACCAGCCCCGGTCGAGGTGCGCGGGCCGCCCGCCCCCCGTGGCCAGCGTCGCCCCCTCGGCCACACCCTTGGCGACGTACCCGAGCACCCGGTCGCGCTGGCGCCTCACCGCCAGGGGTCCCATCTGCGTCTCCGGGTCGAACTGGTTCCCCACCCTGACCCGAGAGAACGCGTCGACGAGCGCCTCGGTGAGCTCGTCGTGGCGCTGACGGGTCACGACGATCCGAGTCAGCGACGAGCACACCTGGCCGGTCATCATGCACTCGGCCTGCGCCAGCCGTTCGGCGGTGAGGGCGAGGTCCGCGTCGTCCAGCACCACGGCGGCCGACTTCCCACCGAGCTCGAGGGTGCAGCGGGCGATCCGCTCCCCGCACAGGGAGGCGATCCTACGGCCGGCCGCGGTCGATCCGGTGAACGTGATCTTGTCGACGCCCGGGTCGCGCACCAGCAGCTCCGAGACGTCGCGGTCGGCGGTGAGCACGTTGAGGACGCCCGGAGGCAGTCCGATCTCCTCGGCGACCTCTCCCACGAGGTACCCCTCGCCGGGCGCCTCCGGTGAAGACTTCAGGACCACCGTGCACCCGGCGAGGAGGGCGGGGGCGACCTTGTAGCCGATGAGGCTCAGCGGCCCGTTCCACGGGATGATGGCGCCGACCACACCCACCGGCTCGCGCACCAGCAGGCCGAATCCGGACCCGGTGGGCGCCACCTCCTCCTCCCACGCGAACGCGTCGGCCAGCCCGGCGTAGTAGTCGAACGTGGCTGCCGCGCCGCTCCCCACGGCCCGGGCGACCCGGTGGAGCACCCCGGACTCCCGTGGCCAGATCTGGCCGAACTGGTCCGCTCGAGCGGCCAGCCCGGCACCGAGCGCCCGCAGGTACTCCGCTCGTCGGGCGTGCGTCATCCGAGGCCAGGGCCCGTCGTCGAAGGCCCGACGGGCGGCGCCAACCGCCCGGGCCATGTCCGGCTCCCGGGCCTCGGCGACGCGGAAGAAGAGGTCCTCGGTCCCCGAGTCGATCACGTCGAAGGCGGCATCCGAGCTCGGCGCCACCCACTGGCCGCCGATGAAGAACCGGTCCGGGTGTCGCAGCGGTGCGGTGGTGGTGCTCCTCAGGGACATGGGACCTCCTTCCGTGCGTCCGTCCGGTGCCGCGTGCCGGAACGACGCGCCGTGGGTACCACCCTACAATCGGGCGATCACCCGATCGCCGTACTGCCGCAGCGAGGTGCCGACGTCGTCCGGGAACAGGGCGGCGGGAACGACGATCCGGGTGGCGCCCAGGCCGGCGAGGGACCGCACGTCGGCCAGGGCGTCGTCCCCGGTGCGGTAGCTGCTGACCGTGATCTCCACGGAGGACGGTTCGCGGCCTTCCCGTCGGGCCGCCTCCCTCATGGTCGCGACGAGGTGCGGGAGCCCGTCGCGGTCGACGCCGAAGGGGAAGAAGCCGTCACCCATCCGCCCCGCCCGCCGGGCGGCCGTCTCGCTGTGGCCGCCGATGTGGATCGGGATCGTGCCGGCCCGGGGCTGGGGCCGCAGGTAGAGGTCCGTGAACTGCACCGTCGAGCCTGCGTAGCTGGCCCGCTCCTGGGTCCAGAGGGCCCGCAGGGCGGCGATGCTCTCCTCGGTCCGCTCGCCGCGCCGCTCGAAGGGGATGCCGAGGGCCTCGAATTCCTCCCTCAACCAGCCGATGCCCACCCCGAGGGTGACCCGGCCGGAGGAGAGGTAGTCCAGGGTGGCCAACTCCTTGGCCAGCACGACCGGATTGCGCTCCGGGAGGATCAGGATGCCGGTGGCCAACCGGATCGTCGACGTGGCCCCGGCCACGTAGGCCAACCAGATCAGGGGGTCGGGAAAGGGCGCGTCCTCCCCCGACGGCAGGCGCCCCGACGGGTCATACGGGTAGGTCGACCGGTAGCCGGCGGGCACGACGACGTGGTCGACGGTCCAGATCGACTCGAACCCGGCCGCTTCGGCCGCTCGGGCGAGCGCACAGGCCCGCTCCGGTTCGACGTTCGGGCCGATGTTGGCAAAGGCAATGCCGATCTTCACCGTCTCCACGGGACTGGCCCTCCCCCTCGTGACTCGTTGGTCATGGCACGCTGCGGCCGCGGCCGGCCTTCTAGGTGAGGCGACAGCGCAGCGAGAGGTGCTTGATGCCGCCGTTGACCGCCGAGTTCAGCAGTTCGGGTGGTGCGGCCAGTTCGAACCACTCCAGGCGGGTGAGCAGATGGCGGAAGAGTGTCTCGATCTCGACGCGCGCCAGGTTGGCGCCCATGCAGAAGTGGGCGCCCGACCCGAAGGCGAGATGGTGGTTGGGCTGGCGGTCGATCCGGAACTCGAACGGGTCACCGAACACCTCCTCGTCCCGGTTGGCCGAGGCGTAGAAAAGGGCCACCTTGTCGCCCGCATGGACCTGCATCCCCCGGAGCTCGCAGTCCTCGGTGGCCGTGCGCACGAAATGGATGATCGGGCTGACCCACCGAAGGATCTCCTCCACCGCGCTCGGGAGCAGCCCCGGCTCGCGCTTCAGTCGCTCCCACTGGTCCATGTTCTCGGAGAAGGCGAGGAGTCCCCCGCTGATGGCGTTGCGCGTGGTCTCGTTGCCCGCCTCGACGATCAGCTCGCAGTAGTTGAGCAGCTGCTCCTCGGTCAGCGGCCGTCCGTCGATCTCCGAGGCGATCAGGTGGCTGACGATGTCGTCGCCGGGCTCCCTTCGTCGGCGTTCGATGAGGGCGCTCAGATAGGCGTGCAGCTCGCCCCGTGCCCGGCGGATCGTCTGGCCGGGGGTCTCGCCGGGCCTCCGGAACTCGGGATCGTCCTTGCCGATCACCTCGTTGGTCCAGTGGAACAGCAGCTCCCAGTCCTCGTCGGGCACCCCGAGGATCCAGGAGATCACGCCGATCGGCAGCGGCGCGGCGACCCGCTCGACGAAATCGACCTCACCGGTCTGGCCTGAGGCGGCCAGGTCGTCGAGGACGGTGACGGCGATGCGGTCGATCTCGGCGTGACGGGACCGGATCGCCCGGGGGGTGAACCTCGGCATCGCCACCCGGCGGAGCGGACCGTGGCGGGGGGGGTCGAGCGTGACCACCATCTCCGACGGCTGGGCCGGTGCACCCGGGCGGCCGAGCATGAGGCCGTGCGCGTTCGAGAAGCGCTCCGGCCGGGCCGCGACCTCGACGATGTCGGAGTGCTTGGTGACGGCCCAGAACGGCAGGTAGCCGGGGGGCTCCAGATAGGCCACCGGCGCCTCGGCCCGGAGGATCGCCCACGCGTCGTGCGGGTAGCCGTTCTGCGCGAAGCGGCCCGGCTCGACGAAGTCGAGGGGGTCGATGGAGGATGGCACGACTTCCGGGACGCTCATCAGCTACCGGTCCTGTGTCGACGGGCGGGTTCGGGCGCCCGATCGCGCCCGTGGGGGGTCGTTCAGCCGGCCGGCGTGAACTCCAGGTGGAGCTCCTCGAGCCCCCGGAGCATCCAGGTGGGCGAGTACTCCCAGTGGCGGGCGTCCGCCGGGCCGTGGTGGGCCTCCGAGATCCGGATGTCCGCCGTCCGGTCGAGCAGCCGCTGGAGGGAGACGTTGGCCTCGGCCCGGGCCAGCGGCGCCCCGGCACAGGTGTGGATCCCGTGGCCGAAGGCGATGTGCTGGCGGCCGTTGCTGCGGTCGAGGCGCAGCTGGTCGGGGTCGTCGAACTCCCGCGGGTCGCGGTTGGCGGCGGACGGCAGCACCATGACCGTGGCACCGGTCGGGATCTCGGTCCCTCCGATCCTGGTCGGGACCCGCGCCAGGCGGAACGTCCCCTTGATCGGGCTCTCGAGGCGCAGCATCTCCTCGATGAACGCCGGGACCAGGCCGCGGTCGTCGCGGAGCTGCTTCTGGACCTCGGGGCGGTCGCCGAGGGTCTTGAGCGCCGTCGAGAGGAGGCGCGCCGTCGTCTCCTGGCCGGCCGCGAACAGGTTGGCGGCGATCTTCATCACGTCGTCCACGGGGGGCAGGGTGCCGTCGGGGAAGGTGGCGGTGGCCAATCCGGTCATGACGTCGTCACGAGGCCGGCGCCGGCGCTCTTCGATGTAGGCGGTGAACTGTCCGTACAGATACGACAGCGGGCTGTGCTCCAACGACAGGTGCTCCCTGTGCATCAGCTTCTCGAGGAACTGGGCGTGGTCCGCCTCGGGCACCCCGAGGAGGTCGGCGATCACCAGGAGGGTGTAGGGACCGGCGTACTGGCTCATGTACTCGCACGCACCCGCCGGCAGGAAGGTGTCGATCTGGCGATCGGCGAGCACCCGCATGAACGCCTCGTTCTCCTTGAGCCGCTTGGGCGTGATCAGCCGCATCAGGAGCCCGCGCTGCGCCGTGTGCTTGGGCGGGTCGAAGGCCGGGAGCTGGTCGCCGAAGGGAAGCTCGTCCCGGTGGGCCTCGATGATCTCGGTGATGTCGTCGCCGTCGAGGGGGACCGGGAACTTGGCAAAGGGCCCGATGGCCGAATTGCAGTTCGAGAACGTCGTCTGGTCGTGGTACGCGGCGATGGCCTCGTCGTACCCGGTCACCATGTACACGTCGTGGTACGGCTCCTTCGAGACCGGGCATCGCGACCGGAGGTGCTCGAAGTAGGGGTACGGGTCCTCGGTGAGGTCCTTCGTGCGGAAGTAGTCGATGGCGTCGATGTCGATGTCGGTCACGGGAGCTCCAGAGAGGGCTCGGTCGATGACATGGTTTGCATGCTAGGAGAGTGCCGTATCCGGCGCAATCGTCCCGACGACGGTTCGGCGGGGCGACTCCGGATGGGGCGGGAGCGGCACCTCGGGCGTCGATGCCGCTGGCCTCGGCTTTCGGAGCGCCACCCGTCGCCCTGCGGTGGCTCGCCGGAGAGAATAGTGTTTGCAGATGCTGCCGGCTCCGGGATCCGGACGGTGCGTTCCGCCGCAGGTCTGACGACCGCGGTCCGCCATCGGCAGGCACCGACGACGCGGCCGCACGAACCGAGCCGCACGAAGCGAGCCGCACGAAGCGACAGGAGAGCACGAGCCGATGGACCAGGAACTCGCCGGCAAGGTGGCGATCGTCACGGGCGGATCGGGGGGGATCGGCCGGGCCACCGTGGAACTCTTCGCCGAACAGGGCGCGAAGGTCGTGATCGCCGACGTCGAGACCGACCGGGGAACGGAGCTGGCCGACGCCATCGGTCCGCTCGCCGCCTTCCGGCGGACGGACGTGGCCGACCCGGACGACGTCCAGGCCCTGGTCGGCTTCACCGTCGGCCACTTCGGCGGGCTCCACGTCATGGTCAACAACGCCGGCGTGCCCAGCTCGTTCCGGCGCCTCCTCCAGAACGACCTCCGCGACGCGCAACGGGTCCTGGCGGTGAACCTCTTCGGGGTCATGTACGGCTGCCGGTTCGCCGGACTGCACATGGCCGAGCACGGCGGCGGCTCGATCATCAACACCACATCGATGGGTGCGCTCACCGGCGGGTCCTCCCCCATCGTCTACCGGACGTCGAAGGCCGCCGTCATCCAGTTCAACCGGTCGGCCGCGTCGGACCTGGCGGAGTACGGGATCCGCGTCAACTGTGTGGCGCCGGGGCACATCGCCACCGGGATCACCGACTACGACCTCGAACCCGTCATCAGGCTCAGCCAGCCCCTGCAGCGACAGGGAACCCCCGTCGACGTGGCCCACGCCATGCTCTTCCTGGCCGGTGAGCGCTCGGCGCAGATCACCGGGGCCGTCGTCCCGGTCGACGGGGGGACCTCCGCCGGCCCCTCGTTCGTCCAGACGCAGCTGCTCCTGGCGCAGGCCCGGGACCATGGAGGTGGAGATGCCGGCTGAACTGGTCATTCGGCAGGGGACGGTCGTCGACGGCAGCGGGGCACCCGGTCGTCTGGCCGACGTCGCCATCACCGCCGGACGGATCGAGGAGATCGGGCCCGACCTGCACGGTCGGCGCGCGATCGACGCCACGGGCTGCGTCGTCGCCCCGGGGTTCATCGACATCCACACGCACTACGACGCCCAGGTCTTCTGGGACCCGGCCCTGCGGCCGTCCTCGTACCAGGGCGTCACCACGGTGATCGCCGGGAACTGCGGCTTCACCATCGCCCCCACCCGACCTGAGCACCACGACGTCATCGTGCGCACCCTCGAGAACGTCGAGGACATGGACGCGGCCTCGCTCACCGAGGGCATCGTGTGGGAGTTCCAGACCCACCCCGAGTACATGGAGCTCGTCCGGTCCCGGGGCACGCAGCTCAACTTCACCTGCTACGTCGGCCACAGCTCGGTCCGCCTCTACGTCATGGGCGACGCCGCCTACCAGCGGGCAGCCACACCCGAGGAGACCGACCGGATGTGCCAGCTCGTCGTGGAGGCGATCGAGGCCGGGGCAGCCGGGTTCTCGACGAGTTTCGCCTACACCCACCGCGGGATGGACGGTCTGCCGGTCCCGAGCCGCTTCGCCGCGCGTGACGAGGTCGAGGCGCTCTTCCTGGCGGCGGGCAGCACGGGCAAGGGCGTGGTGCTCGCCACTGCCGGAGACCAGTGCACCTACGCCGACATGTACGACCTGCAGCCCCGGATCGGACGGCCCGTCACCTATCCCCTGTTCGCCCTCACCGACGGGCGCCACCAGCCCCAGCTGGACCTGCACAACGAGGCCGTGGCACGCGGCTGTCAGGTCTGGCCCCAGGTGACCCCCCGGCCCCTCACCCTGCAGTTCACGATGGAGAGCCCCTTCAGCCTCAACGTCAGCCCGGTGGTCGCCGCGCTGATGGCCCAGGACCGCGACGCCCGGATCACCGCCTACCTCGACCCCGAGTGGCGGGCCCGGGCGGCGGCCGACCTCGAACGGCAGCCGATGCGGCCCCGGTGGGAGACGTGCGAGGTCTCCGAATCCGGACGCCATCCAGAGCTCGAGGGCAGGCGGGTCGACGCCGTCGCCCGCGAGCGCGGCTGCGATCCCCTCGACGTCGTCTGCCAAGTCGCCGTCGGGGACGACCTGGCCACGCGGTTCCGCATCTACATCGCCAACGACGAGCCGGTCAGCGTGGGCGAGCTCCTCACCCACCAACAGGTGGTGCTCGGCCTCTCCGACGCCGGTGCCCACGTGAGCCAACTGTGCGACGCGCCGCTCCCGACCGATCTCCTCGGCACCTGGGTCCGCGACCGCGGCATCCTGCCGATCGAGCACGCCGTCCGAAAGCTGACCGGCGAGCCGGCCGACATCTTCGGATTCGACCGCCGCGGCTACCTGCGCGAGGGCTACTGGGCCGACGTCTGCGTGTTCGACCCGGCCACCGTGTCACCGGGACCGATGGCGCGGCTCCGCGACTTCCCGGCGGACGGCGAACGCCTGACGGCCGAGGAGCCGGTGGGGATCCGTCACGTCCTGGTCAACGGGGTGCCCATCCGTCTCGACGGGGTCCAACTCCCCCTCGGCACGGCGCCGCCGGGAATGCGACCCGAGCTCCACTGATGCGGGCCCGGAGGACCCGCCGATGAGGCCGCTGCCCGAGCTCACCCCGTGGACCGAGTGGTACTGGACCTCCGGTGCCGACGGCATCCTGCGCATCCAGGGCTGCACCGACTGCGGTGCGCTGGTGCACCCTCCTGTCCCCGTCTGCCCCGTGTGCCGGAGCCGGTCGTCGGCCCCGACGGCGGTCTCCGGTCGGGCCACGGTCGTCGGGTACACCGTCAACCAGCACCCGTGGCACCCCGACCTGCCCCCGCCCTACGTCATCGCCGTGGTCGCACTGGCCGAGGACCCGGGCGTCCGCCTCACCACCAACGTCACCGGGTGCGACGTCGATGACGTCCGAGTCGGCCTCGAGGTCCAGGTCCGATTCGAGCACCTCGACGACGTGTGGCTCCCCGTCTTCGAGCCGACCGGGACGACCGCCACCGTCGAGCCGGACGTCACCCCGAAGGTCCCGGCACCTCGGGATCCGCTCGGAGGCGAGCGCTTCGAACACCGGGCCGTGCTCTCCGGTGTGGGACGGTCGGCACTCGGTCGCCGGCTCATGGTCAACCCGCTCTCGCTGACCGTCGACGCGTGCCTGGAGGCGGTGGCCGACGCCGGGCTGGAGCTGGCGGACATCGACGGTCTGTCGACCTATCCCGGTGCCGCCGGGATGGGGATGAGCGAGGGCGGCGTGGCCGCCGTCGAGGAGGCGCTCCGCCTCCACCCCACCTGGATCAACGGCGGGGGCGACCTCCCCGGGCCCGGAGGGGCGGTCATCGCCGCGATGCTCGCCGTCGCCGGTGGCCAGTGCCGACACGTCCTCTGCTTCCGCACGGTGTGGGAGTCGACGTTCGCCGCCCTCGGACTGCGGCCGGCAGGCGGTGGGCGTGCCTCCGGGGACCACCAGTGGCGGTCGCCCTTCGGGGCCCTGTCCGCCGCCAACTGGATCGCCATGAACGCCAACCAGTACCTGCACCGTTACGGCGCCACCCGGGAGATGCTCGGGCTCATCGCCGTCAACGGCCGCACCAATGCCGGCCGCAACCCGGCGGCCATCTACCGGGACCCGATGACGATGGACGACTACCTGTCGGCCCGGCCCATCACCACACCGTTCGGGCTGTACGACTGCGACGTGCCCTGTGACGGCTCGATCGCCGTCGTGGTGTCCGATGCGTCCGTGGCCGGGAGCCTGCCCGGCACGGCGATCCGGGTCGAAGCCGTCGGCACCCAGATCCTCGAGCGAGTCTCGTGGGACCAGGGGACCATCACCCACGAGCCGCAGGTGCTCGGCCAGGCCGCCCACCTCTGGACCCGGACCAGCCTCCGTCCGGCCGACGTGGACCTCGCCCTCGTCTACGACGGCTTCACGTTCAACGCCGTCTCGTGGCTCGAGGCGCTCGGCTTCTGTCCCCTCGGCGAGGCGCAGGACTGGCTCGACGGGGGGAAGCGGATCGCCCTTGGCGGCGAGCTCCCGGTGAACCCCCACGGCGGCCAGCTCAGCGAGGGGCGGACCCACGGGTTCGGCTTCCTCTACGAGGCGGTCAAGCAACTCCGTCACGAGGCGGACGGACGTCAGGTGACCGACGCCACCACGGCCGTGGTCACCACCGGCGGGGGGACCCCGTCGGGCGTCCTCCTCCTCCAGCGGGACCAGGCCTAGGGCGTCGGGGAACGCGACGGGCCGGTCGTCCGGCCTCCGTCCACCGTCCGGGCCCGCTCGAAGGTGCGCCGGAGCCAGGCCCCCGTCTGCCCGAAGGCCAGGCCCGCCGCCGGGAACCCGAAGTTGATGAAGCCGTGGGGCTGACCCGGATAGCAGACCTCGTCGACCTCGACGCCGTCGGCCCGGAGGCGGGCGGCGTACGCACGCCCTTCGTCCCGGAGCATGTCGCACCCTCCCAGCAGGACCAGGGCCGGCGGGAGGCCGGCGAGCGACGGGGCCGAGAGGGGGGCCGCATACGGGTCGTCGTCCAGGTCCCGGCCGGCACTGTACGCCTCCCAGTACCGCTCCCCGGCCTTGCGGCTGATGACCAGCCCGTCGAACTCCGTCATCGACGGGTGGAGCCTCGAACCGGCGACCCCGGGGTACAGCAACACCTGTCCGGCCGGCGACGCACCGCCGAGGTCACGCAGCCGGAGCGACACCGTGGCCGCCAGGTTGCCGCCGGCGCTCTCACCGGCCACGGCGACGGCCGACGACGGCAGACCGAACCGCTCGCTGGCGTCGAGCGCCCACCGGGTGACCGACACGCAGTCGTCGAGGCCGGCCGGGTACGGGTGCTCGGGGGCCAGCCGGTACCCGACCGACACCACCACGGCGCCCGAGGCGTGCGCGATCTCCCGGGCGACACCGTCCATCAGCCCGATGCTCCCGATGACGTACCCGCCGCCGTGGAAGTACACGACCAGTCCTGTCGGCTCGCCCTCGCCGCGGTAGATCCGGACGGGGACGGCACCGACCTGCTCGTCGTCGACGTGGGCCATCTCCTGGGTCCGCTGTGGTCCGTAGTCGCCGCGGGCCAGCTCGAGGAGCTCCGGCACCAGGTCCTCGAAGGGTTTCGCCCGCTCCGGGTTCGCGGCCATCCACTCGACCACCCAGGGGTCGAGCACGCCCTCGTCGCTCATGCGCTCATCCTCCCCGGCCGAGGTCGGCCACGACCTGCGGCAGATCGACCGTGGTCCGGATGCCCGGAGCTGCTTCGCAGACGGCGGACACCGCGTTCACGGCGCGGTGCGCCGTGTACCCGGGCGTCGTCTCCGCCATCAGCTCCGGCGGGACGGCCAGCCGGAGCTCCATGTCGAGGGGACAGTCGCCGTCGACGGTCACCCGCCATCCCCCCGACCGCAGGTCCCACACGGCGTCGAGGGCGGTGGTGCAGTACCACGTGGCACTGAAACTGATCAGCTCGTCGCCCCGGTGCCTGCCGACCACGTGCATCCGTTGACCGGCGACGGTACCGGCCGGGATCGTCCCGGCGGCGATCTCGACGTCGTGCACGGCCGTGGCGACCTCCCCGGTGGACTCGACCGACTCGAGCGGCATCCCCAGCGCATCACCGATGAGCCGGAGTGACGGCCCGAATGCCTCCGCACCGTGCGCCATGCGCTGCGGGTCGAAGGTGGAGGGGTGCCGGCCGTAGCCCATGAGGTCGAAGAGGAGCTCCGGTGAGTTGCGGCTCGAGAGGTCGGCGAATTCGGCGATGTGCAGGCGGTCCAGGCGGCGCTGGAGCGAGGTCAGGACGATGGGCACCGCCTCGGAGATGAACCCCGGGCTGCTCCCGGTGCTGTGCAGCGAGGCGTTGCCGCTGGCGCAGGCGGCCTCGATCGGCCCGCGCACGGCCGGATCCATGCTGCCCGGGTGGTGGAACCCCCCGGTGGTGGTCACCACGTTGACCCCGGACGCCAGGAGCGTGCAGAGCACCTCGACGTCGTATCCCTGCGGCATGTAGAGCACGCAGTCCGGCCGGCCGGCCA
This sequence comes from Acidimicrobiaceae bacterium, assembly GCA_027314705.1. Classification (GTDB taxonomy): domain Bacteria; phylum Actinomycetota; class Acidimicrobiia; order Acidimicrobiales; family RAAP-2; genus Bog-756. The sequence continues at coordinate 20,812 of DAHVAJ010000032.1, forward strand.
GGACCTGGTCGAGGTCGTCCGTGGCCGTGACGCCCGTCGGATCGAGCCCGCACAGTGCACCGGCGTCCTGACCCACCTTGTCGGGGTCGGTCACCCGCACCCCCACCAGGTCGAGCCGGGGATGTTCGATGACGGCCCGGAGGGCGCGGCTCCCGATGTTGCCCGTCGCCCACTGGACCACCCGGTAGGTGGGAAGAAGCGTCACCGTTCCGCACGCGGCCCGGACCGCTCGGCGGCGACGAGTGCGGCCTTGTGCAGCACGTTGGCGGCCAGCCTCATGTGGGCGGCGTCCACCAGGCGGCCGTCCCGCCCGATGGCTCCCACGCCGTCGGCCTCCGACGCACGGTAGGTCGCGATGGACTCCTCGGCGTCTCGGACCTCTGCCTCGGTGGGGGCGAACACGGCGTTGGCGACGGGGACCTGTCCGGGATGGACGGCCCACTTCCCGTCGTACCCCAGGAGGCTGGCGTGCCCGGCCGACCGACGGTAGCCGTCGAGGTCCTCGTAGGCCGGGTACGGCGCGTCGATGGCATCGATGCCAGCGGCGCGAGCTGCGGCCAGGATCTGCACCCTCGCATGATGCCAGAAGTCCCCCGGGTACTCACCCACCGGATCGAAGTTCCCGTCCACCCGTGCGTGCAGGGAGGCGGAGAGGTCGCCGGCGCCGAAGATGATGGCTTCGAGTCGGTCGCTCGACCGGGCGATGGCGGCGGCGTTGGACAGGCCCTCGGCCTCCTCGATCAGGACCTCGAGCCCGATCCGCTTGGTCAGGTGGAGCTTGGCCTCGAGCTGGGTGAGGAGGACGTCGAACCACCACACGTCGCGTGCGGTGCGCGCCTTGGGCACGATGATCACGTCGAGGGCGTCCCGGGCGCCGGTGACCACCTCGACCACGTCGCCGTAGCACCACGGCGTCCCGAGGCCGTTGACCCGGACGGCCCGCACCACCCGACCCCAGTCCTGGTTGACCAGGGCATCGACGGCGATGGCCCGCGCTGCCTCCTTGACGACCGGCGCGCAGGCGTCCTCGAGGTCCAAGAACACGAGATCGGCGCCGGAGCTCGGCGCCTTCGCACACATCCGCTCGCTGCTGGCCGGAGTGGCCAGCTCGGAGCGTCGGGCTCGGGGTTCGTACACGGGTGCCTCCGTCGGTGCGTGCGGTCAGATGACGCCGGCCGCCCGCAGGGCGGCGAGGCGGTCGGGCCCGAGGCCGAGCAGCCCGCCGTAGACGGCGTCGTTCTCCGCGCCCAGGGCCTGCCCGAGATGGTCGATGTGCCCGGGCGTCTCGGAGAGCTGCGCCAGCGGTGCCTGGACCCGGACCGGGCCGAGCTCGGGGTCGTCGATCCGGGGGAAGGTCCCCCGGGCCCGCAGGTGCTCGTCCTCGAGGAGCTGCCTGGCATCGTAGACCGGGGCCGCGGCCACGTCGGCCTCGAGGAACACCTCCATCACGTCGTCGAGGGTGCGCCGTGCGATCCACTCGGCCACCATGGCGTCGATCTCGGTCCCCCGCTCCTGGCGACGGACCGGGTCCACGTAGTCGGGATCCTCGGCCAGATCGGGGCGGCCGATGGCGCGGAAGACCCGCACGACGATGTTGGCCGAGGCGCTCGAGATGGCCAGCCACTTGCCGTCGGCCGTCAGGTAGGCGTTGCGGGGGGCGCTGGCCGCGAGGTGGTTCCCCACCCGTCCGGCGACGGTCCCCAGTTGGTCGAAGGTGAGGGTCGACGACTCGATGAGGCGGGCCAGGGGCTCGATCAGGTTGACGTCGACCAGCTGGCCCGTCCCCCCGCCGACGTCGCGGTGGTAGAGCGCCATCATCACCGCCCACGTCGCGGCCTGGGCGGCCACGCCGTCGGCCAGCATGAACGGGGGGAGGGTCGGAGGCCCGTCGGGCTGGCCCGTCACCTGGGCGAAGCCGCTCATGGCTTCGGCCAGCGTGCCGAATCCCGGCCGGTCGCTCCCGGGACCACCCCGGCCGTAGCCGCTGACGTGGAGCATCACGAGCTGCGGGTGGCGCGCGTGGACCGACTCGTAGTCGAGGCCCCACCGGAGCAGGGCGCTCGGGCGGTTGCCCACGACGAGCACGTCGGTCACGTCGAGCAGCTGGTGGAACAGCGCCTGGCCGTCGTGCCGCCGGAGGTCGAGGGTGATGCAGCGCTTGTTGCGACTGACGCTCTTCCACACCAGGCCGACGCCGCCCTTGGTGGGCCCCCAGGTCCGCAGCGGGTCACCCGCACCGGGCTGTTCGACCTTGACGACCTCGGCGCCGAACTCGCCCAGCATGGTGGCCACCATCGGCCCGGCCACCAGGGTGGCGGCGTCGACGACCCGGAGCCCGGTGAGCGGGCCCGCGACGTCAGCCACGGGTGCCGCACTCGGGCCGGACGAGCCCGAGGTGGTCCCGGAGGGTGGTGCCGCTGTACCGGTCCCGGAACACCCGGCGCCGCTGGAGCTCCGGCACCACGAGCCGCACGACGTCCTCGTAGGCGCCGGGGCTGTGGGTGGCGGCGACGACGAACCCGTCACAGGCGTCGGCGTCGAACCACTCCTGCATCTGGTCGGCGACCTCCGCCCCGGTGCCGACGAAGCGCGGACCCTGGAGCAGCGTGGCCCGGTGCCCGGCCAGGTCGGCCAGGGTGACCGTCCCGCCGATGTGGGCCTGGAGGTTCTGGACCAGTCCTCGGATGCCCGAGACCGACCCGATGAGCTCGTCGGTGATCGGCGTGTCGAGGGCCAGGCCGGAGAAGTCGTAGTTCATCAACTCGGAGAGCAGGGTCAGCGAGGCCACCGGGTCGACGAAGTCGTTCAGGAACATCTGCTCGCGCTCCTGGGCCTGCGCCGCCGACTCCCCGAGCACCGTGTAGGCCATCGGCAGCATCTTCACCGAGTCGGGGTCGCGCCCGTCCTGGGCGATGCGCTCCTTCTGGTCCTGGTAGTGGGCGCGCGCCACTCCGAGGCTGGGATCGCCGGTGAAGATGACCTCGGCCCATCGGGCGGCGAAGTCCCGCCCGCGCCCCGAGGAGCCGGCCTGGAGCAGCACCGGACGCCCCTGCGGGGTGCGCGGCACCGTGAGGGGCCCACGCACCTTGAACCACTCGCCTTCGTAGTTGACCTCGTGGACCTTGTCGGGGTCGGCGAAGATGCCGTTGACCCGGTCCAGGATCAGGGCGTCGTCCTCCCAGGAGTCCCACAGCCCGGTGGTGGCCTCGAGGAACTCGTCCGCCCGGTCGTAGCGGGCGTCATGGTCCAGCACCTGGTCGACGCCGAAGTTCTGCGCCTCGCTGTCGTTCACCGACGTCACCACGTTCCAGGCCGCCCGGCCGCCGGTGAGGTGGTCGAGGGTGGCGAAGGTGCGGGCCACGTGGAACGGGGAGGAGTAGGTGGTCGAGTAGGTGGCGCCCAGGCCGATCGAGCGGGTGGCGGCGGCGACGACGCCCAGCACGATGCTCAGGTCGAGCTTGACCGGGCGGGCACCGTGGCGGACCGCCTCGGCCACCGAGCCGCCGTAGATGCCCGGCATGGCCAGGCGGTCGTCGAAGAACATCATGTCGAAGCAGCCCTCTTCGAGGGTGCGCCCGAGCTTGGCGTAGTACCCGGCGTCCAGGAACCCGTGCTCGGTGGCCGGATGGCGCCACGAACCCGCGTAGACGGTGGCGTTCCCCGCCTGCATGAACCCCACCAGCGACATCTGCTTCACCGGAATCACCATGGCTCTCGTGGCCGGTCGACGGCCGTCGACTGTGGACGGTCTGTGAAATGTAGAATGTGATATGTCAGATTTCAAATCCATCGGCGGAACGGTCCGCTCCCGGGCCGCCCGGGAGCTGCGGGACCGCGTCCTGACCGGACGGCTCCGGCCGGGCGACCGGCTCGACCTCGACGAGATCAGCCAGGAGTTCGGCATCAGCCGGACCCCGGTGCGCGAGGCACTCCTGGAGCTGTCCTACGAGGGGCTGGTGGCCGTGACCCCCCGGAGCGGCATCACGGTGATCGGCATCACCCCCGAGGACGCCGTGGACAATTTCGCCGTCCTGGCCGCCCTGGCCGGCAAGGCCGCCGAGTGGGCGACGGCCCGGATCACCGGTCCCGAGCTGGAGGAGCTGCACCGGCTGGCCGACGCCGTGGCCGAGGACGGCGACGTGGTCGACGCCAACCGTCGGTTCCACCGCGCCGTCAACCTCGCCGCCGGCTCGCCCCGCCTGCTGACCTACCTCCGCCAAGCGGTGCGCGTGGTCCCGGCCAGCTACTTCGACCTCCTCCCCGAGCAGGAGCGACGCAGCCGAGCCGACCACGCCGCGCTCCTCGATGCCATCGGCACGGGCGACGGCGCCGCGGCCCGGGCCATCGCCGAGGCCCACGTGCTCGACGCCGGCGCCGCCCTGGACGCGTGGACGCGGACGAACGCGGCCTCCGACGAGGCACCTGGCGCGCCGCAGGGACGGGACGTGCCCCCGCACGGCGACGTCGTCAGCGCTGCTCGGCCGCCATCGCCCGGCGCGCCCGCTTCCGGAAGCCCTCCAGCTTCTCGTCCGGGGTGCGCACCCGGGTGCTCCTGGACATGACCGTCACGTCGTGACCCGCGGCCCGCTCCCGGAGGGCACCGACCGTCGCCGCTTCCCTCGGCACGTGGACGAAGGGGTCGAACGAGTACCACCGCATGGCGTTCTCGTGTGTCATCTTCCGGATGTCGCCGTCGGAGACGGCGTTGGCCGTGAACACGGCGTGCAGCTCCTCGGGCGCCGTCGGCCACATCGAGTCGCTGTGGGGGTAGTCCGCCTCCCACGCCATGTTGTCGACGCCGATCCGGTCCCGCAGCTCCACCCCGACCGGGTCGCTGATGAAACAGGTGAGGAAGTGCTCCCGGAACACCTCCGAAGGAAGGCGCCGTCCGAAGTCCTGCAGCGTCCAGGCGCGGTGCATCTCATAGGTCCGGTCGACCCGGTCGAGGAAGTACGGGATCCAGCCCGTGCCGCCCTCGGACAGGGCCACCCGGAGCTGGGGGAAGTTCTTGAGGACCCGGGACCACAGCAGGTCCGCCGCGGCCGACTGGATGTTCATCGGCTGCAGGGTGATCATCACGTCGGGCGGGGAGTCGACCGCGGGGATCGACAGGCGGCCCGAAGAACCGAGGTGGATGGAGAGCACGGTGCCGGTGTCGCAGCACGCCCGCCACACCGGGTCCCAGTACTCGTCGTGGAAGCTGGGGTAGCCGAGCGCGGCGGGGTTCTCGGTGAAACTCAGCGAGTGACAGCCCTTCGCCGCGGTGCGCCGGATCTCGCCGGCGGTCTCCTCGGGGTCCCAGATCACCGGCACGGCCATCGGGATGAACCGACCCGGGTGGGCGCCGCACCACTCGTCGATGTGCCAGTCGTTGTACGCCCGCACCAGGGCCAGCGACAGGTCCGGGTCGTCCGATGCGAACACGCGTGCCGTGAAGGTCGGGAAGGACGGGAAGTTCATCGAGGCCAGGACGCCGCCGGCGTCCATGTCCCGGACCCGCTCGTCGACGTCGTAGCAACCGGGCCGCACCTCGTCGAGGCTCTGGGGCTCGAGGCCGTACTCCTCCTTGGGCCGGCCGGCCACGGCGTTGAGGGCGGAGGTCTCCACGACGACCTCACCGAACGTCCAGACGTCGGAGCCCTCGTCGTTGCGGACCAGCGTGGGCGCCCGGTCGAGGTACTTCGGCGCCAGGTGGTGGACGAAGAGGTCCGGCGGCTCGATGATGTGGTCATCGACGCTGATGAGAACAAGGTCGTTGCTGTCCACCGTGTCACCTCTCTGAGAATCTCGTTATCGCTGGCGTAGAACCTAGCTCGTACCCGTCGGCCCCGTCACCCGGGTCACAACTGCTCGTACTCGACGCGGAGCGAGAGGCCCGTCGGCAACGACTGGCAGGTGAGGATCCACCCCTCGTCCACCTCCTCGGGGGTCAGCGCGTTGTTCACCCGCATGGTGACCGACCCCTCGTGGAGGAGGGCCATGCACGTGGCACAGCTCCCCGACTCGCAGGAGTAGGGCGTCGGGAGACCGGCCCGACGGGCGGTGTCGAGCACGGTGTCCCCGGCGTGGTAGGCGATCTCGTGGCGCCGGCCCCGGAGCTCGAGCACGATCGTCGTCGGCACCGGGGCCTTCAGTGCACCGGGAGGCGCCTCTCGGGGCCCCGGGGTCACGAACCGCTCGATGAGGATGGCCTCGGGCGCCACCCCGGCGCCGCGCAGGGTGTGTTCGACCAATTCCATGAACGGGCCGGGGCCGCACACGTAGAAGTCGGCGTCGAGCACGTCGCCGACGGCGTCGAGGATGGTCTCCGGTCGGGGGAAGCCGCTGACCGAGTCGACGTGCCGGTGCACCGCGAACCGACCGGGCGCCTGTGACTCGAGCCTCCGCAGCACATCGTCGAAGATGACCGAGTGCGCCTGGCGGTTGGCGTAGAGGAGGCGGACGGACCGGTCGGTCGAGCACAACGCGCTCTTGGCGAGGGAGAGGACCGGGGTGATGCCGCTCCCACCGCAGAGACCGACGACGGGTCGGTCACCGGCGCGCAGGCAGAACCCGCCCGACGGCGGGGACGTGTCCACCACGTCCCCGACCGACACCGCGTCGTTGAACCAGTTGGAGACCGTGCCGTCCGGGACCCGCTTGACCGTCACGACGAGATCGCCGTCGGTCTCGGGGGCGCTCGACATCGAGTAGCAGCGGAAGAACTCGTCGGTGCCGATCCGCACCCGGAAGGTGCAGAACTGCCCCGGACGGTAGCGGTACGCCTCCGCGAGGTCGTCGGGGACGTCGAGCACGAACGACCGGGCGTCGTCGGTCTCCTCGATCACCTGCTTGACCGGGAGGGGGTGGAAGGCGTGGCGGTGGGCCACGTCGTCGACGGCGGTCACGGCCCGGCGGACCACACCCGGGCGGCAGGCGCTCCTCTCACCCAGGCCACCCTACCAGCCGTTTGAGAACTGGATTCTCACCTGGTCCGGGCCGGCGCCCCCAGCGAGCACCGCGGGACGAGGAGAACGTCCGGCCGCCTCGCCCCTTCGCTGCGGTAACGTCGGTCGCAGCTTCGGGAAACCCCATAGCGCAGGGCCGAAAACGGCGCTGCCACCCATGGAGGCGCAGACATGGCACGCACCCGCACCCCTCAGCCACCGGTCCACCTGATCAGCGCCCGGATGCTCGACGGGACCGGCGAGGGGTTGGTCGAGCCCGGCAGCCTCGTCGTCCACGAGGGCCGCATCACCGCCGTGTCCCCCCCGGCGGTCCCCCCCGGGACCCGGACGGTTGACCTCGGCGACGTCACCATGCTCCCCGGGCTCATGGACATGGAGGTCAACTTGGTGATGGGGGGACCCGACCATGCCAGTCCACTCGTCCCCGTCCAGGAAGACCCGGCGATGAAGACCCTCCGGGGGGTCGCCAACGCCCGCCGGACCCTGCACGCCGGGTTCACGACCGTGCGCAATCTCGGGCTCTTCGTGCAGACCGGCGGCCTGCTCCTCGACGTCGCCCTGATGAGGGCCATCGACCTGGGGTGGACCGAGGGCCCGCGCATCGTCCCCGCCGGGCACGCCATCAGCCCCACCGGCGGGCACCTCGACCCGACCATGTTCCAAGCCTACGCCCCCCACGTGCTGCCGCTCACCGTGGAGGAGGGCATCGCCGACGGAGTGGCGGAGGTCCGCAAGGCCGTCCGCTACCAGATCAAGTACGGCGCCCGGGTCATCAAGGTCAGCGCCTCGGGCGGGGTGATGTCGCACACCGGCCCCGCCGGCGCCCGGCAGTACTCCACCGAGGAGCTGTCGGCGATCGCCGACGAGGCCCACCGTGCCGGCCTCAAGGTCGCGGCCCACTGCCACGGCGACGAGGCCGTCCGCACGGCCATCGAGTGCGGCATCGACTGCATCGAGCACGGATCGCTGATGAGCGACGAGACGATCGACCTGATGATCGAACGCGGCACGTTCCTGGTAGCCACCACCTTTCTCGCCGATGGCATGGACGTGTCCCACGCCGCACCCGAGCTGCAGGCCAAGGCGGCCGAGGTCTTCCCGCGGGCGCGGCGGACCATCGCGGAGGCCGTCCGGCGCCAGGCCCGGATCGCCTGCGGATCCGATGCCCCCGCCATCCCCCACGGCCGCAACGCCAAAGAGCTGGTGGCGCTGGTCGACCGGGGCATGACGCCGGCCCAGGCCATCCGGGCCGCCACCACCGTCGCCGCCGAGCTGATCGGCGTCGGGGACCGGGGGCGCCTGGCCGAGGGTCTGCTGGCCGACATCATCGCCGTGCCCGGCGATCCCCTGCGCGACATCACCATGACCGAGTCGGTCTGCTTCGTGATGAAGGGCGGCCACATCGCACGCCACGACGACGGGGCGCCGTAGTACCCGCCGCCCGGGGACCGAGCACCCCGAGCGGCTCAGAAGGAGCCGGCCAACGACGCCACGAACTCGCGGGTGCGCCCGGACGAAGCCAGCTTCTCCTGGCGGGACCCGCCGATCGGCACGATCCTCAGGGAGAGGTCGGTCGCCCCCGCGTCGGCGAAGGCCTGCAGCCGGCGGCGGATCGTGCCCTCGCTCCCGGCGGCCAGGATGTCGCCCACGCTGCGCGCATCGCCGAGGTCGAGGAGCTTCTGGTAGTTGGGCGACACCTCGGACTCGGAGAGGACGCGGTTGGCGCGAGCCACCGCCACATCCACCTCGTCGTCGCCGCACAGGCAGACCGGCACGCCGGCCACGATGCGCGGCGTCGATCGTCCGGAGGCCGCCGCGGCGGCGTGGAGCGCCGGCGCCACGTGCGTCTCGATGGCCCGCTCGTCGGCCAGCCACAGGATGGTGCCGTCGGTGCGCTCCCCGGCGATGCCCAGCATCACGGGCCCGAGTGCGGCGATCATCACCGGTGTCGGGGTGATGTCCGTGACGTCCATCGGCTGGTGGACGCAGAACCGCCCGTTCTCGACGTCGACCACCCCGGGCCCGGCCAGCGCCTGGTCGAGCACGTCGAGGTAGTCGCGCATGTAGGCCGCCGGGTGCTCGTAGGGGAGACCGAGCATCTCGTCGATGACCCAGTGGTGCGACACGCCGAGCCCCAGGGTCAGGCGGCCGGCGCACACCGACTGGGTGGACAGGACCTGGTGGGCCAGGACGATGGGGTGGCGGGGCTGGATCGGGACCACGGCGGTCCCGATCTCGATCGTCGAGGTCACCGAGCCGATGAGCGCCGCCGCCGTCAGGGCGTCGAAGTCGTCGGGGATCTGCGGGATCCACAGCGACGCCAGGCCGGCCTCCTCGGCCCAGGCGGCATCGGCCAGCATCCGCTCGACCTTGGTGGAGTACCGGGCCCGCTCGGGGCCCACCATCACGCCGATCTGCACGGGTCAGCCTCCTTTCGTGGCACGAGGGCTTCGGCCGGACCGGGCCGACCGGCTCGTACGCGACCGCCTCCCGGCGGACGACCCGGCGATCGGCTCAGACCGCCGGCTCGACGACGGCGTCCATGCTCGCCGCACCGCTGTCGGGCACCCGTGGCTGCCGCCATACCTCGACCGGGAACGACACGTTGATCAGCGAGTAGGACAGCGCCAGCAGCCGACCGGCGTCGTCCGGCAGGGCGTCGAGGGCGTAGCCGTCCAGATGGGCGAGGATCTGCTCGAACCGCGGGAAGGCGGCGTCGTAGAACTCCTGCATCTCGTCCATCGAGCTGGCCAGCCGCTTGGCGTAGCGCTCGGCCTCGGTCGGGAGGCACCAGTCGGCGAATGGCTCGAGATCGGCGAACCCGGGGGGCAGCGCTGCAGTCATCGGGGCACCTCGCTCAGGACGCGGCCGGGGCGTCGACGGGCGCCCCGGACTTCGCGAAGTCGGCGACGTACCCCCGAGCCGTCCTGTGCAGGTGGCGGAGGAGGATCTCCTGGTCGTTCAAGGGGAACTCGGTGACGGCGCGCGACTCGATCATGGTCTGGGTGGCCTCGAGTGTGTTCCCGTCCTGCAACGCGTACTCCTTGAAGGTGACCGCCGCCAACTCCTGGCGGAGGCGCTCCGTGGCGTTCTTCGGAGGGACGAAGTAGAGCGTCCCCTCGAAGACGTGGGTGTTGAAGGAGGTCGGCCAGTAGTGGTAGGTGAGATACCAGCCCGGCGCCCAGACCAGCAGCATGAAGTTGGGGAAGAAGACGAAGGAGTCCACGCCCCAGTTCGGGGAGCGCGCCGGGTTGACCGCTCCGGGCAGCGGGTCCAGGCCGTCGATCCCGGGCCGGTCCCACGGCCCGAAGAGCCCACTGCGCAGCACGTTCTCGATCGGCTTCACCATCGAGGGGTCCTTCGGCGGAGACATGCCCCCCCACGACGAGACCATTCCGTGCGGACCGTCGATCACGTACGAGAGCGCCTCGAACCCGTACCCCTGCAGTTTGCGCGCCTCGTCGTCGGTCGCCTGCTTCGCGTGCAGGACGGGTGCGTGGTAGAACTCGGCGAACGCGTCGACGAAGAGCTTCCAGTTGCTCCCGACGTTGGCCCGGTACTTGTAGACCTGGGTCATCTCCCCGAACGGGTACCCCTCCAGCCCGGCGCCGAGGCCGCCCAGGTACTCCTTGACCGACGTGGCGTTGTCCGGGTCGAGGTTCACGAAGATGAACCCTTCCCACACCTCGGTCTGCACGGGAACGAGCCCGAAGGCGTCCTTGTCGAGGTCGAAGAACTCCGACTCCTGCTGGACGAAGGTCAGCGAGCCGTCGAGGTCGTACCGCCAGCCGTGGTACTTGCAGGTGAACTGCCGGCAGGTCCCGTTGGTCTCCTCGTTGGGATAGTCGTTCCAGACCAGCTTGTTGCCACGGTGTCGGCAGATGTTGTGGAACCCGCGGACGTCGCCGCCCCTGTCCCGGACGATGACCACCGAGGTGCCCGCACACGGGAGCTCCTTGGTGAAGTAGCGGCCGGCCCGGGGGACCTGCTCGACCCGACCGACGTTCAGCCACGTCCTCGAGAAGATCGCCTGGCGCTCGAGCTCGTAGAACTCGGGCGAGATGGAGTCCTCATAATCGACCGGGCCCGTACCCAGCTCGGGGTAGTGCTCCGTCCAGCTTCCCTCGGCTGGCTTCGGGAAGTGCGCCATGCGGTAGTCCCTCCTGGTGGGGCGGTGGGGTCACGATATCATCGATCTCCATAAAAGAGAAGCCTGTTATCGGCGGGGGCCGGCGAGCGGTGCGCCGCCCAGCCGGCCCTGGCGGAGCTGCTGGCGGAGCACGTACTTCTGCACCTTCCCGGACGGCGTCCGAGGGAACTCGTCCACCTGGTAGAGGGCCTCGGGCCACTTCTGCCGGGCCAGCCCGGCACCGGCCAGGCGGGCGCGCACCTCCCCCATGGTCGGCAGCGTGCCGCCGTCCCGCACCCGCACCACGGCGGCGGCGTGCTCCCCGAGACGCTCGTCGGGCTCGGCCACCACGCAGACCTCGGCCACCTGGTCCAGCCCCATCAGCAGCTCCTCGATCTCCGCCGCGCTGATGTTCTCCCCACCGCGGATGATCACGTCGGAGATGCGGTCGGTGATGGTGAGGAAGCCGGCGTCGTCCAGCACCCCCACGTCACCGGTGCGGTACCAGCCCGCTTCGTCGAATACGGCGGTGGTCAGCTCGGGGTCGACGTAGCCGACGAAGCAGTCCGGCCCGCGGCTCAAGATCTGGCCGTCGGGGTCGAGGCGGAGCTCCACCCCGGGCAGTGCCCGGCCGTCGGTGGTGAGCCGCTTCTCCTCGGGGTCGTCGAGCAGCGAGCCGGTGATCGAAGGGTGCTCGGTGCTGCCGTAGGAGCGGAACGACGCGATCCCGAGCGCGGCGGCCCGCCGCGTCACGGCCACCGGCACGGGCGAGCCGCCCAGGCCGGCAAACGGGAGCAGGGCCAGGTGCTCGGAGGTGAAGTCCGGATGGTCGAGCAGGCTGGTCAGGAAGTACGTCGCTCCTCCCCCCACGCCGAGGCCCTCCTCCCGCATCAGCCGGAGCACCGCTCCCGGGTCCCACACGTCGATCAGGTCGACCGACTGCGCGCGCAACATCGGAACCAGGAAGGCGTTGAGCATCCCGATGAAATGGCCGACCGGTGCCCCCGTGATCGCGGGCGGTCCCCCCTTGGGGAACAGGTAATCGAGCTGACGGGTCTCGCACCCGATGGTCCGGTGCGAATGGATGACCCCCTTCGGGTCGCGGGTGGTCCCCGAGGTGAACCCGATGATCGCCGGCGCATCCGGGTCGACGGGCAGGGGCCGGGCGAGGGGCTCACCGCCGAGGAGCGACCCGAACGGCACCGCCCCCGGCGGGAGACCGCCGGCGGGTGGAGCGCCGACCACCAACCACCGGGCGTCGGACCGCCCGGACAGGAGCTCCTCGTAGTTGGCCAGGTAGTCGTTGTGGCCGAAGCGGTGGGCGGTGACCACCACCGCCGGCGCCACCGTCCGCAGGATGTAGTCGACCTCCTTCGGACCGTAGAAGTGCACGACGGGGACGACCACCGCACCGAGGTAGGCGGCGGCCCAGAACGTGATGCCGGCCTCCACCCAGTTCGGGAGCTGGAACACGACGACGTCCCCCGGCCCCACCCCGTCAGCGGCCAACGCGCCGGCAAGCGCCCGTGCCGACCGGTCCACGTCGGAGAAGGTGCCCTGCCACGGACGCCCCGCGGATCGGACCCGGAAGGGCAGGCCGCCCCTCCGGCCGAGCCCGGCTTCGACCATCTCCCCGAGGGTCTGGTCGGTCCACCACCCCTCGTCCCGGTACCGGCGCGCCCGATCCTCCGGCACCGTCCTCAGCCTCCAGCGTGCGCCGACCCCGCCCCGCTCCCCCACGCCACCCTCCTCGTCCGGACCGTCCCACCGTCACTCTCGCATGCGCCCCCGGTCGCGTGCCACCGTCATTGCCGGTCCGGGAGAACTTCGTTATCGTCGGCCGGCGTTGCACCACCGCCACGACGACCAGGAGGATCCGACATGGGCAGCACGCCCGTCGCCGACGTCATCGAGCTCGAGCAGCTGCTGGCCCGGTACGCCCTGGGCATGACCAGGGACGACGTCGACGCGGTCCTCGACGTCTTCACCCCCGACGGCACCTACAGCGCCTTCGGCGAGGTCTACCCGCTCGCCGACTTCCCGGCGTTGGTGGCCGCCGCCCCCAAGGGCCTGTTCCTCGTCGGGCCACCGGCGCTCGCCCTCGACGGCGACACCGGCTCGGGACAGCAGCCGCTGTGCTTCGTCGAGCAGACCACCCACGCCATGCGCATCGGGTACTACACGGACACCTACCGTCGAACCCCCGACGGTTGGCGCCTCGAGAGCCGGGCGATGACCTTCCTCCGCAAGAGCGGGGCCCGTGACTCCGGTCGGGCCCACGACCCCGCCCGACCTCCGCCCACCGTCCCGTGACCGGCGTCGAGGTCGTGGCCGACGACCTGGTGGAATTCCGGGCGTCCCTGGACACCTGGCTCGACGCCAACGGCGCCGTCCTGGCCCCCGGGTACGAGGGCGCCGGCGAGCTGGACCAGCAGATGGACCAGCTCGCCAAGGTCAAGGCGCTGCTCTTCGACGCGGGGTGGGGGCGCGCCGGGTGGCCCGAGCGGGTCGGGGGCCTCGGCGGGTCGACCCTGACTCGCGCCTACCTCGGGGAGGCGCTCGCCGCCCGGGACCTGGTCGAGCCCGGTCTCTTCTCGATGACCGAGGTGCTGGCGCCCACCGTGATCGAGTACGCCGCTCCCGCACTCGCCGCCTCCGTGGTCCCGGCCCTGCTCCGCGGGGACGAGACGTGGTGCCAGGGGTTCTCCGAGCCGGACACCGGGAGCAACCTGGCCGCGCTGGCCTGCCGGGCGGTGCGCACCGACGACGGGTGGCGGGTCACCGGCGAGAAGCTCTGGACGAGCCTGGCCCAGTACGCCGACCGCTGCGTCCTCCTCGTCCGGACGGGCACGACCGAATCGGCCCACCGGGGGATCACCGCCCTCTTCGTGGACATGGACTCCCCGGGGATCACGGTGCGGCCGATCGGGACCATGCACGGCGGCGCCGAGTTCTCCGAGCTCTTCCTCGACGACGTCGTCGTCCCCTTCTCCCGCACCCTGGGGGACGAGGGGGCCGGCTGGACCGTGGCCATGGACCTCCTCCCCTACGAACGCAGCACCTCGCTCTGGCACCGGGCCGCGTTCCTGCACCGCCGGCTCCAGGAGGCCCTCGAGTCCGCCCCGCCCGAGGCGCTCGACCCGTCGAGGCTGGGCGAGGTCACCGAGCTGCTCTACGCCTTCCGGGCCCGGTCGCGGGGCACGCAGCACCGCATGGCCGACGGCGACCGCCTCGGGCCCGAGACCTCCATCGACAAGGTCCTGTTGGCCACGGCGGAGCAGGCGGTGTTCGACCTGGTCGCCGACGCGCTGGCCCCCGAGGTCACGACGGGGGACGATCCGCGGAGCCGGCGGTGGCGCTCCGAGTACCTGTACTCGCGGGCCGCCTCGATCTACGGAGGGAGCGCCGAGATCCAGCGGAACATCATCGCCCGCCGCCTCCTCGACCTGGGGGACGACCGGTGATGGACCCCGAGGACCTCGTGCTCTTCGAGCGCAGCCTCGGCGACGCCGCCGGCCGCGCCACCGGATCCGGCCTCGACGCCGCGCTCGACCAACTGGGGTGGCGTGACGCACTGGCCGACGACCCTTCCGCCGCCGTCTCCTTGCTGTTCGAGCAGCAGGGGGCGGCCGGCACCACCTCCTCGGCCCTCGGGCTGGTCCTGGCCGACGCGCTCGTCGGGAACGCCGGACCCGGGACGGGAACCGTGCTGCCCGCCATCGGCGGGTGCACCCCGCCCGGCACGGTCGTCGCCGGGCGCCTCCGCGTCCGGGGCCTGGCGCCCGCCGGCCTCGTCGACCAACCGTCAGCCCTGGTGGTCGCCTCGAGCGGTGCCGACCTGGCGGCGGTCACGGTGCCGACGGCATCGCTCGGGCTGCGTGCGATCGGAGGCGTCGACCCGGAACTGGGCCTGCTCGAGGTGACGGGCGACGTCGACCGCACCCGTCCGGCCAGGGCCGTCTCCCCGGCGACGTGGGCCGCCGCGGTGGCCCTCGCCCGCCTGGCCGTCGCCCACGAACTGGTCGGAGCCTCGCGCGCCATGCTGGGGCTGGCCTGCGACCACGCCCGGGGTCGCCTCCAATTCGGCCGCCCGATCGCCTCCTTCCAGGCCGTCCGCCACCGCCTGGCCGAGACGCAGGTCGCCATCTCCACGGCGGAGGCCATGCTCGACGCGGCGTGGCTCGACACCACGCCGGAGAGGTCGGCCATGGCCAAGGCCGTGGCCGGGCGCCAGGCGAGGACCACGGCCCGGCACTGCCAACAGGTCCTGGCCGGCATGGGCTTCACCGTCGAGCACCCGTTCCACCGCTACGTCCGCAGGTCGCTGGTGCTCGACGCCCTCCTCGGCACGGCGGCATCGCTCACGACGTCGCTCGGGGCCGAGCTGATCGACCGGCGCCAGCTGCCACCCCTCCTCCCCCTCTGAGGCCGACGGCGGCGTCGGTGACGGGCACCGGCCGGTCCGCCGGGGATCAGCCGGCCGCGCGCTCCGGCGCAACGTCGAGGACGACCTTCCCCACGACCTGGCCGTCGGCCACCATCGTCAGCGCGGCGACCACCTCGTCGAGCGGGAAGGAAGCCCCGAGGTGCGGGCGCACGCGCCCGTCGGCCAGGAGCCCCCAGAGCTCGTCGTCGTTGCGTTGGAGCTCCTCGGGGCAGTGCTCGGCGAAGTCCCGGAACTGGAACCCGAGGATCTGGCAGCCCTTCAGCAGCACCAGGTTGAGCGGGATCCTCGGGATCTCCCCCGAGGCGTAGCCGACGGTCACGAAGCGGCCGCCCCAGTGCAGGGACCGCAGGGCGGGCTCGGCGAGGTCACCACCGACCGGGTCGACGACGACATCCGCACCCCCGGGGAGCACCTCTCGGAGGGCGGGGCGCAGGTCGACGGTGGTGTGCTGGACCAGATGGGCGGCCCCGCCGGCCCGGGCGACCTCCAGCTTGGCCGGGGACGACGCCACCGCCGTCACCGAGGCGCCGAGAAGGCTGCCGAGGCAGACGGCGGCCAGGCCGACACCGCCACCGGCGCCCAGGACGACGAGCTCGTCACCCTTCTGCAGCCGGGCGACGGAGCGGAGGACGTGGTGCGCCGTCCGCCATGCCACGCCGAAGGCGGCGGCGTGGCGGTCCCCGACGCCCGGGGGGACGACCCGGACCGCCGCCGGGTCCACGACCACTTCCTCGGCGAAGGCGCCGACCATCACGGTCCCCGCGACCCGGTCGCCCACCGACACTCCCCTGGCCCCGTCGGCGACCTCGGTCACCACGCCCACGAACTCGCTCCCGGGTACGAAGGGGGGTGGCACGGTGGCCTGGTACCTGTCGGCGACCAGGAGCACGTCGGGGAAGTTGACGGCGGCGGCACCCACGCGGACCCGCACCTGTCCGGCGCCGAGCTCCGGTGCAGGGAGTTCGTCGACCACCACGACGTCGGGCGTCCCGTGGGAACGGCAGACGGCGGCCCGCACCTCAGCGACCCCTCCACACCGGGTCACGCTTTTCCACGTAGGCCCGGGCGCCCTCCCTGGCGTCCTCGCTGGCGAAGACCACCGTCGACCACTCCGCCTGACGCTTCCGGGCCGCCACCGGGTCCGACACGCTCAGACGGACAAGCTCCTTGGAGGCGGCCAGGCCGAGGGGGCCGTTGGCGGCGATCCGCTCGGCCATGGCGATGGCCGTGGCCCGGACCTCCGCCGGTGCAACGACGGCGTTGACGAGCCCGACCTCGTAGGCACGGGAGGCATCCACCAGGTCACCGGTGAGCGCCAGCTCGAGCGCCACGGCCAACGGGATCCGGGTGCCGAGCATGGTGCCCCCACCGGCCGCGAAGAGCCCGCGCTTCACCTCAGGGAGGCCGAACCGTGCCTCGCTGGAGGCGACCACCAGGTCACAGCCGAGCAGCAGCTCGAGGCCGCCGGCCACGGCCGCACCGTTGGCCGCGCCGACCACCGGGACGCCGATCTCGCCCCGCAGCAGCCGGTGGAACGCCTCCGTCGGCTCGCCGGGGGAGGTCCCGGGCACGTCCCCCTCCGAGAACGACCGGAGGTCCATGCCCGAGCAGAAGGCCCGGTCGCCGGTGCCGGTGAGGACGACGGCACGGATGTCGGGATCGGACTCGGCCTCGATGAGCGCCGCGCCGAGCCCGGCCACCATGACCGTCGTCAGCGAGTTGCCGGCCTCGGGCCGGTTCATGCGGAGCAGGGAGAGCGGGCCCCGGCGTTCGCCCACCAGCTCGGGGTCGGCGGCGCTCATGACGGGTAGTCCGACGTCTCGGCCAGGTCGGCGGCGCCCTGCATGAGTTCCAGCACCACCGGTCCGTACGACTGGAGCATGGCGTTGTCGCCCGCCCGCTGGAACCCCTGTTCGAGGACGATGGCCAGCTTCCACTTGGCCAGCACGCAGTAGTAGTCGATGTCATCGACCTGCCGCCCGGACACCTCGGCGTACCGGTCGAGGATGGCCGAGCGAGACGGCATGCCCGTCATGTCGACGTAGGTGACCCCGGAGACCTCGTCGGGGTGCTCCGGCCAGCCGTTGACCACCCAGGCCAGGTCGAGCTTGGGGTCGCCCACGGTGCCCATCTCCCAGTCCACGATGGCGGCCATCCGGGCCGGTGCCCCATGGCGGTACATCACATTGGCGAACTGGTAGTCGCCGTGCATCAGACCGGGGATGAAGTCGATCGGCCGGTGCCGGCGCAACCAGGCCGATGCCTCGCCGAACCCGGGCAGCTCGCGTCCCTTGATGCGCTCGAGGAACGCCGTCCACCGGTCGACCTGGCGCTCGTGGAAGCCGTCGGGGTGCCCCAGGTCGGCGAGGCCCTTCGCCTCCCAGTCGACCCTCGACAGCAGGGAGACGCCGTCGACGAGCTCGAAGGCCAGCCCCTTCCTGGCCTCGAGGTCGGCATCGAAGGGCGCCGGCCACCCGTCGGTGGTCATCGGCGACCAGCCGTCGACGTAGCCCATCAGGTAGAAGGTGCGCCCGAGGACCGACCGGTCGTCGCAGGCGGCCACGGCCGCCGTGTGGGGGACGTCGGTCCCATCGAGCGCCTCGATGATCCGCCACTCGCGCAGGATCCCGGCATCGCGGGTCTCGGGGGCCGACGGCGGTGGGATCCGTAGGGCAGCGTGCACCTCGCCCCGGCGGATCTCGTAGATCTCGTTCTGGGTCCCTCCCGAGACGAAGGCGTGCTCGATGGGCGCGCCCACCCCGAGCCCCTGCCCGTCCATCCACGTGGCCAGCCGACCGACGTCGATCATCAGAGGTTCCCCACTTCGTGTTCGAGGAGTGCAGCGAATTTCTGGCGCGCCGCGTCTCGGCGCTTCGGGAGGTGCTGGGTCGGCCACAGGTCGTCAGTGGCACGGTGGTCCCGCAGCACCTGGCGGGCAACGGTCACCTTGTGCACCTCGGTGGGACCGTCGGCGAGTCCCATCACGCTCGCCCCGATCAGCATCTGGTGGAACGGCATCTCGTTGCTGACGCCCAGCGCACCGTGCACCTGCATGGCCCGCCAGGTGATGTCGTGGAGGACACCCGGCATCAGGACCTTGATGGCGGCGATGTCCTTGCGGACCTTCCGGTAGTCGTTGTGCTCGTCGATCAGCCACGCCGTGTAGAGCACGTAGAGCCGGAACTGCATCAGCTGGGCGTACGAGTCGGCGATGTACCCCTGCACGAACTGCTTGTCTGCCAGCAGGCCGCCCGAGACCTGGCGGCTGAGCGCCCGCTCGCACATGGCGTCGAGTCCTCTCCGGGCCAGGCCGATGGTGCGCATGGCGTGGTGGATGCGTCCGCCGCCCAGACGGGTCTGCGCGATGGCGAACGCCTGGCCCTCGCCGCCGAGCACCGCCTCGCCCGGAAGCCGCACGTCGTCGTAGTGGATCAGGGCGTGCGCTCCCTCCCCCTCGGGCTCGCCGGCCAGGCCGACATCACGGACGATCTCGATGCCGGGCGTGTCGGTGGGGACGAGGAACATCGACATGCCCTCGTAGGCCGACACGTCGGGGTTGGTCACCGCCATCACGATGAGGAACGACGCCGTCCGTGCGTTGGAGGAGAAGAACTTCCAGCCGTTGAGGACCCACTCGTCGCCGTCCTTGACGGCGCTGGTCTCGAACCGGGTCGGGTCCGAGCCTCCCTGTGGCTCGGTCATCGAGTAGCAGGAGAAGATCCTCCCCTCCAGGAGCGGGCGCAGGTAGCGCTCCTTCTGGGCCTCGGTGCCGTAGTGGGCGATGATCTCGGCGTTGCCGGTGTCGGGCGCCTGGCAACCGAAGACGATCGGGGCCCAGGAGGAGCCACCGAGGATCTCGTTGAGGAGCGAGAGCCTGAGCTGCCCGTGGCCCTGGCCGCCGAGCTCGGGGCCCAGGTGGGTGGCCCACAGGCCCTGGGCCCGCACCTGTTCCTTGAGCGGGTCGAGGATGGCGGAGAGGGTCGCGTCGGGGGGCGTGAATTCGAGCCCCCTCCAGAGCACGTCGATCGGCTCCACCTCCGTCCGGACGAACTCCTCCGCCCAGTCCAGTTTGGTCTGGTACGCCGGGTCGGTCGCGAACTGCCAGGCCATGAGCGTCTCCCCTCCTCGTCGGCTGGCAGAATAACATTCTGCCCATGGAGAATCCATCTCTGCCCGTGCCGGACGACGTCGCCTCCAGGATCGCCCGGAAGACCCTCGACAAGCGGGTGCCCGACTACACCGGCGAGGTGCGCCGCCTGATCGACGCGGGACGTGCCGTCATGCGGCGCTGCGGGACCGACTCCCGGCCCCGGGTGGCCGACATCGTGTCCGAGGCAGGGCTGTCCAACGAGGGCTTCTACCGGCACTTCGCCTCGAAGGACGCCCTCGTCGCCGCCATCCTCGACGACGGCACCGAGCGGTTGCTGAGCTACCTGGACCACCAGATGGCCAAGGAGCCGACGGCGGTGGGCAGGGTCCGCCGCTGGGTGGAGGGCATCCTGTCCCAGGCCGTCGACGAGGAGAGCGCCACCACCACCCTCGCCGTCCTGTGGAACGCGGCGAGCCTGGGTCCGACGGTGACCGTCTCGCACGCCTCGACCAGCGCCCGGCTGGCGACGCTGCTCCGTGATCCGTTCACCGAACTCCGCAGCGACGACCCGGAGCTCGACGCCGAGCTGGTCGCCCACGCCGTGGTCGGCAGGCTCCACGACCTCCTGTGGGGACGACGCAGGCCGACCCGGGCGGAGACCGACCGACTGGTCAGGTTCTGCCTGGCGGCCTGCACCGGCGCCGGCGCCGCCGACGGTGGGCGCGGGCGGAGCGGCGGCGGCTAGCGGGTCACGGGGCCCGGACGCGGCACGCCGGTGCCCACGCCGTGGAGGATGAACTCCCAGAGCTCCTCGGCCGGATCGGGGTCCACCGTGCGGACCGACGTCCCGCCGATCGTGGTCGAGAACGTATTGAACATGATCACTTCGAGCACCATGCCGGCGATCGGGCTGTGGCGGAGCCCGGAGCGGATGCAGCCCGCCCGCTCGGCGTCCTCGAGCACCTCGCCGAACAGCGTGACCAGCGGATCGAAGGCCAGGGCCGCCTCGGTGGGATGACTGGTGAGCAGCTGCTGGGCGAAGTCCACCATCACCCACGCCGTGGCGAGCGGCTCCACCGGTTCCCCGGGCAGTGGTGGACGGCACAGCTTGTAGTACTCGATCACGAACCGGTGGATCCGCTCCAGGGGATCGTCCTCACCGGCGATCCGCTCGCGGAGGTGGTCCGCCGTCGAACGCACGGACTCCTCGAAGAGGGCGAGCAGCAATTCGTGCTTGCCGCCGAAGTACTGGTAGAAGAGGCGCAGGGACTGACCGGAGCGTTCGACCACCTCGTGCACCGTGAAGTCCCGACCCGATTCGCCCTCGTTCATCAACTCGAGCGCGGCGTCGAGGAATCGCTGCAGGCGGCTCTCGGCCCGGGCCCTGGCCGTGAACAGCGACCGGGCCACGGCCTGCTCACGCCGACTCAGGGCCGGCTCCTCCGCCACGGCCTCGTCGACCTCGAGTTCACGTTCCGACATCCCCCGCAGTGTAGTGGAGATGGCAGAAACGCCAGTATCCCAGGAGGCGAAGCGGGGCTGTCCCGTCCGGTGACGCCCTGGGCCCGACGCGAGAACCCGGTTCTGGGCCCCTAGCGCTCCTCGCGCCGGGCCAGGAGGCGGTCGAGGTTGGCCCGAAGCTCGGGCGACGTGAACGACCGGTCCTCGGCGGCCAGGGCGAAGTCCAAGGTGGCGACCACGGCCCGTTCGAGGTGGAGGTTGAGGATGCGCCTGGTGTCCTCCACCGCCCGGCGGGGGAGCCCGGCGATCCGGTGGGCGCAGGCCAGGGCCTGCTCGACGACCACGTCGTCGGCGCACACGTGGTTGACCAACCCGATCTGCGCGGCCCGCTCGGCCGGGATGCGTTCACCGGTCAGGGCGTACTCCTTGGCCAGCTGGAGGCTGGTCAGCAGGGGCCAGGTCACCGGGCCCCCGTCGGCCGCCACCAGACCGATCATGACGTGCGGGTCGGCCAGGTGGGCGCTCTCGGCCATGTAGACGATGTCCGACAGGGCGACCAGGCTGCAGCCCAACCCCACCGCGGGCCCGTTGACGGCGGCCACGATCGGTGCCCGGCACGCCACCATGCCGGTCACGATCTGCCTGCCGTGGACGAGGGTCTCCTGCCGGAGTGCCTCGTCCTTGGCCAGCTCGTCGAGGTAGGTGAAGTCACCGCCAGCCGAGAACGCCCGGCCGTTGCCGGTGAGCACCACCGCCCGGACGTCGCCGTCGGCGTCGAGCTGGGGGAACAGCTCGGCCAGCCCCTTGTGGAGCCCGCGGTTGGTGGCGTTGAGGTGGTCGGGCCGGTTCATCCGGACGATCCGGACCGGGCCGTCGTCCTCGACCTGGAGCTCGTCGGTCAACTGGTAGGCGCTCACGAGGCGGGGAGGTGCAGGATCCGGCCGGCGACCAGGTTCCGCTGGATCTGCGAGGTCCCGCCCATGACGCTCTGGGACCGGCTGTAGAGGTACACCTTCATCAGGGTGTCGTCGGACCCGGTGGCTCGGGCGCCGCCGATCGAGAGCGCGGCATGGCCGACCGCCTGTTCGGTCCACGTCATGAGCAACTTGTCCACCGATCCCTCGGGGCCGTGCACGATTCCGTCGAGACGGTCCGAGAGCCGGCGACAGACGTGCATCCGCAACATCTCCGATTCGACGATAGCCCAGGTCAGGTCGCGGACCTCCTCGCCGCCGTAGCGGCCGGGGTCGGCCTTCACCAGGGCGACCAGGTCCTTCACCTGCTTGGCGTAGCGACCGGCGAAGCCCAGCTCGTGCGGCTCCCGCTCGTGGCTGACGATGGTCATGGCCAGTGGCCACCCTTCCCCGGGCCGTCCGATCATGTTGACGTCCGGGACGCGTGCGCCGTCGAGGAGCACCTCGCCGAACTCCTTGGTGATCCCGTTGATCATGGGCAGCGGTCGCTGTTCGACGCCGGGCTGGCGCATGGGGAGGGCGAAGGCGGAGATCCCCCGGTGCCGGGCGACGTCGTGGTCGGTCCTGGCCAGGACCAGGCACCAGTCGGCGTCGTCGGAGTAGCTGGTCCACACCTTGTGGCCGGTGAGGACGTACTCGTCGCCGTCCCGGTCGGCCCGGGTCCGCAGCGACGCCAGGTCGGAACCGGCGTCGGGCTCGCTGAAGCCCTGGCACCAGCGGTCCCGGCCGTTCACGATCCCGGGGAGGAAACGGGCCTGCACCTCGCCGTTGCCGTGCTCGAGGATCCCCTCCACCAGGTAGCCCAGGCTCGGCCGGGCCGGTGCCCCGGCGGCGGCGAGCTCCTCGTCGACGATGACGTCGTAGACGCTCGGCAGGTCCTGACCGCCGATCGCGGTCGGCCAGGTCACGCCGAAGAACCCGCCGTCGTAGAGCGACTGGTGCCACGCCGCCTGGCCGGCCCAGTACTCGTCGTCGGTCGACGAGGTCGGCAGTCCGGGGTTGTGCACCTCGAGCCAGGCCCGCAGGCGGAGGCGGAATTCGGCCTCGGCGGGAGCGTCACCGAAGTCCACCGCCACCTCCGATCCCGTGGTGGGCGGCCACCCGGTCCAGGCTGGCTCCCACCCCGCCGAGCACGGCGGTGGAGAGCAGGGCCCGTCGCAGGTAGACGTGGGCGAGGCACTCCCAGGTATTGCCCGCGCCCCCGTGGACCTGGATGGCGGTCTCGCACGCCGTCCGCGCCGCACGGGCGCAGTAGGCCTTGGCCGCGGCTGCGGCAGCAAGGGCGTCGCCGGGCGCCAGTGCGTCGACCGCCCAGGCGGCGTGGCGGGCCGCGCTCCGCGAGCCCTCGGTCAGGACGTGGGCGTCGGCCAGGAGGTGCTGCACGGCCTGGAACGAGCCGATGGGCCGGCCGAATTGACGACGGATCGAGGCGTACCCGACGGCGAGGTCGACGCTCCCGCGCATCGTGCCCACGAGGTCGGCGCAGTCGAGGGCCAGTCCGAGCGCGGTCCACGCGGCCAGGTCGTCACCGGTGAGGGGGCGGCAGCCCGGACCCTCCACCCGCGTGGCGGTGGACGCCGGGTCGGCGGCGGCCCCGGGCCGGGTCAGGTCGGTGCCGACGCCGACCGGCCCCAGAGCGACCGTGCCCAGTGCATGGCCCGCCTCGTCGGGCAGGAGCACCAGTGCGGCGGTCGCCCCCCGGGCGTCGACGGCCACGGCGTCGGAGGGCACCGCTCGGGCGTCGACCGCGGCCGCCGCGGCGAGCGAGCTGGCCAAGGCGACGGTCTCGGGGGCACCGGCCGGCGGCGCCCCGGCCAGCCGGCGCAGCTCGGCTGCCAACGTCGGTCCGAGGAACGGGACGTCGGCCAGCCCGCGACCGAGCTCCTCGGCGACCACCGCCGCCTCGACCGCGGAGGCGAGGGGTGTCCGTCCGTCCGGGGGGACCCGGAGTTCGCGCCAGCCCGAGGCGGCCACGGCCGCGTCGAGCCTGCCCGCCCGCTCGACGTCGCCGAGGCCCCGCACGGTGCCCGGGCCCAGCCGGTCGACGACCTGGGCGGCCGAGTCGCGGAGCGCCTGCTGCTCCGTCGTGAGTCGGACGTCCATCAGGTGTCGGCGCCCGACGCCAACAGGACCGGGGTCCACTCGTCCCGGAGCATCCGGCGAAGCACCTTCCCCGAGGGCAACCGGGGGATGGTGTCGACGACGACGACGTGACGCACCTGCTTGTACGTGGCCAGTGATCCGGCCACCAGCTCCTGGATCTCGCCGGCCGCGGCGGGCCGTGCCGGGTCGAGCTGCACCGCGACGACCGGCACCTCGCCCGCCCGCTCGTCGACGAGCCCGAAGACGGCGCAGTCGAGCACCGACGGGTGGCTGCGCACGACCTCTTCGACCTCGGCCGGCGCCACCTGGAACCCGTTGACCTTGATCATCTCCTTGGAGCGATCGGTCAGGTGGACCCACCCCTCGGGCTCCAGCCAACCGACGTCGCCCGTCCGGTACCACCCCTCGGAAAAGGCGCCGACCGTCTCCTCCTCGGGGAGGTACCCGGCCATCACCGACGGGCTCCGGACCTGGATCTCGCCGATCCCGCCCGGGGGGAGCACCGTACCGGTGTCGAGATCGGCGACGCGCAGCGAGACCCCCCCGGGGGGCAGGCCGGCCGAGTCGAGCCGCCAGGACCCCGGGTCGTCGACGGGGTTGCAGGTGATGACCGGCAGTTCGCTGGCCCCGTACGCGGGCAGCCACCGGACTCCCGTCCGCTCGGTGACCAGCCGGGCCACGCGTTCGCTGACCGGCGTGGCCGCCCAGATGATGTAGCGCAGCGACGAGAGGTCGTACCGCTCGATGTCGGGGTGGTTGGCCATGGCCAGCGCGATCGGCGCCACGGCCATCTCGAGGGTCATCCGCTCGGACTCGATGCGGCCCAGCACCTCGTCGAGGTCGAACCGCGGATGCAGACGCACGCAGGCGCCGGCCGACGCCGCAGCCAGCAGGTTGAGCAGGCCGAGGATGTGGGAGGGCGGCGTGGCCACCTGGAACCGGTCGTCCGGGCCGAGGCCCAGGGCGGCACACCAGTCCACCGTGGCGCAGCCCATCGACCGGTGCGTGTGGCGGACGGCCTTGGGCAGTCCGGTCGTACCCGAGCTGAAGACCAGCACCGCCTCGTCCAGCCCGCTCGCCCCGGCGCCCGGCGTCCCGGCGCCCGGTGTCGCGTCGTCGGGGGCGCCCGCCGCTCCGACCGCCCCGGGGTGGTCGAGGTCGGTGAGCCGGCCCCCGCCCATCAGGCCGGCCAGCAGCTCGACGGCGGGCCCGTCGGCCACGGCGTGGACGGGCCCGGTCAGCTCCAGGGCGTGCCGGGTCTCGACCGCCTTCCACGCCGGGCTGAGGAGCACGCCGGCCCCGCCGATCTTGGAGATGCCGTGGATCGCCACCACGAACTCCGGTCGGTTCGACGTCATCAGGGCCACCCGGTCCCCGGAGCGGACGCCGCGGGCGAGGAGGTGCCGTCCGAAGGCGGTGCTGGCGTCGTCCAGGTCGCGGAAGGACCAGCGCTCGTCACCGGCCAGCACGGCGTCACGGTCACCGAACTGCGCCGCGGCCTGCTCCAGGGCGTGGTGCATCAGGGAGGCAGACATCGGAAATATTCTTCTCTTTCATGAGATCGACGTCA
The DNA here is from genome assembly GCA_027314705.1 of Acidimicrobiaceae bacterium. Taxonomy (GTDB): domain Bacteria; phylum Actinomycetota; class Acidimicrobiia; order Acidimicrobiales; family RAAP-2; genus Bog-756. Next base: position 46,533 of record DAHVAJ010000032.1, read on the forward strand.
ACATCGGAGGGATGTATCGTTCTCAGCGATGGCTCCCGAGGTCTCCCGCCCCACCGCCACGACCTCGACCGACCCCGACGTCCGGCGCGACATCGTCGACACCGTCCGTCGGTTCGTCGCCAACGAGGTCGCCCCGGTGGCGACCGCCCTCGAGCACGAAGACACCTATCCAGCGGACATCGTCGCCCAGATGCGCGGGCTCGGCCTGTTCGGCGTGACCATCCCCGAGGAGTACGGCGGCCTCGGCCTGGACCTGCTCACCTACATCGGCGTCATCGAGGAACTGGCCTTCGGTTGGATGAGCCTGACCGGCGTCGTCAACACCCACACCATGGCTGCCACGCTGATCATGACGCACGGGAGCGACGACCAGAAGCGGCGCTGGCTGCCGACCATGGCGACCGGCACGCGCCGCGGTGCGCTCTCCTTGTCGGAGCCCGACGCCGGCAGCGACACCCGAAACATCTCCTGCACCGCCGTGCGCGACGGGGACGAGTACGTCGTCAACGGCACCAAGGCGTGGGTCACCAACGGCGAGCGGGCCGGCATCGTCGCCCTGGCCGCCCGGACCGAGGAGGGGATCTCCGCGTTCATTGTGGAGAAGGAGCCCGGTCCGCACTTCGAGGGCATCTCGACGGGCAAGCACGTGGGCAAGCTGGGCTACCGGGGCGTCGAGACCGTCGAGACCGTCGAGATGTCGTACACCGACCACCGGCTCCCGGCCGCCAACCTCATCGGCGAGGCCGGCCGCGGCCTGCCCCTGATCCTCGGTGTGCTCGAGGTCGGCCGCATCAACATCGCGGCACGGGCCGTCGGTGTGGCCCGGGCCGCCTTCGAGGCCGCCCTCGCCTACGCCCGGCAGCGGGAGACGTTCGGCCGGCCGATCGGCGAGCACCAGGCCATCCAACTCAAGCTCGCCGACATGGCCACCCACCTCGAAGCGGCCCGCCTCCTCACCAGGAACGCCGCCGAGCGAAAGGCCGCCGGGCTCCGCTGCGACGTCGAGGCCGGCATGGCCAAGCTCTTCGCCAGCGAGACGGCGCTCGAGCTGGCCACCGAGTCGATGCGGATCCACGGAGGCATCGGCTACACGGTCGACCTTCCCGTCGAGCGCTACTACCGGGACGCGCCGTTGATGGTGATCGGCGAGGGTACGAACGAGATCCAGCGCCTGGTCATCGCCCGGGGCCTCCTGGCCCGGGGCCGGGACACCGACTGACCGGTCGGACGATGGTGCCGCCCGCGGGCGGGCCACCGGTCAGTCCCGGGAGCGGCGGTGGCGTTCGGCCAGCGCGGCGAGGACCTCGTCGGTGTCCTCCCCCAGGTCGGGCACGCTCACCGAACGCCGCCGGGCCACTCCCGAGAAGGTCACCGGCCCGTTCACCGACCGCACGGCACCGCCGTCCACCTCGACGAAGCCGTCGTTGGCCAGGAGCTGCGGATCCTCGACGGCCTCCGCCGGCGTCTGGGCCGGCGCCCACCAGACGCCTTCGTGGTCGAAACGCGCCGCCCACTCGGCGAGCGGCCGCTCGCCGATGATCCCGTCGAGGAGGGCGATGAACTCGGTCCGGTTCCGACGGATGGCCGACGCGCTGGAGAAGCGCTCGTCCTCCATGAGGTCGGCCCGGCCGAGGGCCCGGGCCACGGCACCGATGTGCCGGTCGGCCTCGAGGCCGGTCAGGAAGAACCACCGCCCGTCGGCGGCCCGGTAGGCGTTCATCAGGGGCGACTGGTTGTGGTGGCGGGACTCGGCCGGGGACACCTTGCCGAACAGCATCTGGAGCCCCAGGTCCCAGCCGAGCACGTAGGCACCGGTGCGCAGGAGCGAGACCTCGACCACCCGGCCCACCCCGGTCTGACGCTGCTCGAGCACCGCGGCGAGGATCCCCGACAGTGCGGCCAGGCCGGTGATGTGGTCGCCGATGCCGCCTCGGGCGTTCAACGGGTTCCCGTCCTCGTCGGCCATCTGGCGCGACAGCCCCGATCGGGCCCAGAACGCGCCGATGTCGTAGGTCGGGCGGTTCCGGTCCTCGCCGCAGAGGCCGTAGCCGCTGATGCTGCAGTACACGAGGCGCGGGTGCCGGGCGACCGTCGCCTCGGCCTCGAGGTCGAGCTTGTCGAGGGCGTCGGGCCGGAGGTTGCTCACGAACACGTCCGCCGTGTCGAGGAGCTCCTCGAGGTGCTGGCGCCCGGCCGGATCGCGAAGGTCGAGGACGATGCTCCGCTTGCCCCGGTTGTCGAGTGCGAACGCCGGATTGGGGAGCTCGCTCCCGATGCCGAGCGATCCGAACACGTTGCGCATCGGATCGCCCGACGGAGACTCGACCTTGATGACCTCGGCGCCCCAGTCGGCGAGCAGGGCCGCGGCCGAAGGGGCGGCCACCCACACCCCGAGCTCGACGACCCGCAGGCCGGCCAGTGCGGACAGCCCGTGAGGGCCGGGACCGCTCATGCGGGGGACCCGGGGCGGCCCGGGACCGCGCGCCGGCGGAGGGCGTCCTTCATCACCTTGCCGGTCGCGTTGCGTGGCAGGTCGTCGACGAACGCCACTTCCCTGGGGACCTTGTAGTTGGCCATCTGCTCGCGGCACCACCCGATGACGTCAGCGTCGGTCACCTCGACACCGGGCCGCACGACGACGAAGGCCATGCCCACCTCGCCGAGGCGCCCGTCCGGGACGCCGATCACCGCCGCCTGGGTGATGTCGGGATGTCGCAGAAGGCCGTTCTCGATCTCCGCGGGGTAGGCGTTGAAGCCCCCCACGATGAACATGTCCTTGGACCGACCGACGATGCGCAGGCGGCCGGCAGGATCGAGGATCCCCAGATCACCGGTGCACAACCAGCCGTCGGCCGAACGGGCCCGGGCGGTCGCCTCCGGGTCGTCGAGGTAGTGGGACATGATGCTGTCCCCGCGCAGGAGGACCTCCCCGGGCTCCCCGGCGGGGACGTCGCGACCCTCGCCGTCGACGATCCGCAGCTCGAATCCCGGGCGGGGCTGCCCGACCGTGGTGGCGATGGTCTCGACCTCGTCGCCGGGCGAGGTGGCCGTCGCCGTCCCGCCCTCGGTGAGCCCGTAGCCGGCGATGAGGACCGAGAACGGGAGCTCGGCGTCGATCCGGCGGATCAGCTCGACCGGGATGTCGGCGGCACCCGTGACGGCCACTCGGAGGGACGACAGGTCGTGGCGGTCACGGTCCGGATGGTCGAGGATGCCCTGGTACAAGGTGGGCGCCCCCGGCAGCACGGTCACCCGCTCGTCGGCCACCCTGGCCAGCACCCGGTCGACATCGAAGACCGGCTCGGGGAGCATGGCGGCGCCGGCGCCGACCGCGGCCAGGATGCCGGCCTTCAGCCCGAACATATGGAAGTACGGATTGACCATCAGGTAGCGGTCGTCGGCCCCGAGGCCCGTCATGGCCACCCAGTCGGCGGCCACGTGCGTGGTGCCGCCGTGGGTCTGGACCACGCCCTTGGGGACCCCGGTGGTCCCCGAGGTGAACAGGATGTCGCACGGGTCGTCGGGTGTGACGGCGGCGGAGCGCCGCTCGACCTCGGCCAGCCCGGCACCGGTGGCGCGGGCCGTGAATTCCGCCCACGCATGGGTCCCGACCGCCGCCGGCCCCCGGGCGACCACGACGGTGGCGAGGTCCGGGAGGTCGGTGCCGGTCCCCGCGAGCATGGCCAGGTAGTCGGTGTCGAGGAAGTCGGTGACGGTCACCAGGACCTTTGCCCGGCACCGCTGCAGGATGTCGGCGGCCTCGGCCCCCTTGAACCGGGTGTTCACCGGGACGAGCACGGCGCCGGCCTGGAGCAGGCCCAGAGCGGCCACGATCCACTCGGAGCAGTTGAACGCCCAGACGGCGACCCGGTCGCCCGGCGCGACGTCCGAGGCGACGAGCGCGGCCCCGAAGCGCCGGGAACGGTCGGCCAGCTCCCGGTAGGTCAGCCGGGTCCCGTCCTCCACCACTGCAGGCCGGTCACCGAACCGCCCGACGGTGGCGGCGACGGTCCCCGGTACGGTGGCCCGCCCGCCGGAGCGAGCGGTGCCGGTCACCGCGTGGCGGCCACGGTGTCGTCGATGTTCATCAGGCGGGCCAGATTGCCCCCCATGATCTTCCGCACCGTCTCGCCGGGAAGGCCGTCGAGCTCCTTCACGTAGCTCACCGGGTCGGCCAGGCCCTCGGGGTGGGGATAGTCGGACCCGAACAGGACGTGATCGGGTCCGATCAGGTCGGCCAGCTCGCCGAGGTCCTCCTCCCAGAACGGGCTGATGAAGATGTTGCGCTTGACGACGTCGACCGGATCCTCGAGGAAGTCCTGCGGCATCTTCTTGTAGACGTCGGCCAGGTTCTTCAACAGGGGCTCGACCCAGCTGCTGCCGTTCTCCACCACGGCGACCTTGAGCGTCGGGAAGCGGGACAGCGCACCGTGGCACACGAGGGCGGACACCGCGTCCTCCACCGGCCGCCAGGCCGAGAGCATGCGGAACGCCTGCGGCTGGAACGGCAGCATCTCGCTGTCGCTGCCCAACCAGTCGTTGGTGTACCGCTCGTAGCCGCTGTCCGACGAGTGCATGGCCACCAGGACGTCGTGCTCGACGACCTTCTCCCAGAAGGGATCGAACTCGGGGAGGCCGAACGAGCGCGACCCGCGGTAGCCCGGCACCGGGGCGGGCCGGATGAGCACCGCCTTGGCGCCTCGCTCGAGCACCCATTCGAGCTCCTCGATGGCCTTGCCGACGATGGGCAGGCTGATCACCGGCGTGGTGAAGATCCGGCCCTCGTAGTCGAATTTCCACGTCTCGTAGAGCCACTCGTTCAGGGCGTGGACGACCACGTGGATGAGCGCCGGGTCGTCCCGCAGCCGCTCCTCCACCAGACTGGCCAGGGTGGGGAACATGAGGGTCCGGTCGAGTCCCTGCTCATCCATCAGCTCGAGACGTGCCGCGGGCTCCCGGAACGCCGGGATGGAACGCATCGGCTCGCCGAAGATCTCCCGCCGGCTCTTGCCCTCGGGATTGCCCACCCGGAAGTACTCCTCCTGGGCCCCCGGGCGGGCCACGACCTCGAAGGTGGGGTTCGGGATGTACTCGCTGATCTGGCCGCGCACCACGATCTTGGTCCGGCCCCGGACCTCGACGTAGTCGATCACCCGACGGGCGTCGTCGGGGAGGAACTTGGTCAGTGAGTCACGGGTTTCGTACAGGTGGTTGTCCGCATCGAAGACCGGGACGTCGAGCACTCCCGTGGTCATGGTGTCCTCCCCCGTTCAGCGGTGAGAATGTCCTTGCTCCGAACAGAGAGTACCGTTTCTCAGCGGAGTCCGCCACCGCCCCGGGACCGTGGTCGAGAACGGGCCGGACCGGGACTGGCGGCCCCGTCCGGCATATGAGAACCTTCTTCTTGGCCGAGTGCAACGCTCGTCGCACCAGCCGCGAGCAGGTGGTCCGAGATCAGGGGGTCGCGTGGCAGAGGGAGGACGGCTGTTCGTCGGTGGCACCTGGGCCACGCCCAGCACCGAGGACGTGATCGACGTGGTCTCGCCGCACTCGGAGGAGGTCATCGCCACGGTGGCGGCGGCCGGGCCCGACGACGTCGACCGGGCCGTGGCGGCCGCACGGGCCGCCTACGACGAGGGGCCGTGGCCGCGGCTCGATCCCAAGGAGCGGATCGACGCCGTGCGCCGGCTCGCCGACCTCTACGGGGCCCGACGTCGCCAGATGGCCGAGCTGATCACCGCCGAGATGGGCGCCCCGATCTCCTTCTCGAGATTCGCCCAGGCGACGCTCCCGATGATGGTGATGAACGGGGTCGCCGACCTCGGGGACGCCGTCGCCTGGGAAGAGCGGCGGCCGGGCCAGTACGGGGCGGACGTCATCGTCCGCCGCGAGCCCGTCGGCGTCGTCGGGGCCGTCGTCCCGTGGAACATGCCGCAGTTCCTCATCGCCGGGAAGCTCGCCCCCGCCCTGGTGGCCGGCTGCCCGGTCATCGTCAAACCGGCGCCCGAGACGCCGCTCGACGCGCTCCTCCTGGCGGAGCTGGTCGAGGAGCTCGGACTCCCGCCCGGGGTGGTCAGCGTCCTGCCCGGCGGCCGCGCCGTCGGCGAGCTCCTGGTCGGCCATCCCGGCGTCGACAAGGTCTCGTTCACCGGGTCGACCGCCGTGGGACGGCAGGTGGCCGCGGCCTGCGGGGCGTCGCTCAAGCGGGTGAGCCTCGAGCTCGGCGGCAAGTCCGCCGCCATCGTGCTCGACGATGCCGACCCGGAGTTCGTGGCGGCGGGTGTCCGCGTGGCCGGCCTCATGAACAGCGGCCAGGCCTGTGTCGCCCAGACCCGGGTCCTCGTCCCCTCGTCCCGCTACGACGAGTTCGTCGACGCCTTGGCCGCCATGGTCGCGTCGGTACCGGTCGGGGACCCGAGCGACCAGGTGACGGAGGTCGGCCCGATGGTGTCCCGTCGACAGCAGGAACGGGTCCGGGGCTACATCGAGTCGGGCCTGCAGGAGGGCGCTCGCCTCGCCGTCGGCGGGGCCGACCTCCCCGGGGGCGTCGACCGGGGGTGGTACGTCCGCCCGACCCTCTTCGTCGGCGTCGACAACGGGATGCGGATCGCCCGTGAGGAGATCTTCGGACCGGTGCTGTCGGTCCTCGCCTATGCCGGCGACGACGAGGCCGTCCGGATCGCGAACGACTCCGACTACGGCCTCTCGGGGTCGGTGTGGACGGCAGACGCCGAGCGCGGCCTCGACGTGGCCCGCAGGGTCCGCACCGGCACCTTCGGCGTCAACCAGCCCTACAGCATGGACCCGGCGGCGCCGTTCGGGGGGAGGAAGGCGAGTGGCATCGGCCGGGAGCTCGGCAGCGAGGGACTCCACAGCTACCTCGAGCTCAAGGCCATCTCCGTGGCCCCGGCCCCGTGAGACGGTACGGGCCACGCGCCCGGCACCTCCCCGCCGTGCACTGCCGTTCCGACGTCGACCAAGGGGGACCCCCGTGACCACCACCGATTCCGACCTCTACTACGACCCGTACGACTTCGACATCGACACCGACCCGTATCCGATCTGGCGGCGCCTCCGCGAGGAGCGCCCGGTGTACTACAACGAGCGATACGACTTCTACGCGTTGAGCCGCTTCGACGACGTCGAGCGTGGTCTCATCGAGTGGAAGACCTACAGTTCGGCCAAGGGCACCCTGCTCGAGATCATCAAGAGCGAGATGGAGATCCCGCCCGGATCGATCATCTTCGAGGACCCCCCGGGCCACAACCTCCATCGGGGGCTCCTCTCCCGGGTGTTCACGCCCCGCAAGATGGGCGCTATCGAGCCCAAGATCCGCGAGTTCTGCGCGCGGAGCCTCGATCCGATGGAGGGGGCGGGCGGGTTCGACTTCATCGCCGACCTGGGGGCCCAGATGCCGATGCGCACCATCGGGATGCTGCTCGGGATCCCCGAGCAGGACCAGGAGGCACTTCGGGACCAGATCGACGACGGCCTGCGCCTGGAGGAGGGAACCATGCCCGACACCGCCAACTATGGGGCCGACCTGCAGGCCAGCTCGTTCGACGCGTACATCGACTGGCGGGCGCAGCACCCGTCGGACGACCTGATGACCGAACTGCTCCAGGCCGAATTCGAGGACGAGACGGGCACGACCCGCCGGCTCACCCGCGCCGAGGTCCTCAACCTGGTGAACCTCCTGGCCGCGGCGGGCAACGAGACGACGACCCGGCTCATCGGGTGGACGGGCAAGGTCCTCGCCGACCACCCGGACGAACGTCGCAGGATCGTGGAGGACCGGAGCCTGGTGTCCAACGCCATCGAGGAGCTCCTGCGGTTCGAGCCGCCGTCGCCCGCCCAGGCCCGGTACGTCACCCGGGACGTCGAGCACTACGGACAGGTGGTGCCGGAGGGGAGCGTGGTGCTGCTGCTCAACGGGTCCGGCAACCGTGACGACCGGAGGTTCCCCGACGGGGACCGGTTCGACGTCACCCGCAAGATCGACCACCATCTGGCGTTCGGCTACGGGTTGCACTTCTGCCTCGGTGCCGCGTTGGCCAGGCTGGAGGGCCGGGTGGCGCTGGACGAGGTGCTCCAGCGCTTCCCCTCCTGGGAGGTCGACTGGCAGAACGCAAAACAGGCACGGACCTCGACGGTCCGGGGTTGGGAGCGACTCCCGGTCGTCTTCACGTGAGGTGGGGACGCCGACGCCCCCACCGGGGGGGGCGGTCGTTGCCGGTTGGTCAGACTACGTCCACGAGCGTGCGGGGTTGATGCCATGAAGGTGGTCGTCGTCGGAGCTTCGAGCGGACTGGGCCGGTGCATCGCTGTCGGACTGGGGGAGCGGGGCGCCCGTGTGGCGCTGATGGCACGGCGCAAGGAGCGACTCGCCGACGCGGCGGCCGAGGCCGGTCCGGGGGCGCTGGCCATCCCGTGCGACGTCACGGACGAGGAGTCGTGCAAGACGGCGATCGGAGCGGCCGCCGGCGAGCTCGGTGGCATCGACGCACTCGTCTACGCCACCGGCGTCGGCCCGCTCGTGAGGCTCGCCGACACCGACGCCGCGACGTGGCGGCGGGTGTTCGACACCAACGTCATCGGCGCGTCGCTCACCACGGCGGCCGCCCTCCCCCACCTGGTGGCCTCGCAGGGCACCGCCGCCTACCTGTCGTCGATCAGTGCGTCGCACACGCCACCGTGGCCCGGTCTCGGCGCCTACGCGGTGAGCAAGGCCGCGCTCGACAAGCTGGTCGAGGCGTGGCGGGCCGAGCATCCGCAGATCGGGTTCACCCGGGTGACCGTCGGCGACTGTGCCGGGGGTGAAGGGGACGCCATGACCGGGTTCAACGCCGGCTGGGACATGGACCTGATGACCGAGGTGGCCCCGATCTGGCTGGCACGCGAGTACATCGCCGGCGCGCTGCTCGAGGTGGACGAGCTCGTCCGGGCCCTGGACAACCTCCTGCGGTGCGGACCTTCGGCGAGCATCCCCTCCATCGCCGTCGTCCCCCGCCGACCGGCGTGAACCGGGTCGGGATCGTCACGGGCGCCGCACGTGGCATCGGCGCCGCCTGTGCCGAACGCATGGCCGGGACCGTGGACACCCTGGTGCTCGTGGACCTCGACCCCGACGCCACCGCCGAGACGATGGGGCCGCTGGCGGCGTCCGGCACCCGGTGCGAGGCCGTGGGCGCTGACATCGGCGACGCCTCCGCCGTGGCCCGGGTCGCCCGCATCGCCGCGGCGCACGGCACCGTACAGCGGGTGGCCCACGCCGCCGGCATCTCCCCGACCATGGGGACGTGGGACCGGATCATCGCCATCGACCTGGTCGGCACGGCGCTCCTGGTCGATGCCCTGCGTCCGCTGGCCACCGAGAGGACGGCGCTCGTGTGCGTGGCCTCGATGGCCGCCCAGCTCCTCGCCCCACCGATCGATCCGGGGATCGACCGTATCCTCGAGGACCCGCTCGCGCCGACCCTCCTCGAGGACTACCGCACCGCCCTCGGGGCAGCGGGGGAGGACCCGGGCGTGGCCTACTCCTGGGCCAAGCGCGGGGTCCGCCGCCTCGTCGAGCGCGAGGCGGGTGCCTTCGGATCGGTGGGCGCCCGGATCTGCTCGGTGTCGCCGGGGACCATCGACACGCCCATGGGCCGCCAGGAGTCCGAACGCCAGCCGGGCATGCGCCAGCTCGAGTCGATCGCGCCCCTGGGACGCTCCGGCAGTGCCGACGAGGTCGCCGCCGTCATCGAGTTCCTCCTGTCCGACCGGGCCAGCTTCGTGACCGGCACCGACCTGCTCGTGGACGGCGGGGTGTGCGCGGCGATCGGGCAGATGACCTGATCGCCGGGTGGTCCCGGCGACCCGTCGGCACCACCCGCGGCTCGGTGCTACCGGGGGGCGGCGACGTCGAGGACGAGGGCGGTGGACATGCCGCCTCCGGCGCACATGGCGGCGACCCCGGTGCCCCCACCCCGCCGGCGGAGCTCGTGGGTCAGGGAGATGACCATGCGCGCCCCGGTCATGGCGATCGGGTGGCCGAGGCTGCAACCGCTGCCGAGCACGTTCACCAACGACTCCTCGATGCCCAGGATCCGGGTGGTGGCGACACACACCGAAGCGAATGCCTCGTTGATCTCCCACAGGCCGACGTCGTCGACACCGAGACCGGCACGGGCCAACGCCTTCGGGATGGCCACGGTCGGGGCGAGACCCGTCTCCGACGGTGGCACGCCGGCCGAGGCCCAGGCCCTGACCACGGCGAGCGGCTCGAGTCCGAGTCGTTCGCTCAGCTCACGGTCGGTCATCACCATGGCCGCGGCCCCGTCATTGACACCGCCGGCAGTACCGGCCGTGATGCTGAATCCCTCGACCTCGGGATGCAGGGACGTGAGCGACGCCAGCTTCTCCATGGTGCAGTCGCGCCGGGGGTGCTCGTCGACGGCGAACATCCTGCGCTCACCGGCCCGGTCCACCACCTCGACGGGAAAGATCTCGTCGACGAATTTCCCGGCGTCGATGGCTGCGATGGCCCGCTGATGGGAGCGGAACGCCCAAGCATCCATCTCCTCCCGGGTCACCCCGGCCTGGACGGCTGCGTTCCAGCCGACGGTGATGGACATGTCGCGGTTGGGGGCGTCGGGGGTCTCGCGGTGGCTCGGGGAGTTCCACTCCTCCCAGTCGTCGCCGCCGAGGACCCGCCGGCTGGTGCGCGGCGACGTCGACGACGAGTTCACCCCGCCGGCCACGACGACGTTGTCCATGCCGGACCGGATGGACCCCGCGGCGCTCTGGATGGCGGAGAGCCCCGAAGCGCAGTGTCGGTTCTGGGCCATGCCCGGCGCGTTCACGAGCCCGGCCTCGATGGCCGCGTAGCGGGCGACGTCGCCCCCTCCGTAGAGGATCTCCCCGAGGATGACGTCGTCCACCAGCTCCGGGTCGATCCCGGACCGGCGTACCGCCTCGGCCACGGCCAGGGTGGCCAGCTCGAAGGCGTCCACCTCGGCGAGCGAGCCCTTGAACGAGGTACCGACCGCGGTCCTCGCCGTCGAGACGATCACGGCATCGGGCATCGGGCTCCTCACTCCCCGGCCGGCGACGGCCGGTCCGGACTCGTGTCGTTCACGGCCGTTCCGGACGGACGTCGACGCGCCCGTCCTAGTTGACGTTGAAGCGCAGCGCGCCGTCGAGGCGGATGTTCTCCCCGTTGAGATAGGGGTTGACGACGATCGACTCGACCAGGAGGGCGAACTCCTCGGGATGACCCATGCGCTTCGGGAACACGATGTTCTCGGCCGGGTCCTTCTTGAGGTGGGGTAGTGCCCCGAGCATCACCGGGGTGCCCATGGTGCCGGGGGCGATGGCGCACACCCGGATGCCCATGGGTGCCAGGTCCCGGGCCATGGGGAGCGTCATGCCCAAGATGGCGGCCTTGGCCGCGCCGTAGGCCACCTGACCGCTCTGGCCCTCGATGCCGGCGATGGAGGCCGTGTTGACCACCACCCCGCGCTGGCCGTCCTGGTCGGGCTGGTTGGCACCCATGGCCGCGCAGACGTGGCGGCTCATGTTGAACGTTCCCGTGGCGTTCATCTCGAGGGTCTTCACGAACGAGTCCATGGCGTGCGGGGTCCCGTCACGTGCCACGGTGCGCCCACCGCCGACCCCGCCGCCGGCCACGTTGACCAGGGCGGCGATCGGCCCCAGCGAACGGGCGGCGTCGATGGCGGCGGCGACGGCGGCGTCGTCGACGGTGGAGCCGCCGACACCGACCACGCCCTCGCCGAGCTCCTTGGCCAGCCCGCCGGCACGGTCGGCGTCGAGGTCGAACACCACGACGCCCATCCCGAGATCCTTGAGGCGGCGCACGGTGGCGGAACCGAGCCCGCCGGCCCCGCCGGTGACGATGGCCGAACGGCCCGAGAGGTTCACCGGCCGTCCTCGCCGCCGAAACGTCCTTCTCGGAGCCGGAGGACGACCTTCGCCCCGGTGCCGGACGCCGTCTGCCGTCGGGTCGGTCCCCCGTGTCGGGAGCGGGAGGTCCGGGCCGTGTCCGGGGGCGGGTTGCAGCTCATTCCCGGAACGGTATTCTTTGAAACCACTAACGTCAATATCAGCGGACGGCCTCCTGCAGTGCCGACCGGGGGGAGCGCCATGAGCGGCACGACGACCATCGATCCGGAATCGAACATGCTCATCGACGGCTCGCTCGTCGAGTCGTCCACGGGCAGGAGCTTCGACAACGTCAACCCCGCCACCGAGGAGGTGATCGGTCAGGTCACCGACGGATCGGCCGCCGATATGCGCCGGGCCATCTCAGCGGCCCGGCGGGCCTTCGACGAGACCGACTGGTCGCGCAACCGGGCATTCCGCAGGCGCTGCCTGGAGCAGCTCCAGGACGCCCTCGAGGCCGAGAAGGAGCAGCTGCGCGAGCAGCTGATCCTCGAGGTCGGCTGCCCCCGGATGCTCACGGCCGGACCGCAGCTCGACGCACCCCTCCTCGACTCCCTCCGCTACCCGATCCGACTGATCGACGAGTTCGAGTGGGAGCACCACCTCCCCGACGCCACCGACTTCCGGGGCGGCGTCAACGCCCGCATGATCGTCAAGGAGCCGGTGGGGGTGGTCGGGGCCATCACCCCGTGGAACTATCCGTTCGAGGTGACGCTGGCCAAGCTGGGCCAGGCGCTCGCCACCGGCAACACCGTCGTCCTGAAGCCCGCCCCGGACACGCCGTGGACCGCCACCCTGATCGGACGCCTGGTGGCCGAGCGGACCGACCTCCCCGCCGGGGTGGTCAACGTCGTCACCTCCTCGGACCACCTGGTCGGGGAGGAACTCACCCTCTCGCGTGAGGTCGACCTCATCTCCTTCACCGGGTCCACGGCGGTGGGCAAGCGGATCATGGAGAAGGGTGCGGCCACCATGAAGCGGCTCTTCCTGGAGCTGGGCGGCAAGTCCGCCACCATCGTGCTCGACGACGCCGACTTCGACTCGGCCCTCCTGGTGGGGCTGGCGGTGTGCTCGCACGCCGGGCAGGGATGCGCCATCCCCACCCGGATGCTGCTCCCCCGGTCCCGCTACGACGAGGGCGTCGAACTCCTGACGAACTACTTCGGCATGGTGCCCTACGGCGACCCCCAACGCGAGGACGTGATCATGGGTCCGGTGATCAGCGCCAGACAGCGCGACCGGGTGCTCGGCTACGTCGCCCGCGGCATCGAGGAGGGTGCCACGCTGGCCCTGGGCGGTGGTCGGCCCGAGGCCCACCCCAAGGGGTACTTCATCGAGCCGACCATGTTCACCGGCGTGGACAACTCGATGACGATCGCCCAGGAGGAGATCTTCGGTCCGGTGCTGGTCGTCATCCCGTTCGAGGACGACGACGACGCCGTCCGCGTGGCCAACGACAGCGGGTACGGGCTCAGTGGCGGCGTGTACTCGGCATCGTTCGACCGGGCGATGGGCGTCGGCCGGCGGGTGCGCACGGGCACCATGAGCATCAACGGCGGCCTCTGGTACGGGGCCGACGTGCCCTTCGGAGGGTTCAAGGAGAGCGGTGTCGGCCGGCAGAACGGGTTCGCCGGGTTCGACCAGTACCTCGAGATCCAGTCGCTGGCGTGGCCGAGTGTCTGAATCCGACCGGTTGAGCACCACCGGCCCGTCCCGGCGCGGCCGCACCAGCGATCCGAGCAGCTCGTGCAGCTGCACCTGACGCCGGACGCGGAGTTCTTCCGCGACACGACGGCCAAGTTCCTGAGCGAGCACGCGGCACCGGCGGAGATCCGGCGACGCCGCGACGACCCCGCCGGCTTCGACACCCGCTACTGGGAGCTCGGTGCCCAGCTGGGGTGGACCTCCCTCCTGGTGGACGAGGAGCACGGCGGTGGCTCGCTCAGCGGCGACGGGCTCGCCGACCTGACCCTGGTGGCCGACGAGTTCGGCCGCCACGCGGCGCCGGGCCCCCTGGTGCCGACCAGCGTGGTCGCCGGAGCCCTCAGCGAGTTCTCGGCCGACCGCCAGGGCGAGCTCCTGGCCGGCATGCTGGCCGGGACCTCGATCGCCTCGTGGTGCCACCTCGAGCCCCGGCCCAACGACGGGCTGGACGGCCTCGCCCTGGAGATCCGGGTCGACGGCCCCGACGTCGTCCTGAACGGCGTCAAGCGACCGGTCGAGTCCGGCGCCCGGGCAAGCCACCTCCTGGTGTCCGGTCGGACGGGCGGCGGGCTCACCCAGGTCCTCGTCCCGGCCGGCACCGGCGGGATCTCGATGCGGCCGATGCACACGGTCGACCTGACCCGCCGGTTCTCCGAGGTGGCCTTCCGAGACGTCCGGGTGCCCGCCGACGCGGTGCTCGGCGAGGTCGGGGGGGCCGGTGCCCAGGTCGAGCGACAGCTCCTCCAGGCGGTGGTGGTGGCCAACGCCGAGACGGTCGGCGCCATGCAGCACGCACTGGACATGACGCTGGCCTGGGCGTTCGACCGCTATTCGTTCGGGCGTCCGCTCGCCTCCTACCAGGAGCTGAAGCACCGGTTCTCCGACATGAAGTCCTGGGTCGAGGCGGGACACGCCATCAGCGACCTGGCGGCCCAGGCCGTGAGCGCCGGGTCGCCCGAGGGCGCCGAGCTGGCCAGTGCGGCCAAGGCCTTCCTCGGACAGTACGGTCCCGAACTCCTGCAGGACTGCGTGCAGATGCACGGGGGCATCGGGCTCACCTTCGACCACGACATCCATCTCTTTCTCCGCCGTGTCGCCCTCAATCGGTCGCTCCACGGCACCCCGAGCCAGCACCGCCGACGGATTGCGTCGATCATGTGTGGTCGGATCGGCGCACCATGAGTGCGGAAACCCAGGAGGACGTCGAGCGCTTCCGGCGTCGGGCCCGGTCGTGGATCCGGGCCAACCTCGAGCCCGCCGCAGCGGGCGCCTCGGCGGGGGTGCTCCGCAACAACAGCACCGACCAGGAGGAGCTGGCCGAGGTCGCCCACGAGCGCGAGCTCCAGCGTCGGCTGTTCGACGCCGGCTTCGCCGGTATCTGCTTCCCCGTCGCCTACGGGGGCCGGGGCCTGACCCCGGCGCACCAGCTGGCCTTCAACGAGGAGCTGACCGGACACGAGTACCCGGTCCGACTCCAGGCCCCCACCTTCTCGCCGTGCGCGGCGGTGATCCTCGACTTCGGGACCGAGGAGCAGAAGCTGCGGCACCTCCCGGCGATCCTGCGGGGCGACGAGCTCTGGATGCAGTTCCTCTCGGAGCCCGGTGGTGGCTCCGACGTCGCCGGTGCCCAGACGACGGCTGTCCGCGACGGGGACGAGTGGGTCCTCAACGGGTCGAAGGTGTGGACGACCGGCGCCTGGTGGTCGGACTGGGGGCTCTGTCTCGCCCGCACCAACTGGGACGTGCCGAAGCACCGGGGGCTCTCGGTCTTCATGCTGCCGATCCACCAGCCGGGTGTCGACGTCCACCGGATCGAGATGCTGAACGGGACCAAGGAGTTCTGCCAGGAGTTCCTGACCGACGTCCGGGTGCCAGATGCCGACCGGATCGGCGAGGTGGACGACGGCTGGACCGTGGGCATCCGGTGGATGTTCCACGAGCGGATGCTCCACAACTCGCCGTACGTCACCGTCCCCGCCGGTGACGCCCACGCCGGCATCGGCGCATCGTCGGTCCTCCGGGTGGCCCGCGACAGCGGGACGCTCGACGATCCGTGGGTGCAGGAGATGGTGGGAGAGGCCCGGATGCTCCAGCTGACCACGGAGGCCCTGCAGCAGCGACTCACCGAGGGGATGCGATCCGGTGCCATGTCCGACCAGTCGGCGGCCATCGGCAGGCTCTTCAGCGGGGTGGTCTCGACGCGCACCAACACCCTGGCGTTCGAGATCGCAGGCGCCGGCGGTGGCGCGTGGACCGACGACGACGCCGCCCTGGCCGACTGCGGGTCCGACTTCCTGATGCGCCAGGTGTCCACCATCGGGGGCGGAACGACGGAGATGGCCCGCAACGTGATCAGCGAGCGGGTCCTCGGCATGCCGAGGGAGCGCACCCTGGACCGGAACGTCCCCTTCCGGGACGTCCCCCGCGGGGGCAAGTCGTGAACGCGGCCCTCCCGCCGGCCCTCGTCCCCCGGGGCGGGGTTACGATGCGTCACGTCCGTGGCACCGACGTCACCATCCGCCGAGCGGCGCTCTGCCGACCGGGTCGCGCCGAAGAGACGGAGGTCAACCGATGAACGCGGTCATGCACGGTGTCCGGGTGCTCGAGGTTGCCGAGCACACCTTCGTCCCGGCAGCCTCGGCGCTGCTGTCGGACTGGGGTGCCGAGGTCATCAAGATCGAGCACGTCGAGCGCGGCGATGCCATGCGCGGCCTGGCCTCGACCGGTCTGGCCATCGTGCCCAACGACGTCCACGTCCTCCTCGAACACTCCAACCGTGGCAAGAAGAGCCTCGCCCTCGACCTCACCACCGAGGACGGGTTGGGGGTCCTCTACAAGCTCGTGGCCACCTCGGACGTGTTCCTGACCAACAAGCTCCCGAGCGTCCGCCGGAAGCTCCACCTCGACATCGACGAGATCCGGGCCCACAATCCGGCCATCATCTACGTCCGCGGTACGGGCCAGGGCGAGCGTGGGCCCGACGCCGACAAGGGGTCGTACGACTCCCTGGCCTTCTGGGCCCGCTCCGGGGTGGCCGCCGGCGTCCGACGGCCCGAGTACGACCTGGTCCCCCCGCCACCCGCTCCGGGGTTCGGCGACTCGATCGGGGCGATGACCATCGCCGGAGGCATCATGGGTGCCCTGTTCCACCGGGAGCGCACCGGCGAGGCGACGACCGTGGACGTCTCGCTGCTCGGTGTCGGGCTTTGGGCCATGGGCCAGGCACTGGCCCTGTCGCTGGTCCTCGACAAGCCGTGGGCCCCACCGCCGGCCGACGCCATGGGCTCGAACCCGCTCTCGAGGACCTACCAGACCGCCGACGATCGCACGCTGTGGTTCACCTGCCTGCAGGCTGCCAAGTACTGGCCGCTCCTGTGCGAGGCCGTCGGCCGGCCCGACCTGGCCACCGACCCGAGGTTCGCCGACCATGCCTCGCTGATGGCCAACAACCGCGAGGCGTCCGACGAGCTGGACACGGTGTTCGCGAGCGCCACCCTGGCCGAGTGGCGCCTGCGCCTGGCCGACTTCGCGGGCCAGTGGGCCGTCATGCAGGACACCCTCGAGGCCACGGACGATCCGCAGACCGTCGCCAACGGCTACGTCCAGGACTGCGAGACCGCCACCGGCGCACCGTTCCGGCTGGCGGCGGCCCCGGTGCAGTTCGGCGGCGCACCCGCCGTGCCCGGTCGCGCTCCGACCCTCAACGAGCACGGCGACGCCATTCTCGAAGAGCTCGGATTCGACTGGGACGCCATCGTGGACCTCAAGGTCCGCGGCGTCGTCGCCTGATCCCCACCACATCGACCCGGAGGAACCTGACATGACCCTGTTTGACGCATTCCGCTTCGACGGCAAGAGGGCGCTGGTCGTCGGCGGCGCCACCGGCATGGGCGCGGCCTCCGCCGAGCTCCTGCAGTCCGCAGGCGCGGACGTCGTCGTGATGGACTTCGCCGACGTCGCCCTGCCCGGGGCGACCGCCGTCCACGTCGACCTCGCCGACCGCGCCTCGATCGATGCGGCCGTCGGCCAGTTGGGGGGCCCGATCGACGCGCTCCTGTCGTGCGCGGGAGTGGCCGACGGCACGCCCGGGATCGAGAAGATCAACTTCATCGGCCACCGGCACCTCATCGATCGGCTGCTCGCCCAGGACCTGCTCCCGCGGGGGTCTGCCATCGGGTTCATCTCGTCGGCGGCCGGCCTGGGCTGGGAGGCCAACCTCCCCCGGATCAGGGAGTATCTGGCCACACCGGACTTCGACAGCGCGGTGGCCTGGGTGGCGGCGAACGGCGGTGCCGACTACCTGTCGACCAAGCAGGCCATCTGCGCCTACGTGGCCCTGCAGGCCATGCCGATGATGAAGCGCGGGATCCGGATCAACGCCACCTGCCCCGGGCCGACCGACACCCCGCTGGCCCAGGCCAACAAGGAGACGTGGCTCGGCTTCGGTGCGGACTACCGCGCCGAGGTGGGCATCGAGGCGGCGACCCCTGCCGAGCAGGCCTTCCCGTTGGTGTTCTTGTGCAGCGCTGCGGCCGCCTCGATCAACGGGATCACCCTCGTCACGGACTCGGGGTACTTCGCGGCCGGCGTGACCGAGGTGTTCCCGCCCGCCACGGACATCGCGAACTTCCTTCTGGGGAGGATGTCGGGCTGACCCGGCTCGGGCACCGGCGCACGGGCGTCAGGCGGGCCGCCGACCGTCGCGCACCGCCTGCTCGACGAGCCCGATCACCCACGACACCCCGCGCACGGCGTCGTCCGGGTCGAGCTGCCAGTCGCCCACGAGGCGCTCGTAGGACGCCACGCTCCACAGCACGTCGAACATGGCGGCGGCCACCACCTGATGGTCGCCCGACCATCCCGGTGTCCTGGCCACGACGGCCCCGAGCAGGGCGTCCTTCTGGCGGCGGTTGGCGTCCAGGAGGGTGGGATCGAGCGGCGGGCGGGGATCGAGCGGATACGACGAGACGTGCTCGAGGATCTGCGTCGCCACCTTGGCCACGTCGCCCAGCTTCATTCCGGCGAGATCGATGCCGGCCTCCTGCTCCAGCCGGTGCATCACCGCGCCGGCCAGCCGTCTCTCGTTCCCGAAGTGCCGGTAGACGGTCCGTTCGCTCACGCCGGCTCGGCCGGCGACGGCCCGCACCGTCATCCGCTTCCAGTCCCGCACCGATCCGCTCCGGATCAGCTCGGAGCCGGCGGTGACGATGCGCTCCCGGGTCGCCGCGGCCCGCTCGCGTCGCAGGGTCCCGTCGTAGGCACGGCCCGGCGGGCCCACCGTCGGAGACGCGGGCCCGGGCCCGGGGGAAGCAGGCATCACCCTCCGTGCCCTGTCGCCAGCGTCACCGACCATCTCCCCACCTCCGGGACGACCGCACCCGTGACCGACGAGGCGCGGCGCGCCCGCGGGCCTCCACCGACGCCCGGCCCGTCGCCGCACCGGCACCGGTCATCGCGGCCGCGGCCCGCCCGGAGCCCCGTCAGCGGCCACCTCGCTCGTCGGTCCCGTCGCGAACTGCGGCTCCGGGCATCGCGCTCACGGGACCACGGCCGGCAGGGTCTCCCACCCGCGGACCGTCGATGCGGGCGCCAGCCTGGCCCGCGCCCGGTCGACCTCCCAGGTGGGGAACCGGTTGAGGACCTCGTCGAGCGCCACCCGGCCTTCGAGCCGGGCCAGGGCCGCGCCCAGGCAGAGGTGGACGCCGAACCCGAAGGTGAGCGGCTGCCCGTCCCTCCGGTGGATGTCGAACCGGTCACCGTCCGGGAAGCGCCGGTCGTCGTGATTGGCGGATGCGGGGATCATCAGCACGATGCTCCCCTCGGGCACGGTCTCGCCGTGGAGCTCGACATCCCGGGAGGTCACCCGGGCCATGTGGGGCGCCGGAGTCTCGAACCGGAGGAGCTCCTCGATGGCGCCGGGGATCAGCGACCGGTCCTCCACCAGCTCGCGCCGCTGGTCGGGATGGTCGCAGAGGACCTTGCCGGCCCAGCCGATCAGGCGTGTCGTGGTCTCGTTCCCGGCACCGGCCACCACGGCGATGTAGGTGAGGAGTTCGTCGCGGGTCAGACGCCGGACCGCACCCGTCTCGTCTTCGAACTCCGCCTGCAAGAGTTCGGTCATGATGTCGTCTGACGGGTGCTCGGCCCGCCAGTCGATGTACTCGCCGAACATGGCGCCGTCGATGAAGTTCTCGGTCACCACCATGGGCTCCCCGGCCTCGGTGCGGAGGTTCCGGTCGGTGTGGTCGCGGACCGCCTCCTGGTCCTGCTCGGGGATACCCAGGAGCATGCCGATGACCCGCATCGGCATCTGTGCACCCAGATCGGCGATGAAGTCGAACTCGCCGGCACCCACCAGCGAGTCGAGACTGTTGACGCAGAATTCCCGGATCTTCGGCTCGAGCTCGGCGACGCGCCTCGGCGAGAACACCCGGGAAAGGAGCCTCCGGTGGACCGTGTGCACCGGCGCGTCCTCGAAGATGAGGACACCCGGCGGCATCTCGATATCGGCCCGGATCAGCTCGATGATGCCGCCGCGGCCCGAGATGAACGTCTTGGCGTCCAACAGGCCCTGCTCGACGTCGGCGAACCGGCTCAGCGCGTAGAAGTCGTGCGGCGCGTTGTAGTAGAGCGGGGTCTCCTCCCGCATCCGTCGGAACACCGGGTAGGGATCGGCGTCGATACCCACGTCGTAGGGGTCGTAGTAGACAGCGCTCACGTCCTGCACCCCCATGGCCCACCTCCCCGGTGATTCATGTCGCACTGTGACACGAAATTCCGGCCGGGGCAAGCGCGCCCGGTGGGACGCTCAGCCGAAGCGGTCGGCGAGTTCCTCGCGGAGCACCCGGCGGAGCAGCTTGCCGACCTCGTTGAAGGGCAGGGCGTCCCGGACCTCGATCCGCTCGGGCGTCATGGTCGACCGCAGGGCACCCCGCACGAAGGAGCGCAGCGCGTCCTCGTCGATCACGGCGCCCTCGGCGGGCACCACGGCGGCCACGACCTTCTCCCCCCAGTCGGGGTCGGGGATCCCGACCACCGCGGCGGCCAGGACCGAGGGGTGCTCCAGCAGGACCGCCTCGATCTCACCGGGGGAGAGGTTCTCGCCGCCCCGCACGATGACGTCGTCGAGCCGACCGTGCACGTAGAGGTAGCCGTCCTCGTCGAGGTGGCCCTCGTCGCGGGTGTTGAACCAACCGTCGCCGGGTGCACCACCGTGCTCCTCGTACTCCCCCGCCACCTGCTCGCCGCGCACCCAGATCTCGCCTCTCTCGCCCGCGGCCAGGGGCGAGCCCCCCTCGCTCCGCACGACCACTTCCACCGTCGGGAGCGGCCGGCCCACCGACGTCAGTCGGGCCCGGACGGCCGGATCCTCGCTGGCATGGGCCTCGCGGTGGTCGTCGGGTCCCAGCAGGGCGACGGTGCTCGCCGTCTCGGTGAGCCCGTAGGCGTTCACGAACCCGACCCCCGGCAGCAGGGTCATCGCCCGCTCGATCACCGCCAGCGGCATCGGGCCCCCACCGTACGAGAGCGACCGAAGCGACGGGAGCCCGCACCCGTCCTCGCTGACCACGTCGAGGATGCGGTTGAGCATGGTGGGGACCACCATGGCGTGGGTCACCGCCTCGGCCCGCACCTGATCGACCCAGAGGCGCGGCTCGAAGGTCTCGAGATGGCAGACGCGGCGCCCCGAGTACGTCGACGACAGCACCGACGAGATGCCGGCGATGTGGTAGGGCGGCACGCTGACGATGGCCGCCTCCTCCACCCCCGCGCCGGCGAACTCGACGGTCGAGATCACGTACGAGGTCAGGTTGCGGTGGCGGAGCACCGCGGCCTTCGGCGAACCGGTCGTCCCGCTCGTGTACAGCAGGAGGGCGACGCTGTCGGGGTCGCCCCCGTAGGGATCCGCCTCCTCCACCGCCGGATCGGCCGTCCGCTCGAAGAACTCCTCGCGCCCGATGAGCTCGATGCCCGGGATCGAGCCGACGCGGCCGGCCATTCCGCCTCCGACGATGACCGTCGCCGGTGCCGTGCGGCGCAGGAGCTCGCACAGCATCTCGTCCGAGAGCCGGTAGTTGAGCGGGACGAACGGCTTGCCGGCCAGGGCCGCCCCGAAGAGCGCGACCGGGACGACCCCGGAGTTCAGGTCGACCAGCGCCACCCGCTCGCCGGACAGTCCGGCGAGCACGGTACCGGCGCGGCGCGCCCGCACGGCCATCTCGGCCATGGTCATCCCGGTGGCGCGCGACCCGATGGCCGTCCGCTCACCCATGCCGTCGGCGGCCATCTGGAGGAGCATCCCCACATGCATGGTCGGCGAGTCAGTCGGAGGAGGGCAGCGGTTTGGCTTCCTTGAGCTCGAGGAGCTCGGCTCCCACCGACAGCGAGGCTGTCCCGCCCTTGGAGCAGAGGACCTCGAACGCGTCGGTCCCGTCCGTGTAGCGCTTCCCGATCAGTGTGCCCCCGTCAAACCCCGGCTCTGCCTCGAGGCCGGCGGGTGACGCGTCGCCGATCGGGACCACGGGGCGACCGCCGCACCGAAGGTCGACCGCGCCGGTCGGCGCCTTGATGACGACGATCTCGGTCGCGCACACCGCCGACCGGAACCTCGCCCCGGGTTTCAACTCGACTGCCACTCACGTCCTCCTTGCGACGCCGTCCGGGGGTGCTCCCTGTGACTGGGCAGCATCCCATGGCGCACCGGCTCGTGCAAACTAGGCTCTCCAGTGGGGAAACGTCGTTTCCGCCCGGCTGCGGCCGGATCGGGTCGGCGGCGCCACCCCGGCGACGGGGCCGCGGGGCCGCCACGAGCCCTCCCCGGCGCCGGGCCGGGCCGCCGTCATTCCTCCTCGATCGAGATGGCCTGCTTCGGGCAGACCCGAACCGCCTCCAGGACCCGGTCACGGGCCGACTCGTCGGGCGTCTCGTCCAGCACGGTCAGGTAATCGTCGTCGTCGAGCTCGAAGATGTCCGGCGCCACCCCCGTGCACAGGGCGTTGCTCTCACACTCACTCATGTTCACCACCACGCGCATGGCTCTCCTCCGGTGACCTCGGTCTGTCGGTGCTCGGTCCGGTGCCTCCGCCCCCGGCGGCCCGGGGTCGACCTAGGAGCCCCCCGCGGTCGACGTGTTCGGGAGGTCCGTGCCGCAGGTCGGGGTGGGGGAGGTCAGCGCGAACTGGGTCTTCTCGGCCTTCATGATCCAGGCGCAGGTCCGGGGCGGGTTGTGCCCGA
>DAHVAJ010000034.1 GCA_027314705.1 Acidimicrobiaceae bacterium
CGGTCCGGGCCGAACGCCGGTGGCCCGGCCGGACCGGGCCGGTCGACCTCGCCGGCCTCCGGGTGGCCGACCTCTCCTCCCTCTGGGCCGGGCCGCTGGCCGCCCGCATCCTGGCCGACGCCGGGGCGCGGGTGACCAAGGTCGAGAGCGCCTCGCGGCCCGACGGGGCCCGCCGCGTCCCGGCCTTCTACGCCCTGCTGCACCCCGCCGACCAGTCCGTCGTCACGGTGGACCTGTCCACCGCGGCGGGGCGGGGGGAGCTCCGCCGCACCCTCGAGGCGGCCGATCTGGTGCTCGAAGGCTCGCGCCCCCGGGCCCTCGAGCAGCTCGGTCTCGGTCCCGCGCAGCTCGACCCCCGGGCCGGCCGCGTGTGGGTCAGCGTCACCGGCTACGGCCGCACCCCGCCCGGCCGGGAGTGGGTGGCCTTCGGCGACGACGGGGCAGCGGCGGGCGGCCTGGCCGAGGTGGCCGGCGACGGCACGCCGCACTTCGTCGGTGACGCCATCGCCGACCCTCTGACCGGGCTGTTCGCCGCCCTCGGCGCACTCGACGCGCTGCGGCGGGGCGGCGGCCACCTGGTCGACGTGGCCCTCCAGCGCAGTGCCGCCTGGGTCGCCCGACGCTCGCTCCCGGAGCCGGCGGGCGGGGTCAGGCCGCGCCCTCCGGTCGGGGTCCCTCCGTCGACGCGACCCAGCTGACGCCGATGATCTCCGCACCGCCGTGGGCGCCGATGACCGGGCCGAGTTCCCCGAGCCGGAACGACCCACGAGGGAAGCGGGGAGCGATGAGGTCGAGGAACTCGTCGATGTCGGGCGCCCCGCCGTGCATGACCGCGAGGTGCTCGATCGGACCCGCCTCCTGCAGCTTCTCGTACAGCATGGCCAGGGCCCTCGTCCGGGTCCGGGGTTTGCCGGCCTCGTGGACCGCGCCGCCGCTGAGGTCGATCAGCGGCTTGACGGCGAGCAAGGAGCCGAGCATCGCCCTCGCCCCTCCGATCCGGCCGCCCTTCTTCAGGTTCTCCAAGGTGTTCAAGGCGGCGAACACCTGCGTCCGGGGCACGAGCGAGCGCACCCGGCCCACCACGGAGTCGAGGTCGGCGCCCCGGCCGGCGGCCCGGGCCGCCTCGAGCACCAGGGTACCGAGGCCGCTCGACACCGACCTGCTGTCGATGACGTGGACCGGGACCTGCCCGTCCAGGGCGTCGGCCGCCGTGCGGGCCGACTGCAGGGTGTTCGACAGGTCGCTGGAGATGACGAGGCAGACCACGGCGTCGGCGCCGCCCCGGACCGCCCGGTCGAACGCCTGGTGGAAGGCGCCGGGCGAGGGGCACGCCGTCTGGGGGAGCTGGTCGGAGCGGGCCATCCGGCGGTAGAAGGCCCCGACGGTCAGGTCCTGGCCGTCGGTGAGCTCTTCGCTCCCGAACCGGATGGTCAGGGGGACGACCTCGACATCGAGCTGGTCCAGGTCGTCCCGGGAGAGATCGGACGAACTGTCGGTGACAACATGCACGCCGGCCACTGTGCGCCTCTCCTCGCCGTCGCCATCGACGTCACACCCACCTTGCCCACGATGGCGACCCGTTGATTCTGCCATCCCCTGCCCGGGCGACGAGCATACGGCGAGGCCCGGTCTGCGGAGCGATGGTGCCGGTGCCGTCCTCCCTGGGATCCATCGTCGTCCCGCCGGTCGGCGCCGCCGGGGCCGGGTGGGGCGGGCGGCGCCCGGGTGCCCGCGGACCGCTCGCCGCTCGGCGTCCGTCGGCTCAGGCGCCGGCCGGCCGGAAGGCGATCACGCCTCCGGGCGTCCCGGCCGCGCTCGTCCCGACACCGGCCAGCACCGTGTCCCCGGTGACGGCGATCCCGCTCCAGCACGTGTTGGGAAGGGCCAGGGTGGTGAGCAATGTGCCCGTCGCCACGGCGCGGACCTCGATCTCGGACCGGAAGACCTGACAGGAGAAGGTCATGCCTCCGCTCGCTGTGGTGGCACTGAACGAGCGGGCGTGGGCCGCCTTCCAGAGGACGCGCCCGGTCGAGGCGTCGATGGCGAAGAAGCTGGCGGCCGTCTGGGAGAACACGTCCCCGGGCCGACCGGGTTGGCACCCCGGAGGGGCGCGGAGGTCGCCGATGCCGGTGGCGCCGAGGATGACCGAGCCGTCGAGCGCCGGGCTGCCGATGAACCCTCCGGCCGTCCCGCCGAAGACCGCCCTGGTGGCCCAGCGCACGGCGCCCGTCGCCGGGTTCAGCGAGACGTACCGACCGTCCTTGCCGAAGGCGCCGAGGAAGTCCGGGGTGCCGCCCGGTCCGAGGCCGACGTTCGTCCCCACCTCGTCGAAGTCGCAGTGGAGGTTGGGGCCACCCACCGCCCTCGTCCACAGGAGGGCACCGGTGCGGGCATTGAGCGAGAGGACCCGCTCGGCGGTGGCCGTCTGGAGATTCCCGTCGTTGCAGTCGGCCACCGTGAACACCACGCTGTCGAGCACCGGTAGGTACGAGCCGGAGGACCAGACCCCCCCGCATCCGTCGTCGAGGATGTGTCCCCGGGCGTTCACGTCGGTCTGGTAGATCCAGGCCGGATCGCCGGTGAGGAGGTGGGCCGCGACGATGTAGCCACGCTCACCCGGCTGCCCGTCGGTATCCACGCCGACGTAGACGTTGCCGTCCTCGACGATGGGCGACGAGAAGATCCGGGTGGGGTCGGTGGTAGGGCTCGGGGCCCGCTCCGGTAGGCCGTCGTAGATGTGCTTCCAGTACAGCTGTCCCGTCCCGGCGTCGAGGGCGTACAGGGTGTAGCCGCCCCCGAAGATGACGAGCGCCGGGTGCGTTGCCGCGGCCGGCTCGTACCAGGCAGACGACGTCACCAGACCCCCGTCGGAGGCAAGGTTCCGTGGTTGCTCGCCGGGATAGGGCGTCACGGCGGTCTGGGCGTCCAGCTGGTAGGACCATCGGAGGGCCCCCGTGGCGACGTCGACGGCGTAGAACTTCGTGTCCCACGAGCCGAAGTAGGCCACCCCGCCGACCACCGTGGGTGTGGCCGTCACCGCGTCACCGGTGGGGAAGAACCAGGCCTGCCGCAGCGACGCGACGCTGCCCGGGGTGAGGGTCGTCGGCCCGGTGAACGTGTGCTCCGGTCCGTTTCCGAAGCTCGACCAGCTCCCCGGCGGGATCGACGAGGTCGACGCGCTGGCCAGGGGCCGGGCCGGGGACCCCGAGGCGCCGACGGCGCAGCCACCGGTCCCGAGGGCCACGACCAGGACCAGGACGGTCGCCCGTCCGTGTCCACGCCGGGCGTGCCGGGTGCGCTGCCGTGTCATTCGCCCTCGGACGGGCTCTCGGGCGTGGGCAGCGGCGTCACGTGGTCCGGGTGGGGACAGACCTGGCGCGACGGCACGCAGATGGTCACGCTCGTCGGGAAGGCGTAGTGGGCCGAGACCGTCGTCGGCGGCCGCGGCGTCCGGCCCGGGCCGAACGTCACCGACATCAGGCGGCCCGCGTAGTCGGTCGGTCCGCAATTGGTGAGCGTGCCGTCACAGGTGATGTGGATGTCGATGAAGTAGAGCGTCCCGTCCGGGGCGAAGGCCATGCCGAACGGGTTGAAGCCGCCGGGGTCCGATCCGAACGTGGCGAGCGACTCCCCCCGGATGCCCGGGCGGTCCACGGGGACCCCGGCCTGGGTGAACCAACCGATGACGGACTGCGCCGACCCGCCTCCGAAGATGGAGGAGATGGCGTAGCAGTTGCAGGTGGGGTCGAGGGCCACGCCCATGGGCACCGGGAGGTTGTCCGTCGTGGCCTGGAAGAAGACCGAGGAGCGAAGCGCGGACCGCGGGAAGAGACCCCCGGGGCACTGCGCCGCGCTGGTCGGGAACGACGCGGCGTCGAAGCGAAGCACGTCGCCGGGGAATCCCCCCGAGGACGACCCGGCCTGCGGGACGAGCAGGTCGCCGTTGGCCATGGTGGCCATCATCCCGGGTTGGGCGAGTCCACCCGTGCCGTTGGTATGGGCGGGTCCGACCCCCCCGGCGTCCGGTCCGTAGAGGATGCACGCCGTCGTATAGGAGGGTGCGAACCACTCCACCAGGCGCCCGTCGGTGGGGATCGGAAACGAGCCCTGGGCCGTCCCGATGTCGGTGGCGAAGATGTTGTCGTGAGCGTCCACGGCGCACCCGGTGAAGGTGGACTGGCCGTTGTAGACGCCCGTGGCGTCGGCCGGTGCGTCCTGTCCGGGCAGCCCGGGCGCCATCCGGTACGGGCCGGGGACCGAGAGGGTCTGACCGGTGAAGGTCCCGCGGGCGGTGTTCAGCTCCTCGCTGTCCGGAGGCTGTTTGAACGGCAGGTTGGGTGGCCCTCCCGGATTGTGCTGGCTCGGATTGGTGGGGTCGGAGCCACCGACGAAGCGGCCGCTCCCGTCCCTCAGGACGCACACCTGACCGTTCAGGTCCCAGGGGGCCATGATCTGGCCCTGGGTGCCGGTCGACGGATCGAAGTAGTCGACCTCCTCGTCCTGGTCCCAGTAGACGAGGTAGTGGGTGGCCGACGAGTGTGCCGCCGCCGTGCCGCCGGCTGCCGTCGGGACCGAGCCGGTGCCGCATGCCGACAGGATCAGGATGGTGACGGCCAGGGCGGCGGCCCCCAGTCGGTGCTCCCGGCCACCCGAGCGCCGGCAGCCGGCCCAGGACCTCACGGTGTCCCCCCACCCGTCGGACCGGGGAAGCTCCGGACGCAGTTGTCCGCGGTGTCGGTGACCAGGATGGCGCCGTCGGGCGCCACGGCGACACCCAGGGGGGCGGAGAGGGTGATGGCCGTCGGGGACAGGAGTGTCCCGACGGCCCCCTGGCAGCCCACGGTTCCCCCTCCGGCCACCGTGTAGATGTCCCCGGCCGTCATCGAGACGCCGTAGTGGTCGCCCGTGGTGGCCGCCACGACTCGGACCGTGCCGTCGACCGAGTCGGCCACCACGAGGTCGCCGGCACCGTCGACGGCCACACCGGCGGGGTACGAGAGCTGGGCCGAAGGTCCCGGGCCGCCGTCGCCGGACGAACCCTTGGTGCCATCACCGGCCACGGTGTAGATGTCCCCGGCCGTCACCGGGCGTCCGAACGCGATGCCGGTGGTGGCCGCCACCATCCGCACCCGCTCGCCGAGATAGTCGGAGACGACGAGGTCGCCGCGGCCGTCGACGGCCACACCGAGAGGATGGTCGAGGGAGGCGGCTGTGGCCGGGCCGCCGTCGCCGGAGCTCGCGTCCGACCCGTTGCCGGCCACCGTGTAGATGTGGTCGGCGCTCACCGGACGGCCGAACGCGGTGCCCGACCGGGCGGCGATCAGGCGCACCCGGTTTCCGTAGAACTCGCTCACGAGCACGTCCCCGGCGCGGTCGACCGTCACGTGCTCGGGTGCGTCGAGCTGGGCCGCGGTGGCCGGGCCGCCGTCCCCCCGGCTACCGACGGCACCGGTGCCGGCCAGGAGGTAGGCGTGGCCGGCCCGCATCGCCCGGCCGTAGAAGGTCCCGTCCGTGGCCGCCACCACGATGAGTCGATTGCCGGCGAAGACGGCCACGATCAGGTTGCCGTGGTGGTCGAAGGCCACCCCCGAGGGCGCGTCGACCTCGGCTGCCGTACCGCTGCCCCCGAGCCCGCTCGACCCCGCCCGGCCGTCGCCGAGCAGCGTCGTGATCCGGCCGGCCGTGAGCAGGCGGCCGAAGGCACGGCCGGTGTGCGCCGGCACATACCGGACCCGGTTGTTGTTCTGGTCGGCCACGGCCACGCCGCCGGATCCGTCGACGGCGACATCGGTGGGCAGATTGAGGACGGCCCCCGCCGCCGGACCGCCGTCCCCCGAGAACCCGCCGGCCCGGCCCGTGCCGGCCACCGTCCCGATCGTGCCGGCCACGAGGTGCCGGCCGAACGCCGTCGTGGTCCGGGCCGCGACGACGCGCACCCGGTCGTTGCCCGAGTCGGCCACGACGATGTCCCCGCCCCTGTCCACGGCCACGGCTTCGGGTCGGTCGAGCGAGGCCCGGACCGCCGGCCCCCCGTCGCCGGCGAAGCGGCCGGCCCCGGTGCCGGCCACGGTGTACAGGTGGCCGGCGGTGACCGCCCGACCGAAGACGGTGCCGTCCGTCGCCGCCACCAGGCGCACCCGGTTGTTCCCGGTGTCGGCGATGACGATGTCCCCGCGGCCGTCGACGGCCACCCCGTCGGGATGGTCGAGCTCGGCCCGGACCGCCGGACCCCCGTCGCCGCCGTGGCCCGTCGTCCCGGTCCCGGCCACCGTGTAGATGTCTCCGGCCGTCATGGCCTGGCCGTAGAACGTCCCGGTCGCCGCGGCCACCACGCGGATCTCGCTGTTGCCGAGGTCGGCGAAGACGAGATTGCCGTGGCTGTCCACCGCCACGCCGGCCGGCTGGTCGAGCTCGGCCCGGACCGCCGGACCCCCGTCGCCGCCGTGGCCCGTCGTCCCGGTCCCGGCCACCGTGTAGATGTCTCCGGCCGTCATGGCCTGGCCGTAGAACGTCCCGGTCGCCGCGGCCACCACGCGGATCTCAGCGTTGCCCGAGTCGTCGATCACGAGGTTGCCGGCCGGGTCGAGGGCGATACCGGCCGGATAGGCGAGCTGGGCGCCGGTGGCCGGTCCCCCGTCGCCGCCGGCACCCCAGGTCCCGGTGCCGGCCACGGTCGCCATCGCGCCGGCCGCCGTCGGCACGCCGAACGGGCTGCCCGAGGCCGAAGCGACGACCCGAATGCGGTTGTTCTGGTTGTCGGCGACGAACAGGTCGCCGGTCCGGTCGGTGGCCAGCCCCCAGGGATTGTCGCAGGAGGCGTCGGTGGCCGGTCCGCCGTCGCCGCCGAAGCCCCGGGTGGCGATGTCGCCGCTGCAGGCCGCCGTGGTCTCCGCACCGGTGGGTGCGAGCGAGCGCACGACCATGAGTGTGCCGTCTCCGATGAGGAGAGCGCCCGACGGGGCGACCGCCAGGGACACCGGGTCCTGGGCGATCGACGGACCCGGTCCCGACCCCGGGCTCCCGACCACGGTGGCGGCACCACCGGCGGGCCCACCGGCGGGCCCTGGCGGCGTGGCGCCGGCCGGC
>DAHVAJ010000037.1 GCA_027314705.1 Acidimicrobiaceae bacterium
TTCACCCGCGGCTGACACCAGCCGGCGTGGCCCCCGGGCCTCCCGATGCAGCCACGGTCTCCCGGGATGCGTCGGCAGGCACGCCGCGCGCAGCCACTTCGGCCGACTCGGCACGGAGGCGCACACGGAGCCTTCCCCGAACGGCTGAGCCCACCTCGGCCGAGCACCCGGCCCCCGTGGGCGGGATCCACCGTTCCGTCTGCCCCCGGCACCTCAGTGCGTGGGGTGGGGCTCGACGGCACGCCCCCGCGTCTCGCGTGGGGTGTCCCGCACGAAGAAGCCGCACACCACCGCGGCCAGCGCCGCCAGGGCGCCCACCGCGTAGGCGCGGTGGTACGAGGCGAGGGAGCCCGTGCCCCCGTGGCCGGCGGCCTGGACGGTGACCATGACCTGGATGCCGGCCACGACGCCGATCTGGGTGATGAGCAACTGGGCGGCGCTCATCACCCCGAGCTCGTCGGGTTCCACCTCGTTGGAGG
Organism: Acidimicrobiaceae bacterium; assembly: GCA_027314705.1. GTDB lineage: Bacteria > Actinomycetota > Acidimicrobiia > Acidimicrobiales > RAAP-2 > Bog-756. The sequence goes on from DAHVAJ010000037.1 coordinate 480, forward strand.
CCGAGGACGCCGTCGACGGGGTCGAGACGCCGTTGGCGAGGCCCGAGAGGGCCAGGGCCACGACGATGAGGACCACCGACGGCTCGGCCCCCAGCTGGGTGAAGACCAGCATGGAGACGAGCAGAGCGCCCGCCCCGGCCACCACCGACCACCGCTCCCCCACCTTGACGGCGGCGTAGCCGGCGATGGGGGCGGAGAGCGAGAAGGTGAGGGGACGGGCCGTCGACAGCAGGCCGGCCGAGGTCTCGCTGTAGCCGTAGACCCGCTCCATGAGCACGGGGAACAGGAAGAACCCCCCCATGTAGGAGAAGTTGACCCAGGCCCGGGCGGCCAGCGGGAAGACGAAATTGCGCTTCCGGAAGTAGTGGAGGGGGATGAGGGGTCGGGGGGCCCGCCGTTCGTGACGGACGAAGGCGACCACGGCCACCAGGCTCAGGGCGAACAGGCCGACGATGGCCGGCGAGCCGAAGCCCCACGACGGTGCCAGGTTGAGGGCCAGGAGGGCGGCCGTCACCGACCCCGAGAGGGTGGCCGAGCCCAGCCAGTCGAGCTGGCGCCAGTGGCTCACGCCGACGGTCGGGACACTCCCGGGCCCTTCCTCCGGCCGTCCCCGGTCGCGGTTGGGAAGGACCACGACGGCCAGGAGGGCGGCCAGGGCCATGAGCGGGAGCTCACCCCAGAAGAGGGCTCGCCACCCCCAGTACTGGATGATCGGGGCACCGATGGTCACCCCCAGCACGGGGCCGCCGGCGCCGACCAGGGCCCACCAGCCCATGGCCTTCACCCGGTCCTCGTGGGAGAACTCCTGGAGCACGAGGGCCATCGACGCGGCCCCGGTGGCCGCCCCCTGGACGCCGTCGAAGAACCGGGCGGCGATGAGCACCCCGGCCGTCGGGGCCGAGGCGGTGAGCACCACGCTCACCGCGGCGCCCGACAAGCCGAGGAGATAGAGGCGCTTGTAGCCGCGCAGGTCCCCGAGCTTGCCGAGGATGGGCGCGGCCACGCCGAAGGCCAGCAGCGGACCGGTGGAGGTCCAGGTCAGGGTCGAGACCGAGGTGTGCAGCTGGCGGGCCACCTGGGGCAGGGCCACCACGAAGACGGTGAAGGTGATGTTGACCGACAGCAGGCCGGCCAGCACCGTCCAGAGCACCCACCACCGGTACCGGTCGGAGTCGGCCACGCGGCGGTGCATGCGCCGGTGGAAGAGCACCGGCCACGGGATGGCGATGCCCCCGTCGCCTCCGGAGCCGGTGCCCGAGAGGAGGGCCTCGGCCTCCCGCTCCTCGGCGGCGTCGAAGGCGCCTTCCTCGGGTGACGGGCCGGTCCCCCCGGCCCGGAGTACCACTCAGCCCCCGAGCTTGTGCATCTCCGCCTGGAGCTCGGCCACGGTCCAGCGGTCGCCCTTCTCCAGGGTGTCGGTCATCGTCCACGGCTGGAACAGGCGGATCTGGCCGCCCTGGACGAAGTAGACCTTGCCCGTGGCCGGGCAGCCCTCGGTGGCCAGGTAGGCCACGAGGGGCGAGACGTTGGCCGGGTCCCAGCTGTCGAAGATCGCCGCGTCGGCCGGTGCCTGGACGATGTCGGCCAGCCCGGGCGTCTGCTCGGTCATCCGGGTCCGGGCGGCCGGGGCGATGGCGTTGACCCGCACGCCGTACCGGACGAGCTCGTCGGCGCAGATGCTCGTGAAGGCGGCGATGCCGGCCTTGGCCGCCCCGTAGTTGGACTGGCCCGGATTGCCGAGGAGGCCCGAGGTCGACGAGGTGTTGATGACCGAGGCCTTGACCTCGTGGCCGGCCTTGGTCTGCTCGCGCCAGTAGGCGGCGGCGTGGCGGGTGGGCACGAAGTGGCCCTTCAGGTGGACGTGGATGACGGCGTCCCACTCCTGCTCGGACATGTTGACCAGCACCCGGTCGCGGAGGATGCCGGCGTTGTTGACCAGTACGTCGAGGCCCCCGAAGGTCTCGACGGCCGTGTCGACCAGCCGTTTGCCACCGTCCCAGTCGGTGATGTCGTCGGCGTTGGCCACGGCCTGGCCGCCGGTGGCGGTGATCTCGTCGGCCACCTGCTGGGCCGGGCTGCGGTCGTCCCCCGAGCCGTCGACGGCGCCACCGAGGTCGTTGACGACGACCTTGGCCCCCTCGGCGGCGAACAGCAGGGCGTGCTCGCGGCCGATGCCCCGGCCCGCCCCGGTGATGACGGCGATCCGTCCGTCCAGTGCTCCCATGTCGACTCCCGCTCGCTCAGCCGCCCGCGGCGAGGCACGGGTCGGTGGTCCGGTCGGCGCCGTCCGGCTCGGCCAGGGGGCGCCGAGCACACGTTCGCACCTCTCCCACCGGCGGTCAAACCGGCCCAGGAGGCCGGATCGTCAGCCGGCCACGGCCGGGGCGGGCCGGTCGCAGGGCACGCCGAGGCCGGTCCCGGCCACTGCCGCCACCATGGCGTCGACCCGGGCCCGGGGCCCGGCCACGACGAGGTACTCGGTGTTGCGCACGTGCGAGACGCGCCCCACCCGCCGGCCGGCCGGGTCGTGGATGCCGATGCGGGCCCCCACGTATCGGGCGGAGTCGAAGGCCAGCGCGGCCACGTGGCCGCGGGGGGCGCAGAGGGCGAAGAGCTCGTCGAGGCCGAGCCACGATTCGTCGTTGTAGGAGAGGACCACCACCTCGGCCCGGACCGCGGCCACCACCGCGGCGAGGGCCCCGGCCATGGTGCGGCGGCTGTTGAACGCGCTCCGGCCGGCCGGATCGCGCAGGTCGGACCGCTTGCAGGCCACGCCGTAGTGGTCGGGGGCGTCGCCGGCGACCAGGGTCTCCCAGACGTGGTAGTTGGCCTCGTAGCGGTGCTGGTTGTAGGGCGGGTCGAGGTAGGCCAGATCGACGTCGCCGAGCCCGGGGCCGCCGGCCAGGGCCAGGGCGTCGCCCCGGACGGCCCGGCCCGCCCCGGCCACCAGCTCGGGCATGCGGAGGGCCAGCGGACGGAGGGCCCGGGGAGCCCAGGCCTTCAGGTAGGCCATCTGCAGCCCGGTGGTCGAGTCGACCCGGTCGGCCGCCTCCAGAAGGCTGGTGAGCAGCACCGGCCACAGCGGGGTGCCGGCGAAGCGCTCCTCGATGGCCGCCCGCACGGCGTCGATGCGGGCGCCGTTGTCGGGGTGGAAGTAGCGGGCCGTGCGGCAGAACGTCTCGGTCACGTAGCCGGGCCGGCCGGGGAGCCGGTCGAGCTCGGCCACGGCCGCGGCGGCCTCGGCGACCAGGCCGGGCTGGGCGCCGGGGTCGGTGGCCACGTAACAGCGGGCCAGCACGTGGGCGCACCGGGTGGCGTCGACCGCCGTCACCTCGATCCCGAGTCGCTTGAAGGCCTGGGCCACCCGCGTGGTCCCGGTGAAGAGGTCGAGGGCCGACCGCGCCCCCGAGGCGGTGGCCAGGACCTCGAGGGCGGGCACCAGGCGCCGCTTGGACCCCAGGTACTTGATCACCGGCCGGTCAGGAGCGGCCGAAGCGACGGACCCACCACTGCGGGTCGCGGGCGTGGGCGTGGAAGTGGTCGGGGATCTGGCGCATCACCCGGTCGACGCTCCACACCCCGGCGCCGAGCACCCGGTCGGCCACCTCGCCCAGGCGGGCCAGCATGTGCTCGACCTCGGGCTCGGGGGGCTGGTCGCCATGGGACTTCCACACCACCATCGGGACGGCGCAGACCTCGCAGTCCGCCACCCAGCAGGTGTCGTCCTCGAAGTGCCACGCGGTGAGCCGGGCCGCCTCGCACAGCTCGCAGGACGGATCGCTCACTGCGAGTACAGATTGACCGTCGTGCCGGGCAGGACGGAGGTGCCCGGGGTCGGCTCCGTCGAGAGCACCCGCTTGGCCCCGGGCGGGCCGTAGGGGCCGCCCACCTGGAGCCCGAGCGCGCCGAGGGCTGCCGTGGCCGCGCCCACCGGCTCACCGATGAGCGAGGTCGGGATGACGACCGGCTGCGGCCCGAGGGAGACGGCGACCGTGACCGTGGCGCCGAAGGGCTGGGGCCCGGCCGAGGGGGCGGGCGTCACCCCGATGACCTGATCGACGGGGACCGTCGGGCTGTACTGCTTGGACTCGACCGGGGCGAAGCCGACGGCGGTGAGGGCGGCGGCGGCGGCCGGGTAGGAGCTGGCCGTGGCGGCTGCGGCGGGCACGACCACGGGGGCGTGACCCTTCGAGGTCACGATGGTCACGGTCGTGCCGTAGGGGGCCGATCCGGCCGGGGTCGTGGCGATGACGGCCCCCGCCACCACGGTCTCGCTGTACTCGGCCGCCGCCGCCGGGCACACCCCCACCAGGTGGACGGCCTTCAGGGCGCCGACCGCGTCGGCGCAGCTCGTGAACGAGCTGAGATCGGGGATGGCCACCGGCGGGGGACCGGTCGAGAGCACGACGGCGAGGACCGATCCCTCCTTGGCCACGACGGCCTTGCCGCCGCTGCGGGCCGCCGGCTGCTGGCTGACGATCTGACCCGAGGGGACGGTGATGGAGTGGGCGCGACCGGTGACGCGGACGGTGAAGTGGCCCGGGCCGGCCGCCTTCTCGGCCGAGGTGAGCGTCCGGCCGACCAGCACGGGCACGGCGTGGCTCGGGGTGAAGAGCTTGGCCCGCACGGCCCAGACCGCACCACCGGCCAGGAGGGCGGCCACCAGCAGGAAGGCGAGCACGATCCACGGCCAGCGCCGCCGGGCGCGGGCCGGAACCCCGGCCGCGTCGGCCTCCTCGACCGCGCCGGCCTCCCCGGTACCGGCGGTGAACGGTTGGGGCCGCGCACCCGCCGTGGCCGCCGCCAGGGCCTCGGGGGCACCGATCTCGGTGGCGTCGCGGTCGTCGACCAGCGGCAGGCGACGGGCCGGGCGGACCGGCGCCCGGCCGGCCGCCTCGGCATCCTCGGCGGGGACCCCGGCGGCCAGGGGCAGCGGGTCGGGGTCGGGCAGGGTGGCGGCAAGGGCCATGAGGCGGGTCCGCAGCATCGGCGCGTCGTAGCGCTCGTCCGGGTCGGGGGCGGCGGCCCACACCAGGGTCTCGGCCAGGGGGCCGAGGGCCTCGTGCTCGGGGAGGAGGGCCCCCACCCGGGCCATGAGGGTGGCCACCGTGGTGTCGCCGACGAAGGGGGCCTCGCCCGTGACCCCCTCGTAGAGCACGAGGGCCAGGGCGTAGACGTCGGCCTTGCCGTCGAGCACCAACCCTTCGACCTGCTCGGGCGCGGCGTAGCGGGCCGTGCCCAGGATGGCCCCGTCCGGCTCGGTCCAGGCCGCGTCGGCCAGGGCCCGGGCCAGCCCGAAGTCGGCGATGCGCAGGTGGCGCTCGGCGTCGAAGAGGAGGTTGGCCGGCTTGACGTCACGATGGACGATGCCCCGGCGGTGGGCGTAGTCGAGGCCGGCGGCGGCCTCGATGCCGATGCTCACGGCCTGGGCCGGAGTGAGGAGTGCGCCGGTGTCGTACACCTGCAGGAGGCTCCCGCCGGGCAGGTACTCGAGGACCAGATAGGGCTGGTCCTCCTCTTCGCCCCAGTCGTGGACGGCCAGGATGTTGGGGTGGCTGAGGGCGGCCACGGCCCGGGCCTCGGCCCGGAACCGCTTGAGGAAGGACCGGTCTCCGGCCAGGGCCGGATGGAGGACCTTGACGGCCACCTGGCGGTGGAGCGTGACGTCGTCGGCCAGGTAGACGTGGGCGGACGCGCCGGTCCCGAGGGGCGTGACGAGTCGGTAGCGGTCGCCGAGGACGCGCCCGATGGAGTCGGTGAGTGCCGGCATGGCCCGTTGCAGTTTACCGAGCGTCCTCCCCCGATTGGTGGAGGGGTCCCGGCCGGGAACGCCCGGCGCCCCGGTCCGGCCGGGGTCGCGCCGCCCTCACCGTGGCGCCGGCGCGGCCACGGGGCGCACGGCGAACCCCGGGCCGTGGCGCCGTGGGCCCGCCCCCTGCGTCAGAGGCGGCCCAGCATGGCCTCGAGCAACTGGGCGGCCTGGGCCTGGTCGAGGCCGTCGGACTCGACACCCACGACGTAGCCCTTCTTGGTGGCGGACAGCTGGCTCATGCTGGGTACGGAGCCGGGTCCGGTGGACGGCTGCGGAGGCACCCAGAAGGCGGTGGCGCCGCCCACCGCGACCGTCGTGGCGGGAACGGTCGTGGTCGTCGCGGTCGACCTGGTCGACCTGGTCGACGGCCCGACCGGCAGGCCGTGCGCCGTCCGGTAGGTGGTGACCTGCTGGCCGTCCCAGGTCACCGAGGTGAGCAGCACTTCGCCGGCCGGGAAGCCCTGGTAGTAACAGGAGCTCGCCTGAAGCGAGGTCGAGCCGTGCGCCGCGACGTGACCGCCGCCGTACGCGGCCGCCGCCTCGCCCGCGGTGAGCAGCGAGCAGGCGTCGACGGGTGGGGCGGCCGAGCCGGAAGGAGAGGACCCGCACGCAGCCAGCGGCACGGCGACGAGGCCGAGGAGAGGCGCCACGATGCCGATCCGCCATCGCGCCCTCGGTGGGCGGCCCCACCGGGCCGCT
>DAHVAJ010000043.1 GCA_027314705.1 Acidimicrobiaceae bacterium
CGCCGGTGACCGACGACGGCCTGCTCGGCGACGTCTGGCAGTGGACGTCCTCGGCCTACGGCCCCTACCCCGGCTTCGCACCGGCCGCCGGGGCGGTCGGCGAGTACAACGGCAAGTTCATGGTCAACCAGTACGTGCTGCGCGGCGGCTCGTGCGCCTCCCCGGGCGACCACGTCCGGGCCACCTACCGCAACTTCTTCCCGGCCTCCGCCCGCTGGGCCTTCGCCGGGGTCCGGCTGGCCCGGAACGCGTGAGCCGGCCGCAGGCGGGACACCGGAGCGGCGGCGGCGCCACCCGCATGCCCACCGTCATCCCGCCCACCATCGAGGTCCACCTCACCGAGGCCGAGCTGCGCACGGCCATGGAGACCGACGTGCGCGACGGGCTCACGGCCACGCCCAAGCAGCTTCCGCCCGTCTACTTCTACGACGACCGGGGAAGCCGGCTCTTCGACCAGATCACCCGCCTGCCCGAGTACTACCCGACCCGGGCCGAGCGGTCGATCCTCGAGGCCCACGCCAAGGACCTGGTGCTCCAGGCCGACGCCGACGTGCTGGTGGAGCTCGGGGCGGGCACCTGCGCGAAGTCCCGGGTCCTGCTGGACGCCCTGCGCGACTGCGGCCGGCTCGGCCGCTTCGTCCCGCTCGACGTCAGCGAGACGACGCTGTGGGCGGCGGCCCGCGCCCTGGCCGAGGAGTACCCCGGCCTCGAGGTCCACGCCGTGGTCGGCGACTTCCACCGCCACCTCGACCGGCTCGGAGCCGACCGCCGCCGGCTGGTGGCCTTCCTCGGGGGGACCATCGGCAACCTCGACCCCGCCGGGCGACGCCGCTTCCTCGCCGACCTGGTGGCGACCCTGTCCCCCGGGGACCGCCTCCTGCTCGGGACCGACCTGGTGAAGGCCGAGGACCGCCTGGTGGCCGCCTACGACGACGCCTCCGGCGTCACCGCCGAGTTCAACCGCAACGTGCTCCACGTGCTCAACCGTGAGCTCGGGGCCGACTTCCCGACGGATCGCTTCGCCCACGTGGCCCGGTGGAACGCCGCCGAGAACCGCATCGAGATGTGGCTCCGCTCACTCGACGCCAGCCGGATCTCCCTGCGCGACCTGGACCTCGAGGTGGCCTTCGCCGCCGGCGAGGCGCTCCTCACCGAGATCAGCACCAAGTTCACCCCGGCCGGCCTCGAGGCCGAGCTCGGTGCCAGCGGCCTCGCCGTGGAGTCACGGTGGACGTCGGACGGCGGTGAGTTCCAGCTCACCCTGGCCCGCCGGCCGTGACCCCGCCGGAGGACCGACGCCGGGGAAGAGACGGGGCGGGGCGGACGTTGGACGGTCCATGACCATCCGAGCGACATGGAACGGCACCGTCCTCGCCGAGAGCGACCGCACGGTCACGGTGGAGGGCAACCACTACTTCCCGGCGGAGGACGTCCGCGACGAGCACCTCGAACCGAGCACCACCCACACCACCTGTCCGTGGAAGGGCGTGGCCAGCTACCGGACGGTGGTGGTCGACGGTGCCCGCAACCCCGACGCGGCCTGGTTCTACCCCGAACCCAAGGCGGCGGCCGAGGAGATCACCGGGCGGGTGGCCTTCTGGAAGGGCGTGGTCGTCGAGGAGGTCTGACCGGCGGCCGTCATCCGCCGGTCCGGCCGCGCTGGCGCGCCACCTCGAAGCAGGCGATGGCCCCGGCGGTGGCCGCGTTGAGCGACGAGAGGGCGCCGTACTGGGGGATCGAGCAGAGGACGTCGCACCGCTTCCGGGTGAGGGCGGCCAGACCGGTGCCCTCCGACCCGAGCACGAGGGCCACGGGCTGGTCGCCGAAGGGAAGCTCGTAGACGGAGCGGGGGGCGTCGGCATCGAGCCCGACCGACCACATCCCGAGCCCGACGAGCGTGCGCAGGGCGCTGGGCACCCCGGCCGCCAGGGCCATGGGCAGGTACTCGACGGCGCCGGCCGCCACCTTGGCCACGGTGGGCGAGAGGTGCGTGGACCGGTGGCGGGGCAGCACCACACCGGTCACCCCGGCACACTCGGCCGAGCGCAGGACCGCCCCCAGGTTGTGTGGGTCGGTGATGCCGTCCACCACCAGCAGGAAGGGCGGCCGTCCGCCGGGCCCGGAGGCGGCCAGCTCCTCCAGTGCCGTCTCGCGCACGGGGTGGGCCAGCGCCACCACCCCCTGGGCGCTGTCGGTGCGGGCCGCCGCGTCGAGACGGCGTCGCGAGACCCGCTGGACCCGCACGCGGCGCCGGGCGGCCAGGGACTCGATCTCGTCCAGAATGGGGGCGTCGTCCATGCCTTCGGCCAGGAGCAGTGTGGTGACCCGCCGACGGTCGGCCCGGAGCAGTTCCCGCACGGCCTGACGTCCCTCGACCTGCTCGCCCCCCAGGCCGGCGCGGGTCGGCGACCGGCCGGCGCCCACCCGGCGGTCCCCGGGGGAGCCACCGGCGCGGCCGCCGGACCGGGAGGATCGGGCGGCACGACCGGTGGGCGCCTCCCGGCCGGCGCCGGCGCGGCCGCCCGCCCCGACCCGGCCCTGGGCCCGGCCACGTCCCCGGCCCGACGGCCCTCGGCCCCTCGGCGACCCGGTCCCCGGGCTCACCCGGAGCTCCCGGTGGCGGCCAGCAGGACGGCGGCGGTGCACCCGATCCCCTCCGCCCGGCCCAGGGCGCCGAGGCCTTCGGCCCGGGTCGCCTTGACGTTGACCGGGGCACCGAGCACCCCGGACAGGTTGGCGGCCATGCGGGCCAGGTGCGGCGCCAGCCGGGGCGCCTCGGCGACCACGGTGCAGTCGGCGTTGACCGGCGTCCACCCGGCCCCGGCGGCCAGGCCGACCACGTGGCCCAGGAGGTCCAGGCTGTCGGCGTCGCGCCACCGCTCGTCGTCGTCGGGCGCATGCTTCCCGAGATCGCCCAGCCCGGCGGCACCGAGCACGGCGTCGGCCAGGGCATGGGACAGGACGTCGGCGTCGCTGTGGCCGACGAGACCCCGCACGCCCGGACCGCTGAGCCGCTCGCCCCCCAGCACGAGGGGTCGTCCAGGATCGTCGCTGAAGGGATGGACGTCGACCCCCTGGCCGACCCGCAGGGCCGGGAGCGGGACGCCGCCGGTCACGGTCGGGACCCGGCCAGGAGGACGCCGGCCAGGGCCAGGTCCTCGGGGCGGGTGACCTTCAGGTTGCCGGGGTCGCCCGCCACCGTGACGACCGTGGCCCCGGTGGCCTCGAGGAGCCCGGCGTCGTCGGTCGCCTCTCCCGAGCGCCCGTGGGCGGTCCGGAGGGCGGCGGCGGCGAAGGCCTGGGGGGTCTGGACCGAGACGAGGCCGTCCCGTTCGACCGTGCCCGCCACCCGGTCCCCCTCGGTCCGCTTGAGGGTGTCGGCCACCGGGACGGCGGGCACGGCCCCATCGGCCCCGGCCCGCACCGCGGCCACCACCGAGGCGAAGAGCTCGGGACGGGCCAGCGGGCGGGCGGCGTCGTGGACGACGATCACCTCGGCCTCGGCCGGCACGGCGGCCAACCCCGCTCGGACCGACGCGGCGCGGGTGGCGCCGCCGGTCACCACGGTGTCCGCCCCGAGGGCGGCCTCGCCGGTCGCCCCGGGGGCGGGCACCCGGTCGGATCCCGGCCGGTCCGGCCCACTGCCGGTGCCCGGCCGGTCCGGCCCACTGCCGGTCCCCGGCCCGTCCGGCCCGCGGTCCGGCGGGGGGACGACCAGGACCACGCCGTCGGCGACCGAGCGGGCGGCCCGCACCGACCAGGCCGCCACCGGCAGCCCCGCCAACGGGAGGAACTGCTTCGGGCCACCGAAGCGGCGGCCCGATCCCCCGGCCACCACCACGGCCCAGACGGGACCGGGTCCGCTCAGGGCAGCGCCTCGTTGAGGCGGACCTCGGCGGTCTCCTCGTCGACGCCGAGGGCGAAGGTGAGCTCGGACACCAGGATCTGGCGGGCCCGGCTCAGCATCCGCTTCTCGCCGGCCGAGAGGCCCTTGTCCTTGTCGCGGATGGAGAGGTTCCGCACCACCTCCGCCACCTGGTAGATGTCACCGGAGCGGAGCTTCTCGGAGTGGTTCTTGTACCGCCGCGACCAGTTGGTCGGCATCCGGGCCTCCTTCTTGCGGAGGACGGCGAACACCTCCTCGACCTCTTCGTCGTTGATGACCTCCCGCAGGCCGACGCCGTCGGTGTTGTCGGCGGGAACCATGAGCGTGAGGTCACCGTAGGCCAGGCGGAGCACGAGATACTCCTGCTTCTTGCCGAAGGCCTCCTTGGTCTCGCGCCGTTCCACGACGGCCGCGCCGTGGTGGGGATAGACGACCTTGTCACCGATATCGAACACCATGCCTCCAGGCGTCGGTGGGCGGAGCCGGTGCTCGTGGCGACCTCGGGACCGCGGAGAGGGAGGGGTCCATTCTACACGGCCGGGCCGGATGGCCTCCGGCGCCCGTCCGACCGCGCTACTGGTAGCGCTCGAAGATGCTGGCCTCGGCCAGCCGGGCCAGGCCGTCCTTGACCGAGTGGGCCCGGGCCTGACCCACCCCCTCGACCTGCTCGAGGTCGGCCAGGCTGGCCCGCATGATCTGCTGCAGGTTGACGAACCGGTCCACGATCCGCTCGATGATCACCTCGGAGAAGCGGGGCAGGCGGTCGAGCAGCCGGTAGCCACGGGGTTCGATGCCCGACTCGGTGTCGTGCAGGGACCCGGTGAGGCGGAGGACGGACGCCACCCGGGCCGAGTCGCGGAGCTCGTCGGAGGGGAGCTGGGCCAGCTGGCCGACGATGGACGCCACCGTCTCGGACCGGTGCGACCCGTCGTCGGCCTGGGCGCAGTAGTCGCGGACCACGAGGTGGAGGTTGCGGGCCACCCCGTCGACCAGTTCGGACGACTGGAGGCCGACGAGGCGGCCGTCCTCGCCCAGCTCGACCAGGTAGGCGTCGACCTCCTCGGCGATGCGCAGGACCATCTCGGCCGCCTGGACCACGCCCACCACGTCGCCCACCGACACCGAGTCCTCCACCTCGAGGATGGAGAGGTTGTTGATGGCCATGTCGAACCGGTTGCGGAAGCGCTGCATGGTGGCCAGTGCCTGGTCGGTGCGGTCGTGCAGCCAGCTGGTCGGCTGCAGCGTGTGCTTCTCGTCGTGGCGGTAGACGGCAATCACCGACATGGCCGCCGAAACCGACAGGACGGGGACGTCGATCGACCGCGCCACCCGCTCGGCCGTGCGGTGGCGCGTTCCCGTCTCCGTCGTGGGGACGGACGCGTCGGGCACCAGGTGGACGTTGGCCCGGGCGATGCGGGAGGCGTCCGGGGCCAGGATGATGGCGCCGTCCATCTTGGCCAGCTCGGAGAGTCGCTGCGGGCTGAACTCCGAGTCGAGCAGGAACCCGCCCGAGCAGATGGCCAGGACGTCGGGTCCGTCGCCGATGACCACCAGCCCTCCGCGCTTGGCCCGCAGGACCCGGTCGAGACCGTCGCGCAGCGGCTGGCCCGGCGCGACCATGGCGAGCACCACGCTCATCGCCGCCTGCTGGCGTGTCGTCACGCCCGCATGGTACCCGTCGCCGCCGGGACCCACCGGCGGCCCTCAGGCGCCGTGGGCGGTGCAGCCCAACCGCCGGACGGCGTCGGCCACCGAGTCGACCCGGAGGAGCTCGACCCCCGGAGGCCCGGCCGGCGAGGACGCCGGCACCACGACCCGGCCGAAGCCGAGGCGCTCGGCCTCCTCCAGGCGTCGGGGCAGGTGCGTCACCTGTCGGACCTCACCGGCCAGGCCGACCTCGCCCACGGCGGCCAGATCGGCGGGCAGGGGGACCCCGGTCGCCGCCGAGGCCACGGCCAGGGCCACCGCGAGGTCGGCGGCCGGCTCGGCCACGCGGATGCCGCCGGCCACCGACGCGAAGACGTCGACGCCGGTGACGGGCAGGCCGGCGTGGCGGCCGAGCACGGCCAGGGTCATGACCAGACGGCCCCCGTCGAGCCCGACCACCGACCGCTTGGGCTGGGCCTGGGCCATGGGGGCCACGAGGGCCTGCAACTCGACGAGCAGGGTCCGTCGACCCTGCAGCGCGGGCAGGACCACGCCGCCGGCCACGCCGACCAGGCGGTCCCCGAGGAGGAGGCGGCCCGGGTCGTCGACCCGGTTGAGCCCGTGGTCCCCCATCTCGAAGAGGCCGAGCTCGCCGGTCGGCCCGAACCGGTGCTTGACCGCCAGCAACAGGCGGAGCGCGTGGTGGCGGTCCCCTTCGAAGCTCAGCACGGTGTCGACCATGTGCTCGAGGGCGCGCGGGCCGGCCAGGCTGCCGTCCTTGGTCACGTGCCCGACGAGGACGGTGGCCACCTGGTGGGACTTGGCCATCCCCACGAGCTGGTCGGCGCACTCGCGCACCTGGGCCACCGACCCGGGTACACCGGCGGCCCGTCGCTCCCCGGGCGTGGCCGGGCCGACGGCGACCGCCTGGATCGAGTCGACGACCACCAGGTCGGGGGCCGCTTGGACCACGGCGTCGATGACGGCGCCGACGTCGGTGGCCGAGAGGATGAGCAGTCCCGGCGGCACCGGGCCGAGGCGCTCGGCCCGGAGGCGCACCTGGTGGGCGGACTCCTCGGCCGACACCAGCAGGACCCGGTGACCGGCCCCTGCCCGTGCGGCCAGCACCTGGAGCAGCAGGGTCGACTTGCCGATGCCCGGCTCGCCGCCCAGGAGCGTGACCGAGCCGGGAACGATTCCCCCGCACATCACCCGGTCGAACTCGACGATGCCGGTCGGGACGGCCGCCGCGTCGGTGAGGTCGACCGAGGCCAGGGGGACGGGCATGCCGCCGAGGTCGAGCTCGTCGACGGCCCGGGCCAGTGGGCCGAGCGCCGCCTCCTCGACCAGGGTGTTCCACTCGCCACAGGTCGGGCACCGGCCGGCCCATCGGGCCGTGGTCGAGCCGCAGTCGATGCACCGGTGCCGTCCGGCCGTCCTTGCCATGCCCCGATGGTAGGGAAGGGGTGTCGCAGAGGGGGCGACCGCCCGGGACGGGGCCACCCTGCCCCCGGGGTCGCCCCGGGAGCAGGGTGGCGGGCGGGTCCCGCTCAGACCGTCAGGAGCTGATGGACACCAGCGGGGCGTTGAGGGGGGAGGCGGCCATCGAGCCCAGGAACGAGGCGTCGCCGAAGGCGAAGACCCCACCGTCCTTGGCGTCGAGCCAGTACCCGCCGCCCGAGGGCGTCGGCTGCACGCCGACCACGGCCCCGCCGAGTGCGTGTCCGGTCATGGCGCCCTCGAAGGGGGCGTCACCGTAGGCGAACACGCCGCCGTCGGCGGCCACCAGCCAGTAGCCCCCACCGTCCGCCGAGGCGGCCATGCCCACGACCGGGCTGTTCAGAGGCTGCTGGTAGCGGGACCCGTGGGCCGCCGCGTCGCCGAAGTGGTAGACGTTGCCGTCCGCCCCGACCAGCCAGTACCCCTTCCCGTCGTGGGAGGCGGCCATGCCCACGACGGGTGCGGTCGCCCCGCCCCCGCCGAGCGACCCCTCGAAGGGGGCGTCGCCGAAGGCGAACACGCCGCCGTCGGCGGCCACCAGCCAGTAGCCCTTCCCGTCGGGGGAGGCGGCCATGCCCACGATGGGTGCGTTGAGCCGCAGTCCGCCCAGGGAGCCGTGGAAGCCGGCGTCGCCGAAGGCGAACACGCCGCCGTCGGACGCCGCCATCCAGTAGCCGGCGTCATCGGGAGTGGCCGCGATGGCCACCTCCGGACCGTTCAGGTGCTTACCCGTCATCGCTCCGTAGAAGGCGGCCTGGCCGAAGGCGAACACGCCTCCGTCAGTGGCTGCCAGCCGGTAGCCCTGGCTCCCGGTGACCTGCTGGCCCCCCGACGTGCAGGAGGGCGAGTAGGCGCCCGTCCAGGTCAGCTTCACGTCGACCTCGGGTGGCGACCCCGCGTTGTTGAGCGTGATGAGGAACTGCGGGAGCGGGCTGGCGGTGCTGAGCCCGAGCGGGGCCAGGTTCACCGATCCGGTGGCGTCGAGGTTCTGGTCGGGGATGCTCGGGATGGGGTTCCCGTTGAAGTCCTCGAAATGCACCGACCCCGAGCTGTACTGGCCGGGTGTGGGCACCAGCACCTGCAGCGACGTGTAGTTGGTCGGGATGCACTGGTTGAAGGGAGCCACCACGCTGGCGGCCAGCACCCGGACCGGCCCCTGCCCGCAGGACCCGCCGCTGTAGGCGTCGAAGTTCTGGATCTGGGAGGTTCCCGAGTCGGAGTTCACCCAGATGCACGACGGACGTTGGGGATCCGCGTTCACGCTGTAGAGCAGGCTGAGCCCGGACAGGACCTTCGGGAAGTTCGTGCACGACGCCCCGGCCACAAAGTCGTAGCAGTCGACTTGGTTGGCGTTCCCGTCGGGGACGTAGACCCGGGCCCCGAGGGTGAGCGCGGGCCCGTTCCAGTTCCAGGTGGGTGTGACGGCGGTCGCCATCCCCGGTGGCGTGGCCGCCGAGGCGCCGTTGAGGCCGAAGCACGGCACGGCGGCGATCGGGATGCAGAACCCGGTCACCGCCCCGGTCGCGCCGAGCACCGGGAACGGTGCACCGCCGCACGTGGAGCAGTTCGAGGTGGACGGGTACCCGAGCGCCGTCGTCGAGACGGGCCAGCTGCCTGCGCACTGGCCACCGGTCGACACGTCGACGCAGGCCAGCTCGTCACCACCGCTCATGGTGACCGGGATGACGACCTGGCTGCCGAAGGCGGCGATGGACGGGGTCGGGAAGGTGCCGGACGCCACCGTGCCGGGCCCGAGGTCGACCGGCACGGGCTGCGTCCCGCAGGCTGCCTCGGCGACCAGGTCGAAGCAGAGCAGGGTGTCCTCCGTGCCGGAGACGGTGCCGTTCACGCCGTTGAACGCGTACCAGTGGGTGCCCACGACCACCGGGTCGCTGATCCCGCTGATCCCACTGGAGTTGACGGGCGCGTCCCCGACGGCCGTGAGGGCAGTGAACCCGCAGAACCGCTGGGCGCCGGTGGCCGAGGCGGGGAGCGTGGTGTCGATGCACACCACGCCGCCGGTGCCGTCCGACACCCGGGTGGCGAAGACGAAGAGATGGCCGGTGGCCTGGTCCAGCCACAGCCCTGGCTGCGACGAGGAGGCGAATTCGGTGCCGCTCCCGTCCACGATGGTCTCCGGGGCGGGCCAGCAGGCGCTGGCGTCGGTCTGGAGATGGCAGGCCACCTGGAGGGTGGCCTGGTGGTGGAAGACGTTGTAGACGGCCGTCGGGGTGAAGGCCAGGCCCCAGCCGTCTCCGCCGGCCGAACCGGCGAAGTTCGAGGCGGGCGGGGCCGGGATGTTGATCTGGGCCGAGTAAACGACCTGGCCCCCGGTGGCCGCGCCGGCCCGGGGGGCCGCCGCGACGGCGGCCCCGATCAGGACGCCGACGCCGACCACGGCGGCGAGTAGGGCCCGGACGACCGCCCGGACGGTGGTGGAAGTGGTGGTTCGTGTTGCCATGGACGCCTCCGCTCAAGCTGCCCACAGCCCGCCAGGCCCAACGTCCGCCGCCAGGCCGCGCCGGGTGTGTGGTCCCGATCGCATCTGCACCTGCACACCCGACCCCGAGGGACCGGGCGTGCCCGACGGTAGCGTGATGCGACCATATGCGCACGTGGAACAGGAGTTTTCCCACGGAACGTGTCGGTCCTGTCACACCCCAGACGTCGGATCGAGCCCGCGGTGGGGCCGGAGGAGGGCCGTCCCTCGGAACGGCACCGTCCTCCCGGTCGGGATCCCCTCGCGACGGCGCCCCCTCACCGAGGGGCGCGCCGTGCACCGGACCCGGCCCGAGCCGGGCGGCGCCTACTCGGCCGAGGAGTCGGCCCCGGCCAGGGCCACCGGCGGGGGCTCGATGCCCTCGATGGCCGTGAAGGTGAGCCGTTGTTCGCCCACCACGGGGACGGGAACGACCGCGTCGTCGTGGGACCCGGCCATCTCCGGCGTCACCGTCTCGACGTCGACCACGATGGTCTCGCCGACCCGGAACTCCTTCCAGAGGATCTTCTCGGACAACGGGTCCTCGACGAGCTGCTGGATGGCCCGGCGCAGCGGGCGGGCGCCGAGCTGGGGGTCGTAGCCCTTGGCGGCCAGGAGCTGCTTGGCCGGCGGGGTGAGCACGAGGCTCAGGCCCTGGAGCTCGAGTTGGCTGGCCACCCGCTGGACCATGAGGTCGACGATCTCCACGACCTCGTTCTTCGACAGCTCGTGGAACACGACCACCTCGTCGATGCGGTTGAGGAACTCCGGCCGGAAGTGCGCCTTCAGCGCCTCGTTGGCCTTGGTCTTCATCCGCTCGTAGGTGACCGCCTCGGACGTCTTGGCGAACCCCACCGACGACTTGCGCAGGTCGGCCGTTCCCAGGTTCGAGGTCATGATGAGCACGGTGTTCTTGAAGTCCACCGAACGACCCTGGGCGTCGGTGAGCCGACCGTCCTCCAGGATCTGGAGCAGCGTGTTGAACACGTCGGCGTGGGCCTTCTCGACCTCGTCGAAGAGGACGACGGAGAAGGGCTTGCGGCGCACGGCTTCGGTGAGCTGCCCTCCCTCCTCGTAGCCCACGTAGCCCGGGGGCGAGCCGACCAGGCGGCTGACCGTGTGCTTCTCCATGTACTCGGACATGTCGAGCTGGATGAGCGCGTCCTCGTCGTCGAAGAGGAACTCGGCGAGGGTCTTGGCCAGCTCGGTCTTGCCCACGCCGGACGGTCCCAGGAAGATGAACGAGCCGCTCGGCCGCTTGGGGTCCTTCAGCCCGGCGCGGGTGCGCCGGATGGAGCGGGCCAGGGCGGCGATGGCCGGCTCCTGGCCGACGACACGCTTGTGGAGCTCGTCCTCCATGCGCAGGAGCTTGGCCGTCTCCTCCTCGGTGAGCCGGTAGACGGGGATGCCCGTCCAGTTGGCCAGCACCTCGGCGATGACCTCCTCGTCCACGATGTCGAACAGGTCGACTCCTTCGGACCGCCACTCGGCCTCCATGGCCTCCTTGGAATCGATGCGGTCCTTCTCCTGCTCGGCGAGCTTCTTGGCCTGGTCGAAGGCCTGCTTCTCGATGGCCGACTCCTTGTCGGCCCGGATCCGGGTGATCTCCTCTTCGAGCTTCTTGTAGGCCGGCGGGGTGGCCATGCGCCGGATGCGCAGCCGGCTGCCGGCCTCGTCGATGAGGTCGATGGCCTTGTCCGGGAGGTACCGGTCGGCGAGGTACCGGTCGGCGAGGTTGGCCGCGGCGACCAGGGCCTGATCGGTGATGGTGACGGCGTGGTGCGACTCGTAGCGGTCACGCAGACCCTTCAGGATCTCGATGGTGAGGCCGACGTTGGGCTGCTCGACCTTGATGGGCTGGAACCTGCGCTCGAGGGCCGCGTCCTTCTCGAGGTGCTTGCGGTACTCGTCGATGGTGGTGGCGCCGATGGTCTGGAGCTCGCCCCGGGCCAGCATCGGCTTGAGGATCGAGGCGGCGTCGATGGCGCCCTCGGCGGCGCCGGCACCCACCAGGGTGTGGAGCTCGTCGATGAAGAGCACGATGTCGCCGCGGGTGCGGATCTCCTTCAGGACCTTCTTGAGCCGTTCCTCGAAGTCGCCGCGGTAGCGGCTGCCCGCCACCAGGGCGCCGAGGTCGAGCGTGTAGAGCTGCTTGCCGGTGAGCGTCTCGGGCACCTCGTCGGCCACGATGCGCTGGGCCAGGCCCTCCACGATGGCCGTCTTGCCGACGCCCGGCTCGCCGATGAGGACCGGGTTGTTCTTGGTGCGCCGCGACAGCACCTGCATGACCCGTTCGATCTCCTTCTCGCGGCCGATGACCGGGTCGAGCTTGCGGTCGCGGGCGAGAGCGGTCAGGTTGCGCCCGAACTGGTCGAGCACCGGCGACCCGGTGGGCGCGTCGGACGGCTGGGACCCCGACGGGCCGGCCCCCACCTGCTCCTTGCCCTGGTAGCCGGAGAGGAGCTGGATGACCTGCTGGCGCACGCGCGGCAGGTCGGCGCCGAGGCTCTGGAGGACCTGGGCGGCCACGCCCTCGCCCTCGCGCACCAGACCGAGCAGCATGTGCTCCGTGCCGATGTAGCTGTGGCCGAGCTGCAGCGCCTCGCGCAGCGAGAGCTCGAGGACCTTCTTGGCCCGCGGCGTGAACGGCGGCGAGCCGGTCGGCGCCGTGCCGGCCAGGCCGATGGTCTCCTCGACCTTCTCGCGGACCGCCTCCAGCGAGACGCCGAGCGACTCGAGCGCCTTGGCCGCCACGCCCTCGCCCTCGTGGATCAGGCCGAGGAGGATGTGCTCGGTGCCGATGAAGCTGTGATTGAGCAGGCGGGCCTCTTCCTGGGCCAGCACCAGGACTCGCCGAGCACGGTCTGTGAATCGTTCGAACACTCCACCGCCTCCATCCGCGGTCAGCTACTGCCCCCGAAGTCTACAGGCGGCGGTGTCTTCCGCACTCGCACGACCACCGGGGCACGGCATGCATCGGTCATCGGCAGACTCGCCTATCGTCTGTAGGAAGTGAACGTCGTCGACCTTCTGGGCCTGCCCGCACTCGAAGACCAGCTGACCCGACTCGAGCCGCTCCTCGTCGAGTCGGTCGTGACCGGGGACGGGTTCCTGGACGAGGTCACCACCCACCTCCTCTCGGCCGGAGGCAAGCGGCTCCGCCCCCTGCTGGCCCTGGCCACGGCCACATCCGGGACCCGGGACGCCACCCGGGAGGACCTGCTCGGGGCGGTGGCCGTCGAGCTCGTCCACCTGGCCTCGCTCTACCACGACGACGTCATGGACGAGGCCACCATGCGCCGGAACGTCGAGAGCGTCAACTCGCGATTCGGCAACCTGGTGGCCATCGTGGCTGGCGACTACCTGCTGGCCCGCTCGGCCGAGATCGCCGCGGGCCTGGGCACCGAGATCGCCGCCCTCCTGGCCTCGACCCTGGGCGACCTGTGCCAGGGGCAGGTGGCCGAGGTCCGGGCCGCCTACCGGGTCGACCGGACCCGGAAGGAGTACACGGTGGCCATCGCCGGGAAGACCGCCGCCCTCATGGCCACCTCCTGCCGGATCGGTGCCCTGACCGCCGGCCTCCCCAGGGAGGACGTGGACGCCTTCACCGTCTTCGGTCGCTCCTTCGGGATGATCTTCCAGGTACGCGACGACATCCTCGACGTCGTCGGTACCGAGGAGGAGTTGGGCAAGCCGGCCGGCCAGGACCTGGCCGAAGGGATCTACACCCTTCCGGTCCTGGTGACCCTGGCCGACCCGGTCCACGGCCCCGAGCTCACGACGCTCCTCGGCCAGCCCCTCGACCAGCCCGAACGCGAGAAGGCCCGCACCATCGTGGCCGACTCCGGCGCCATCACCGCCTCGATCGGGGTCGCCCGGGCCTACGCCGCCGAGGCGGCCGAGGCGGCCCTGGCCGGGCCCTCCCCGGAGTTGGCCGCCGGACTGGCCAAGCTGGCCCACTCGCTCGTCGACGACCTGCCCGGCGCCTGACCCGCCGCGGTCGGCCGGGGGCTCAGGAGGTCATGCCGCCCAGCCCGACCAGGCCCCGCGCCAGTTCGATCTCCCCCAGGTGGCGCAGCCCGTGCTGGTAGATCCAGCACTCCGCGGCGTCGAGGAGGGTGACCCCCTGCGGTCCTGCCACCCGGGCGCTGTAGGTGGTGGCGATCTGCTCGGGGAAGGGTCGGGCCACGACCACCCGCCCGAGGTCGGCCGCGGGGAGCCCGGCCAGCCACCGCTCGGTCCGGGCGAAGACGGCGGCCATGTACTCCTGGAAGGCCCCGTAGTCGCCGATCCGCTGGTGCACCATGTCCTCCACGGTCCGGTGCTTGCCGTGGTCGGGGATGGCCGGGCGGACGCGCCGCTCCCAGTTCTCGTCCCAGATGGGCGGGACACCGGTCATGAGCAGGAACGAGGCGTCCATCATGTTCACGATGTGGAAGAGGCTGAAGGCGATGGGCAGGACGCCGGCGCGTTCGAAGTGGTTCACCTGGTCGAGGTCCATGGTGGCGACGGCGTCCTCGTACAGGGAGTGCAAGGCCCGCATCCTCCGCCGCAGCGAGTCGAGCACGAGGGCCGCGGTCGGTTCGGTCGCGGTCGGTTCGGCCGCGGTCGGTTCGGGCATGACCACTCCCTTCGGGCCCGGCGGGGCCGCCCTCGGCGCCGGTGTCCCGGCACCGCGGCCAGGGTAAACACTTGTCATCGGTACTGTCAACTGTTACCCTGACGGGTCGGTCCACCCCCGGGACCGTCCGCCTCGGGACCGCCCGGCGTCGCCGGGGCCGCAGGGGGGCGTGGTACCTCCGACGGGCGAGGCACCGACCGGGAGAGGACGTGCTGATGCAGCTCGACGCCGACCGCAGCGGACATCGCCGGTGGTGGCGGCCGAACCGGCGGGCGGTTCGCCGGTGACCCCGCCGAAGGGCCCGCCGGCCGCGGCGGACGACCCCGGTGGCCTCACCGCCCTCCTGTCCGACGCCGCCCTCCTGTCCGACGCCGACCTCCTGTCCGACGCCGCCCCGCCGGACGCCGCCGCCCCGGAGACGGACGGCCGCAGGTTGCGGCGGGCCCTCAACCGGGAGGCCGTCGTCGACGCCCTGCTGGACCTCTACCGCGAGGGCAACCTCCGGCCCGGAACCGACGAGATCGCCGAACGGGCCGGTCTCTCGCCCCGCTCGCTCTTCCGGTATTTCGAGGACACGGACGACCTGACCAACGAGGCCGTCGCCCGCCAGCACGCCCGGGCCCTCCCCCTCGTGCCCATCGACGCCGGGCGGGACGCGCCCTTCGAGGTCCGGGTGCGGGCCGTCGTCGACCAGCGGTTCCGGTTGTTCGAGGTCGTGGGACAGGCGGCGCTCGTGTCCCGACTGCGCGCCCCGTTCCAGGCCCGTCTGGCCCGCAACCTCCGCCGGAACCGGGAGTTCCTGCGGGGCCAGCTCCGGAGCCTGTTCGCCGCGGAGCTGGCCGCCATGCCCGAGGACCGGGCCGCGGCGGCGTTGGCCGGGGCCGACGTGCTCGCCGGCTTCGAGTCCTACCGGCTCCTCACCGTCGACCAGGGCCACCCGGCCGAGCGGGCCAAGGAGCTCCTGGCCGGGGCCCTCGGGGTCCTCCTCACCCCGGACGGGGCCCGGTGACGGCCCGGCGGGGCAGCGTCCGCCACGAGGTCCGGCTGGCCTGCACCCCGGAGAGGGTCTGGGGCCTGGTCGGCTCGGCCGAGCGGCTGGCCGAGTGGTTCCCGGGCGTGACGTCGTGCACCGTCCACGGGGACGTGCGCACGGTCGTCACCGGGGCCGGGCTGCCGATGCCCGAACAGATCCTCACCGTCGACCAGCACCTCCGGCGCTTCCAGTACCGGATCACCGCACCCCTCTTCATCGAGCACCTGAGCACCATCGACGTCCACGACCTGGGCGACGGCACCAGCCTGGTCGTCTACAGCGTCGACGCCGAGCCGGCCCCGCTGGCCCTGGTCATCGGGGGTGCCGCCCGTGCCGCCCTGCTCGGCCTGCCCGACGTCCTCGGCCTGGCGTCACCGCGCTGACCCGCCGGCACCGCCGCACGCCACCGGAAAGGAGCCCCCGTGGCCCGCAAGATCCTCCTCGTCACCACCGATCAGCAGCGCTACGACACACTCGGGTGCAACGGCGGGTCCGTGGCCCGGACCCCCGTGGTCGACGCCCTCGCCGCCGGCGGGGTCCGCTACGAACGGGCCCACCCGCAGTCGGTGGTGTGCATGCCGTCGCGCTCGACCATCCTCACCGGCCAGCACCCGACCACCCACGGCGTCTGGATGAACGGTGTGCCGCTCCCGGCGAACGCCCCCTCCGTGGCCGGCCTCCTCCACGACGCCGGCTACCGGACCGCCCTCGTGGGCAAGGCCCACTTCGAGCCCTACCTCGACCCCTTCCTCCGATTCCCGGAGAACGCCGTCCCACCGTCGGGCACCCCGGTGGGCGGCACCCACCGGGGGTTCGAGCACCTCGAGACCGCCACCCACGGCGTCATGGGCCCGCTCCACTACGCCCGCTGGATCCGGACGGAGCACCCCGAGGCGGTGGACGGCTTCTACGCCACGCTCGACGCCTCCCTCCAGGTCAACGCGGCCGGCGGCGGTGACACCGGCGCCCCCCAGGTCAAGGTGAACCCCGTCGACCGCGGGTGCTACCACACCGACTGGGTGGCCGACCGCACGATCGCCTGGCTCGACTCGCTCGCCGCCGACGACGACTGGTTCTGCTGGATGAGCTTCCCCGACCCCCACCACCCCTGGGATCCGCCGGAGTCCGAGGTCGGCCGCATCGACTGGCGGGAGGTCCCCCTTCCGGCCGGCTACCCCGAGGACCGGGCGCAGCGGGAGGCCATCCTCGACGCCAAGCCCCGGCACTGGCGGGCCTGGTACGACGGCACCCTGGTCTCCAACTACGAGGCACCGGCGGCGTGGGTCCCGGCCACCCTCACCGCCGACCAGGTCCGGGAGGTCAACGCCCGGAACGCCGTCGAGTGCGAGCTGGTCGACGAGGCGCTCGGCCGGGTCCTGGCCCGGATCGGCGAGCGCGGCTGGGGCGACGACACCGACGTCGTCTTCACCACCGACCACGGGGAGCTCCAGGGCGACTTCGGCCTCCTCTTCAAGGGCCCCTACCACGTCGACGGCCTCCTGCGCCTGCCCCTGGTGTGGCGGCCCGCCCCCTCGGTGGGCGCGGTGCCGGCCGTCGTGCCCGGTCCGGTCGGCCTGGTCGACCTGGCCCCGACCCTCTGCGCCATCGCCGGCCTCGAGCCGCCCGGGTGGATGGAAGGGCGACCGCTGCCCGTCGACGGCGCCGATGCCGCGGCCCGGGGGTTCGAGCGGGTCCTCACCGAGTGGGACAGCGAGCTCTTCGGGACCGAGGTCCACCTCCGCACGCTCATGCGCGACCGGTGGGTGTGCACCGTCTACCTCCCCGGCACCAGCCACGACGGGTCCGAGGGTGAGCTCTACGACCTCGTCGACGACCCGCTCCAGCGGGTCAACCGGTGGGACGACCCGGCCGTCCGGAGCCTCCGCACCGACCTGGTGGCCGACCTCTGGGACGCCCAACCACCGGCCCGGGCCGACCGCCTGGCTCTGGAGGCACCCGTGTGAGTGCCGCCCCGGGCCCGGGAACGGGCGCGTACTGGCCCGGACCGTGGCCGGCCGAGGACGGGGGCCCGCGGCGCCTCCAGGTCCCCCGGCCCGGGGGCGCCGTGCCAAACGTCCGGCCCGGGTGCGCCGTCGAGGTCGTGTCGCGCACCGACCCGGTGATCACCATGGCCGTCACCCGGGACGCCGGCGAGGTCTACCTCCTGCGCCACGGCATCGGAGACGGCGCTCCCGCCCTGGTCGAGCGCATCGACCCCGACACCCTGGCCCCGCTGGCCACCTCGGCCGAGCTGGCCGGCGGGCCCCTCTGGCCCGGCAGCCTGGGCGCCCACGCCAACGGCTCCCTCTACGTGGTCTTCGGCAACCAAGCCCACCGCCTGGCGCCCGACCTCACCGTGCTGGCCTCCACCCGGCTGCCCCGCGACCGGCCCTACAACGGCTTCTTGGTCCTCCCCGACGGCACCCTCGTGACCAAGGACTTCGCCGGGGCCCGGCCGAGCACGCCGGTGGGCCCCGGCGACCGGGAGCCCTGCGAGCTCGTGGCCCTCGACCCCGAAGACCTCACCGTCCTCGACCGCTGCGAGCTCGCCGAACCGTCCGTCGCCCGCCTCTCCGCCCTCGGAGCACACGTCTACGTGGTCGGGGACACCGGCCTGCTCCGGGTGGCATGGGACGGCCGCTTCCGGCCCGACGACGCCTTCCGTCCCACCTACCGGACCCTCGAGGGCCAGTCCTACGGCTGGGACTGTGTCCTCGCCCTCGGAGCCGCCTGGTTCCTCGACGACGGTGACGGCAGCGAGGGATTCGACGGCTCGCTGCGGGGCAAGGGCCTGGCCACCGCCCCCCTCCACCTGGTCCGGATCGACCTGGACAGCGGGGCGGTCACCCTGGCCGAGATCTGCGGCGAACCCGGCGGTCTCGTCGCCAACCCACCCCTCGTCGACCCCGGGCGCGGCATCGTCGTCGGCTACGACAGCGGCAACGGGGCCATGCGGGCCTTCGACGTGACCGCCGGCGGCACCCTCTCGACCCGCTGGGACCGGCGCCAGGACCACGCCTCCCACCTCGTGTTCCTCCCCGACGCCGGCGCGGTGGTGAGCGGCGACCACGACCCCGTCCGCATGGTCGAGCAGGTGGTCGTGCTCGACATCACCACCGGCGACGAGCTGCTCCGGACTGACACGGAGGGCCCCCTGCAGTCGGTCGTCTTCCCCTCCGTCGGCCACGACGGCGCCGTCTACTGGTGCTCCCTCTCGACCGTCAGCCGGCTCCGCTTCTCCTGACCGGCGGCCACCGGCGGCTCTGGCCTCGCGGGCAACCCGGGGTCCCGTCTCGGCCCGTCAGCGGGTCGAGACGTTGCGCTCGAAGATGATGCGGAGCCCGTGGAGGGTGAGCCAGGGCTCGACGCACTCGATCTCCTCGGAGTAGGGGGCGATGAGCTCGGAGAGCCCGCCCGTGGCCACCACGGTGGACTCCCCGAGGACGGCCGCGAACCGGCGGCACAGCCCGTCGACCTGGCCCCCGAAGCCGTAGAGGGCGCCGGATTGGATGGACTCGACCGTCGACTTGCCGATCACACTCCGTGGCTCGACCAGCTCGACCCGGCGGAGCGCGGCGGCGTGGGCGAAGAGGGCGTCGAGGCTGATGGCCACGCCCGGGGTGATGGCCCCGCCCAGGTACTCGCCGGCGGCGGAGATGGCGTCGAAGGTCGTGGCCGTGCCCAGGTCGACCACCACGCAGGGTCCCCCGAAGAGGTCGTAGGCCCCGACGGCGTTGGCGATGCGGTCGGCGCCGACCTCCTTCGGGTTGTCGTAGAGGATGGGCATGCCGCTCCTCACCCCCGGCTCCAGGACGACCGAGGGGACGTCGAACCACCGGGCGGTCATCTGGCGGAGGCTGGCCGTGACCAGCGGCACCGACGAGGTCACGGCGATGCCCGTCACCGTGTCCTCGATGTCGAGGCCGTCGAGGTCGAGCAGCTGGGTCAGCAGCAGGGCGTGCTCGTCGGCCGTGCGGACGTCGACCGTGGACAGCCGCCAGTGGTGGGCGAGCCCGGTGGGCTCGGTGCCGTCACGGGGCACCGAGTCGTCGAGCGGAGCGGAGGGATCGTCGGCGAACAGGCCGATCACGGTGTCGGTGTTCCCCACGTCGATGGCGAGCAGCATCGTCGGTCCTTTCCTGCGGCGGGGCCCGGCGGTCAGACCCGGAGGTCGAAGGCGAGGTCGACCACGGGGGCCGAGTGGGTGAGGGCCCCGACCGAGAGGACGTCGGCGCCGGCGGCGGCCAGGGCCGGCGCCGTGGCCAGCGTCACGCCACCCGAGACCTCCACCAGGGCCGTCGACCCGGCCGCCCGCACCAGGCCCACCGCCTCGGCCACCCCGTCGGGGGTCATGTTGTCGAGCATCACCACCGTGGCCCCGGCGGCCACGGCTTCGACGACCTGGTCGACGCGGTCGCACTCGACCTCCACCATCCGGCCCGGCCACTGCTGGCGGGCCCGGGCCACGGCGTCGCCGATGGCCACCCCGCCGAGGTGGTTGTCCTTCACCAGCACGGCCTCCGAGAGACTGCCCCGGTGGTTGTGGCCGCCACCCGCCCGCACGGCCGCCTTCTCGAGGGCCCGCAGTCCCGGGGTGGTCTTGCGGGTGTCGAGGACCCGGGTGGCCGGGTTGGCCGCCGCCACCGCGTCCACGTACCGGCGGGTGAGGGTGGCCACGCCGGAGAGGTGGCCGAGGAAGTTGAGCGCGGTGCGCTCGGCGGTGAGGATCGGGCGCAGCCGGCCCTCCACGGTGGCCACCACCTCGCCGGGCCCGACCGACGACCCGTCGGGGCGCAGCCAGGTCACCGCCAGGCCGGGGTCGGTCTGGGCCAGGGTCTCGAGGACGCAGGCTCGGCCGGCCAGCACCCCCGGCCGGCGGGCCACGAGGTCGACCACGGCCGTCCGCTCCGCCGGGACGAGGGCCGCCGTCAGGTCGCCCAGGGGCAGGACGTCCTCGGTCAGGGCCCGGGCCACGGCGTCCACCACGGCCGGCCGGGGCGGGTCCAGCTCGACCGACCAGGCGTCGTCCGCCGGAGCGGCCGGGGCGCTCACGCCCCCTCCCGCGGCACCCCGCCGGACGGCCCCCCGGCGGGCGACAGCGAGGCACCGGCCCGGTCGAGGACGATGCGGCAGCGCCACGCCGGCGACGGATCGGGGAAGTCGCTGCGGGCGTGGGCGCCGCGGGTCTCCTCCCGCCGATCCGCGGCCTGGAGGAGCCCGGCGGCCACGGTCACCAGGTTGGCCAGCTCGCCCGTGGCCCGGTCGGGCGGTGGGCCCGAGCCCACCTCGGCGGCCACCGCGGCCAGGGCCTGCCCGGCCCGGGCCAGCGAGCCGGCGCTGCGCACGACCCCGGCACCGTCGGTGAGGGTCCGCTGCAGGAGGTCGCGGGCCTTGGCCACGTCGGGAGGCGCGACCTCGGGGACGGCCCCGTCCGTGGGACCGGCGCGGTGGGTGGGCGGGCCGGCGGCCACGGTCTCCCCGCGGAGGACGGGGGCCAGGACCCCGGTGGCCGTGGGGGCGTCGCCGCCGGCCAGGATGCACTCGGACAGTCGGGCCCCGAAGACCATGCCCTCGAGCAGCGAGTTCGAGGCCAGGCGGTTGGCCCCGTGGACCCCGGTGCAGGCCGTCTCCCCCGCCGCCCACAGGCCGGGAAGGGCCGTCGCCCCCCACAGGTCGGTGAGGACGCCTCCGGAGAGGTAGTGGGCTGCCGGGGCGATGGGCAGCCAGTCGCCGGCCGGATCGAGGCCGATGGCGGCCAGGGAGGCGGCGATGGTGGGGAACCGGGCCCCGAAGTCGTCGAGGCCGGTGGCGTCGAGCCAGAGGCTGTCGGCCCCCTGCTCCTGCATCCGTCCGGCCATGGCCCGGCTCACCACGTCGCGGGGGGCCAGCTCGTCGACGAACCGCTCGCCCCGGGCGTCGCGCAGCAGCGCCCCGTGACCGCGGAGGGCCTCCGAGAGGAGGGGGCGGGGCATGGCCGGATGGTGGAGGGCGGTGGGGTGGAACTGCATGAACTCGATATCGGCGACGGGCACACCGGCCCGCAGCGCCATGGCCACGCCGTCGCCGGTGGCCTCCGGCGGATTGGTGGTCACGGCGAAGAGCTGCCCGGCGCCGCCGGTGGCCAGCACCGTGTGCCGGGCCCGCACCTCGACGGTGCGGCCGGCGGCGTCGAGCGCCACCACCCCTGCGCACCGGCCGCCGTCGGTGAGCAGGTCGACGGCGAACCACCCCTCGAGCACGGCGGCGGCCGAGGCCCGGGTGGCGTCGACCAGGGCCCGCTCGACCTCGGCCCCGGTGGCTGCGCCGCCCGCGTGGACGACGCGCGCCGTCGAATGCCCGCCCTCGCGGGCCAGGTCGAGCGCGCCGCCCGGCTGGCGGTCGAAGACGGCTCCGAGGGCGATGAGCTCGTGCACCCGGCCCGGACCCTCGTCGACCAGGACGCGCACCGCCTCGGGGTCGCACAGTCCGGCCCCGGCGGCCAGGGTGTCGGCCAGGTGGAGGTCGGTCGAGTCCTCGTCGCCCCCGAGGGCGGCGGCCACGCCGCCCTGGGCCCAGCGCGTGGCCGACTGCGAGAGCTCGGCCTTGGTGAGGACCCCGACCCGCAGACCCGGATCGGGCCCGGTGAGGGGGGCGGCCAACCGCACGGCGGCCGAGAGGCCGGCCACACCGCTGCCGAGCACCAGGACGTCGAGGACGCCGGCCGGCGCGGGGGTCACGGACCGGCCAGAGGATCGCAGTTGTCGATGAGCCGCACCGTCCCGACCCGGGCGGCGATGAGCAGACGGAGGGGCCTCCCCCGGACCGGCCCGGAGACGGGCTCGAGATCGCCGGCGTCGACCACGGCGGCGTACTCCAGCTCGACGGCCGGTTCGGTGGCCACCACGGCCGCCATGGCCGCCTCGGCCGCGGCCGGCCCGTCGGCGGCCAGGGTCCGGGCGCCGGCGGCGAGGGCCCGGGGGAGCACGGCGGCGGCGGACCGCTGGCTCCGGCCGAGCCGCACGTTGCGGCTCGAGAGGGCCAGGCCGTCGGGCTCGCGCACCGTGGGGCAGCCCACGATCCGGGCGGGGAGGGAACAGTCGGCCACCACCCGGCGCACCACGGCGAGCTGCTGGTAGTCCTTCTCGCCGAAGTAGGCCCGGCACCGCCCGGTGGCGGCGAGCAGCTTCACCACGACCGTGGCCACCCCGTCGAAGTGCCCCGGCCGGGAGGCGCCCTCCCACCGACGCCCCGGTCCGGCCACCGACACCGAGGGGACCGCGGCCGCCGGCCCGACGGGGTACATCTCCTCGCCGGAGGGAGCGAGGACCACCGAGGCGCCGGCCCCGGCGGCGACGGCGAGGTCGGCGTCCGGGGTGCGCGGGTAGGCGGCCAGGTCGGCGGCCTCGCCGAACTGGAGGGGGTTCACGAAGACGGAGACCGCCACCGTGTCGCACTCGCATGCGGCCCGCCGGATGAGGGCCACGTGGCCGGCGTGGAGCGCGCCCATGGTGGGGACGAACCCCACCGAACGGCCGCCCGCCCGGGCCTCGTCCAGCACCGCCGCGTACTGCTCGAGGGTGCCGAGGACCTGGACTCCGGCCGGCGCGACGGTGGTCACGCCACCTGCCCGCCGGCCGGGGCGAGCAGCGCCGGGTCCGGCGGCGACGCCGGGTCCAGCGCGGCAGCGAGGGCGTCGGCCACCTCCGCCCGGGCCGCGTCGAGGTCGGCGGCGGTGTCGAGGTCGGCGGCGGTGTCGAGCGAGAGCCGCCGGGCCAGGGCCACCAGGGCGTCGTAGCCGGCCAGTTCGGTGCGGTGCCCGGGCATGCCGGCCAGGGCGGCCCGGTGGCCCTCGAGGGTCAGCCAGTCACCGCGGGCGGCCGGTCCGGTCAGGGCGGCCCGCGGTCCGAGGGTCAGGGCGTCCTCGGTGGCGGCCCGCACCAGTCCGGCGAAGGCGTCGAAGGGCAGGCCGGCCGTGGCCGCCACCCGCTCGACCTGGCCGAGCAGGGCCACGAGGTGGTTGGCGGCGATGACGGCGGCGGCGTGGTAGGCGGCACGGTCGGCGTCCTCGACCTCGACGACCGAACCCCCGAGGGCGGCGGCCACCCGGCGGACGAGCGGGTCGCCGGCGACGGCGAAGGTGATCCCCGAACGCAGGCGCTCGGCGCCCACGGCCCGGTTGGGCAGCGGGACCAGCGGGTGCAGGGAGGCCCGGCGGGCGTGGCCGGCCAGGACGTCGAGACCGAGGGACCCCGAGAGGTGGGCGACCACCGTCGCCGGCCGGGGACGGACCGCCGCGGCCAGGCGGGCCACCGTGTCGTCCGGGGTGGCGATGACCAGCAGGTCGACACCGACGGCCGCCTCGGCGGCCGGGCGGTCACGACCCCAGACCTCCGCACAGCGGAAGCCGGCGACGCCGTCGAGGGCCGCCGCCAGGGAACAGCCGGCGCGGCCGGCCCCGAGTACACGGACTGTGGTCACGAGACCCCTTTCGACGTTCCAGCCCCTGTCGGGTGCCGGTCGCCACGGAGATGCCGGGAACTTCACTCAGAGCATACCCACGACCCGGACCTCGCCACCAGCGGCGGCGAGGTCGGCCTCGTCGACCAGGTCGGGCGCCAGCTCGCCCAGGGGGGCGAGCACGAAGCGGCGCTCGCGCCAGCGGGGGTGGGGCACGGTGAGGTCGGGGTCGTCGAGTTCGACCCCGTCGATCCAGACGATGTCGGCGTCGAGGGTGCGCGGACCCCAGTGCGTCGTCCGGACCCGGCCGGCGGCGGCCTCGAGGCGGCGGCACTGCTCGAGCAGCTGGTAGGGGTCGGTGCCGGCCGGCACGGCCAGCTCGACGACGAGGTTGAGGAACGGACCCTGGTCCCCGGGCCCGCCCACCGGGGCGGTCTCGTACACGCGGGAGACGGCCGTGACGGCGGGGACGCTGCCCGCCCGCAGCTGGTCGACGGCCTTGCGCAGGTGGACGGACCGGTCGCCCAGGTTGGAGCCGAGGGAGAGGAAGGCCCGTCGGGTCGGCGGCTCGGCCCGGGGCGAGGTCACCGGCCCCGGGTCAGCCGGACGCCCACGCCGGCGAGGTCGACAGCCAGGGGCGGACGCAGTTTGCGCAGGGCGACGGTCACGGCCTCGATCCGGGGGTCGGTGGCCAGCACGCCGTCGGCCACCGCACCGGCCAAGGCCTCGAGGAGCTCGAAGGGCCGCGCCCCGCCCACCACGGCGGCCACGGCGGCGGCGACCGCCCCGTAGTCGACGGTGTCGGCCAGATCGTCGGAGGCGGCGGCGGGCCCGAGGTCGACGACCAGGTCGACGTCGATCTCGAAGGGCTGGGCCCGTCGCTTCTCCTCGGCCAGCACCCCGTGGGTGCCGAGGGCACGGAGCCCTCGCAGCTCGATGCGGCCGGCCGGCGGCCCGGAGGGGGCCGCGCCGCCCATCAGGCGGACCGGGGCGATCCGTCGGCCCCCGACGAGGCCGAGACCGGGGCGAGCAGGGCCGAGACGGCCACCAGCTCGCGGCCGGCCGGACCCATGGGGTGACCGGTCATGTGCTCGAGCACGGTGATGGCCTGCGGTCCGGTCGGGAGGCGCTCCGACCACAGGAGGTAGCCGGCCACCACCCCGGACACCCGGTCGCCGAGCTCCTCTTGGTGGACCAGCACCTGCTCGCCGGCGGTGAGGCGGGCGTGCAGGTCGCGGTAGAGGTCGGTGAGCACGGCGCGGACGTCGCCCGAGGCCGGGAGCGGGAAGTGCACGTTGGGGAGGGACCGCTCCTCGTAGGCCTGGAGGTTGTGGCCCGAGGGCAGGAGCGACACCACCCGGGTGAACCCCTGGACCTGCAGCCAGATGATCTCCTCCTGGCGGCGGACCTTGCGGTGGTTCGGGGCGAACCCCCCCGGACGCTCGCTCATGGCCAGGCGGTCCTTGATGACCCAGGTGAAGTTGCGGGGAGGGATGCCCGCCGCCCACTTGCCCTTCACGTGCCCTCCTCCGTCCCCCCGCCGGACCCGGCGCCCCCGCGAGTCGCCTCGCCCGGGCGGGCGGCCACCAGGCCGACCAGCGTGGCCGCCTGCACCGTGGGGGCGACGTCGTGGACCCGGACCATTCCCGCACCCTGCTGGAGGGCCCAGGTCGCCGTGGCCAGGGAGCCGGCCAGCCGGTCGTGGACCGGCGCCGGGGCGCCGTCGGGGCCGGGGGCGAGCAGGCCCAGGAAGCTCTTGCGGCTCGTCCCGACGAGCACGGGCCGGCCGGTGGCCACCAGGCCGTCGAGGGCGGCGAGCAGCTCGAGGTTGTGGGCGACCGTCTTGCCGAAGCCGATGCCGGGATCGATCCAGACCTCGCGGACCCCGGCGGCCGCGGCCCGGTCGGCCCGGTCGGTCAGCAGGGTCCGCACCTCGGCGACCACGTCGTCGTAGACCGGCGCCTGCTGCATCGTGGCCGGGGTGCCCTGGCGGTGCATGGCCACCCAGCCCGCCCCGCACCGGGCGGCCACCGGCCAGAGGGTGGCCGAGACGTCGTTGATCAGGGTGGCGCCGGCGGCCAGGGCCGCCTCGGCCACCTCCGCCTTGGTCGTGTCGACCGAGACCCGCACGTGGGGAGCGAGGGCCTCGACCACCGGGACCACCCGGCGGAGCTCCTCGGCCACGGGCACCGGGGCCGCCCCCGGACGGGTCGACTCGCCGCCCACGTCGACGACGTCGGCCCCCTCGAGGATCATCTGGTGGCCCCGGAGGACGGCCTGGTCCTGCTCGAACCACTCCCCGCCGTCGGAGAAGGAGTCGGGGGTCACGTTCAGCACCCCCATCACCAGGGCGCGCGCCGGTCGTGCGGGGTCGTCCATCGGCCCCAGCGTAAACCAGCCCGGCCGGGGACGCGCCGGGGCTCAGCGACCCCGGACGAACTGCATGGCCTCGGCCCGGGTGGCCGAGTCGCTGCGGAACAGGCCCCGCACGGCCGAGGTGACCGTCGAGGTCCCGGACTTCTTGACCCCCCGCATGGACATGCAGAGGTGCTCGGCGTCGACGACCACGAGCACCCCCTTCGGATCGAGGACGCGCTCGATGGCGTCGGCGATCTCGGTGGTCATGCGCTCCTGGACCTGGAGCCGCCGGGCGTAGCCGTCGACCAGGCGGGCCAGCTTGGACAGCCCGGTGATGCGGCCATCCTCGCCGGGGATGTAGGCCACGTGCGCCTTGCCCATGAACGGCACCATGTGGTGCTCGCAGAGCGACGCGAACGGGATGTCCCGGACCATGACCATCTCGTCGTGCTCGGCGGCGAAGGTGGCCTCCAGATGGTCGGCCGGGTTCTCCCCGAGGCCGGAGAAGAGCTCCTCGTACATCCGGGCCACCCGACCCGGCGTCTTGACCAGCCCGTCCCGGGTGGGGTCCTCGCCCAGGGCCGTCAGGATCTCGAGCACCGCCCGCTCGATCCGCTCGGTGTCCACGCTCATCGGCTGCTCGCCTCCCGTTCGGTGGTTCGCCCGGACCGGGTGCCGTTCGGGCCGGTCATGCGCCGGGACCGGTGTAGGCATGGACGGCCGGGAGGTTGCGAAAGCGCTCGCCCACGTCGAGGCCGTAGCCGACGACGAAGTCGGGGGGGATGGTGAAACCGACATAGCGGAGGTCGAGGGCCGTCCGCTGCTGGCCCTCTTTCACGAGGAGGGCACAGACCTCCAGGCTGGCCGGCTGGCGGGCCAGCAGGTAGCGCTGGAGGTAACTGAGGGTGAGGCCGCTGTCGACGATGTCCTCGACGACCAGGACGTGCCGGTCGACCAGGTCCACGTCGAGGTCCTTCACGATGCGCACCACCCCCGACGTCCGGGTGGCCGTGCCGTAGGAGGAGATGGCCATGAAGTCGACCTCGGCCGGCAGGGAGATGGACCGGGAGAGGTCGCTCATGAACATGAAGGCGCCCTTGAGCACACCCACGAGGAGGGGCGGGCGGCCGGCGTAGTCGGCCGAGATGGCCGCGCCGAGCTCGGCGATCCGGACCTGCAGCCGGTCGGCGGCCACGACGGTGGCACCGACCTCCTCGCCGTCCTCGAGGCGTGGAGAGGCGTCGGCACGCCCCCTCCGGTCGCTGGTCACGGCGCGACTGTACCGGAGCCCCGGTGCTGCCCGGCCGGGCCGAGGACGAGGCGGCCGGCCGAGCGGGACACCCGGCGCCCGCCGGGCACCTCGGTGGCCCGGACCCGGAGGCGGGCCACCTCGAGCACGCGCTCGACGGCGGCCGCCGGTGGCGGATAGGTGCCTTCCCCGGTCAGCCAGGCCCGGACCGACCGGCGGGCCAGGGCCGGCGGGGCCGTGGCCAGGGCGGCGGCGTCGGTCGGGTCGGGCAGGGTCACCGACGACTCGAGCAGATCGGCGTCGCCGGCCAGGAGGGCGGCCTGGCGGGCCACGACCGGCACCACGTCCCGGCCGGCCACGGAGGCGCACAGGGGCAGGAGCTCGGTGCGCACCCGGTTGCGCACGAAGCGCGAGTCGTCGTTGGACGGGTCGCGCACGGGACGGAGCCCGAGGTGGGCGCAGAGGGCGGCCGTCTCGGCGCGCCGCAGGGCGAGGAGCGGGTGGGCCGGTCCCGGACGCATCCCCGAGAGGCCCCGGAGGCCGGCGCCGCGCAGCAGGTTGAGGAGGACCGTCTCGGCCTGGTCGTCGGCGGTGTGGCCGGTGGCCGCCCCGGGTCCGAGGACCGACCTGCGGGCCGCCCGGGCCCGGGCCTCGAGGTTCGGGCCGTCGGTCACGACGGCCCGCTCGGCCCGGAACGACACCCCGAACCGGGCGGCGGCGGCGGCGACCACGTCCGCCTCCGCGGCGGAACCGGACCGGAGTCCGTGGTCGACGTGCACGGCGGTGACCCGGCAGCCGGCGGAGGCGGCCAGCACGAGGAGGGCCAGCGAGTCCGGTCCTCCGGAGACGGCGCACGTGAGCGGGGTGCCGGCGGTCGGGAAGGTGCAGCGGGCCAGGAGGCCGGTCACCACCGGGGGGGCCGGCGGGGGACCGTCCTCAGGTGGCCGAGACGGGTGCGCTGCCGACACGGGCGATCCACTCGGACGGACTGCGGATCTCGGCCAGGGACGGCAGCCACTCGGGCCCCTGCCAGACGCGATCGAGGAGCGGGGGCCCGCCGACGTCCTCGACGGCGGCGATGAACCGCTCCCCCTCCTCGTACTGGCGGAGCTTGGCCTCGATGCCGATCAGCTGGTGCAGCAGGCGGACCAGGCCCGTGGCCTGGGTGCGTCGCCGCCGCAGCACCTCGGCGAAGCGAGCTGCGTCGGGGACGGCCGAGGCCCCCGCCCGGTCCATGGTGACGTCGCCGTGGCCCTCGAGCAGGCTCATGAGGGCCTGGATCCGCTGCAGGCCCTCGAGCTGCTCCGGGGTGGCCACCAGGCCGAGTGCCCCGCTGTCGCGCAGCGGGTTCCGTCCGGCCCGGATCTCGGTGGTGGCGCGCCGGAGGGCCTCGGCCAGCCGGGACGGGTCGGGCTCGAGCGACCCGAGGCCCTCCTCCACCAACGACACGAAGTACTCGCGCATCCACGGGACGGCCGTGAACTGGCAGCGATGGGTGACCTCGTGGAGGGCCAGCCACAGCCGGAACTGACGGGGCTCGAACCCGTGCTGCTCCTCGAGGGCGACGATGTTGGGCCCCACGAAATAGACGAGGTCCTGCTCCTCGGCCCGCTCCTCGGTGAGGAGGAGGTCGTACTGCCCGAGCACGCGGGTCGACAGCCAGCCGAGCACCACCCCCATCTGTGCGCCGGTCGCCGACCGTCCGGCCGAGGCCAGGGGGCCGGCCAGCCGGGAGGTCCCCAGGTGGGTGCCGGCCACGCGGGCCGGGTCGATGCGCTCGAGGTGGGGACCGAGCAGGCGCTGGAAGCTGGCCAGGTTGGCCCGCACCCACCCGTCGCGGTCGGTCACCCGGGCCCGGGCGGGCCCGGCCGCCGAACGGAGGCCCGTGGAGCGGGCCACGAGCTCCTCGGCCTCGGTGACGAGCTCTTCGAAGTCGGCGGCGACGAGGTCGGGACGGTACGAGGCCGGCACGCTGCTGCGCCGGCCCACCCAGCCGGCCACGCGGGCCGCCGTCTCCCAACCCACGGCCCCGGCCCCGGTGCCCGTCCCGGTGGGCTCGGGCACGGCCGTACCGGCGGGCGGGAAGGGGTCGGACACGGTCATGTCGACCAGTGTAGGGACGTGCGCCCCGCAGGACGGCACCGCCGGTTCAGCCCGGTACGTTCCCGCGCTCGGCCTGCAGGGCCTCGGCCACCCGGGCCACGAGTGTGTCCGGCACGCGCTCCTTGCACCGATTGGCCACGACCCTCCGCAACTCCGTTTCGAAGCCGACGGCGCTCACGCACGGTCCGCACAGGTCGAGGTGGCGCTGGATCTCGATCCGCCGCTGGTCGGTGAGCTCGCCGTCGAGGTAGGCGTACAGGCGTTCGATCGTCTCGTCACAACCGACGAAGCCGGCCGGCGGTTCGTCGCCGGGCTCCTCGTGCCCCCCTCCCGCTCCGTGTGCTCCCACGTCTGACGCTCCTACCTGGCCCCGTCGGAGACCGTAACCAGGCCCCGCGTGCTTCCGCGATCGACCAACGCCTTCTGCAGGGCTTTTCTTCCGCGGTGGATCCGGCTCATGACCGTGCCGATGGGCACGTCGGTGATCTCGGCGATCTCCTTGTAGGAGAAGCCCTCGACGTCGGCGAGGAGGACGGCCAGGCGGAAGGCCTCGGGCAGGGACTCGACGGCCGCCTTCACGTCCTCGTCGGTGAAGCGCTCGAGCGCCTCCTCCTCGGCGCTGCGACCTGCGGTCGGCGTGCGGTCGGCGAGACGGTGGTAGAGGTACAGCTCCTCGACGTCCTCGACGTCGGCCACCTCGGGGCGCCGCTTCTTCGCCCGGTAGATGTTGATGTAGGTGTTGGTCAGGATCCGGTACAGCCAGGCCTTGAGGTTGGTCCCCTCCTCGAAGCTGCCGAAGGCCCGGTAGGCCTTGAGGTAGGTCTCCTGCACGAGGTCCTCGGCGTCGGCCACGTTCCTGGTCATGCGCAGCGCGGCGGTGTAGAGGGCTGGCATGTACTCCATGGCGAGGTCGGTGAACTGCGCCTGGTCGGCCATGGGGCCACCCTACACAGCGGCCGTGACGGCAGGGACACCGGCGTCCGAAGAGACCTCCTGCGGGCCGCGGCCACGGCTAGATTCGGTCCATCACCACCCGTCGCCCGCTCCCCTTTCCCGACCGCCGCCCGGAGGGGCCTGCCGTGGCTGCGCCGCTCCTCCCCTGCCGGGACGTGGGCCCCCCGGCCGACGGAGGGCGGGCCGTGCTCATGGCCACGGCCGTGCGCGACGGGATCCGGACGAGCCGCGTGGTCCGCCTCGACGGGTCGACCTTCACCGTGGCCGTCCCCGGGCCGGCCGGCGGGCGCGGCCCGGCACCGTGGATCCGCGGCGAGGGCCCGGGGCGCGAGCCCGACGACCGGGGCGTGGCCCTGCTCGCCTCCCTGGTCCGGCCGACCCGGAAGGGGCCGGTGCCCGGGCCACCTGGTTGAGCCGCGCCGCCAGCGGGCTCACAGGGCCAGGACGACCTTGCCCGTGTTGCCGCCGCTGAAGAGGAGGTTGAGGGCCTCGCCGGCCCGCTCGAGGCCCTCGACGACGTGCTCGCGGTGGTGGATGCGGCCCTCGGCCACCCACCGGGCCATCTCGAGTTGGGCCCCGGGGAAGCGCTCGAGGTAGTCGAGGATGAGGAAGCCCTCCATGCGGGACCGGGTGACGATGAGGTTGAGGTAGTTGCGCGGTCCGACCGGACGATCCTCGTTGTACTGGGAGATCGCCCCGCAGAGGACGACCCGGGCCCGGAGGGCCAGGTTGGCCAGGCAGGCGTCGAGGATGGCGCCGCCCACGTTGTCGAAGAAGACGTCGATGCCCCCGGGGCAGGTCGCGCGCAGCCGGGCGGCCACGTCCTCGACGCGGTAGTCGATGGCGTCGTCGAACCCGAGCTCGCCGGTCAGCCAGGCGCACTTCTCGGGGGTGCCGGCGATGCCCACGACCCGCTCCGCCCCGCGGAGACGGGCCAGCTGGCCGGCGACCGAACCGGTGGCCCCGGCGGCCCCCGAGACCACGACCGTGTCCCCCTCGGCCACCCCGCCGACGTCGGTGATGCCGAAGTAGGCGGTCATCCCCGTGACGCCGAGGACGCCGAGGACCACCGCCGGGTCGAGACCCGGCGGCACCACCGTCGTCGAGCCGTCACCGCCGGTGACCAGGGAGTACTCCTGCCACCCGAGCATCCCGACGACGGTGTCGCCCACCTGGAGGGCGTCGGAGCGGCTGGCCACCACCTCACCGAGGCCCCCGCTGCGCACGACCTCCCCGATCCCGATGGGGGGCAGGTAGCCGGGGGCGTCGTCCATCCAGGTCCGGATGGTGGGGTCGATCGAGAGGTGGCTCACCCGCACCACCGCCTGGCCTTCGCCCGGGTCGGGCACGGCGGCCGTGGCGTCGAGACGGAGGGTGGCCCCGTCGACCAGGCCGTGGGGCCGTGCGGCGAGCAGGATGCGGCGGTAGGTGTCGGTCACGTCCCGCAGTCAAGCAGACGCCGGCGACCCAGGGCAGGAGGCGGATCAGCCACCGTTTGCCGCGACCACGTAGGTCCGGCAGGGCTGTCCCCGCAACGAGGGGCACGCCGGCTGGGCGTCGGGCGGCGTGATGCCGGGCTCGACCGTCAGCACGAGGCCCGAGGGCGTGGCCCCGCCGAGGCCGACGGTGTCGGTCACCGACCCGCCGGTCCGGTACGTGTCGAAGGCCCACACCGGCCGGTCGCCGCCCGGGGCCGTCACGGTGACCCGTATCCGCGACCCGGCCCGGAACGAGTAGGCCACCGGATTGAGCGGGATCCGTACCTCGGTGTAGCGCCCGGCAGGCAGGGGCCGGGGATCGGTGTACGTGGGCACGGGATGGGCCGGCGTCGAGGCCCCCGGGTCGAGGGCCCGGTCGCTCGCCCGCAGCTCGCCCGTCTGCACGAAGAGCTCCCTCCCGTCCGGGCGCACCTCCGACACGGTGGCCTGGAGGTCGGTGTCGGCCGCCGTGCTCCTGACCCAGAGATCGACGGCGGCCGGCCCGATGGCCGTCAGGTCGTGGGCGAGCGGGGCGGTCACGAACCCGAGGCCGCTGGGGCCGGTGACCGGGGCCCACTGGTAGGGGGGGAGGGCGTCCCACGGGTTGCCCGACGGGAGGCTGGTGGCCGGGCGGGCGGCCGGGTCCGGCCGGAAGGAGACGGCGCCGCCCGCCGGCACCGGGCCGGTGAGCGCGCCGTGGGCACCGAAGTGGAGGGCCACCGTGTGGGAGGTCGGCGGGGGCCACGAGGGGAACTGCGCCATCCACACCGGCTGGAAGGCCCCGGGCCCGGCGCTTCCCGCGCCGTTGTCCATGAGCACCCGGATGCGGGGCTGGCGCTCGAAGGCGGCACGCGCCGCGGCCGGGGTCGGCTCGGTGGTGTAGGCGACCGGGGGGACGGGTCCCACCGGCGCGTCGGCCAGACCGTGGTAGAGGAGCGGGGCGAGGGAGGCGAGGGTCGGCGAGGGCTGCGGAACGCGTCCGGCCACGAAGATGTCGAGGAACTCGAGCCACCGGGTGATGGTGCCGGGACCGAGCGAGTCGATGTGGGTGCCGTTGGTCATGGTCACCCACACGT
Source organism: Acidimicrobiaceae bacterium (assembly GCA_027314705.1). Taxonomy (GTDB): domain Bacteria; phylum Actinomycetota; class Acidimicrobiia; order Acidimicrobiales; family RAAP-2; genus Bog-756. The sequence goes on from DAHVAJ010000043.1 coordinate 32,821, forward strand.
GCGGGTCGTGGGCGAGGGCACCGATGATGGCCGGCCACTGCCCGCCGGTCTGCTCGTCCTGCACGGCCCCCGAGAGGAAGACCGGCACCCGGGTGGTGGCCGCCCAGGTCGAGGGGGACCGCTGGTCGTAGAGGGCCGGGACCCGGTGGGAGGCCTGCTTGAGGAGGGCGGCCAGGTCCTGGGCCTGGCCGTGGAGGTCCTGGTTGGCCAGGCAGGTGGTGTCGCCGGTGGCGATCTCGGCCACCGCCCACGGCTGGCCGCCGGGGGCGGGCTGGGCGTCGTGGACCCGGTCGGCCAGCCAGGAGCCGGCGAAGCCGCTGTTGAAGATGCCGCCGGGGAAGCCGGTCGAGTAGAGGTCGTCGGTCAGGCTCATCGGAGCGATGGCGGCCAGCCCGGGCGGTCGCGTGCCGGCCACGAACATCTGGGAGATGCCCGAGAAGGAGATGCCGACCATGCCCACCTTGTGGTGGAGCACCCACGGCTGGGCGGCGGCGATCTGGACGGCGTCGTAGCCGTCGTAGGTGGTGGGCAGGCCGAAGAGGTCGAAGGCGCCACCCGAACACCCGGTCCCGCGCATCTGCAGGCTGATGGTGGCGAAGCCCAGCAGGGGGGCGAGGAGGGAACCGACGACGGTGGCCGTGGACGGCACCAGCGGATCCGCGGTGGTCTCGCCGTCGACGTGGAGCTCGGCGGCGATGAGGCTGTGGGGTGCGGCGACGGCATACCCGGAGTCCTCGATGACCGTGGGGAACGGGCCGTCGGCCAGGGTCTTGCCGGGCGGGAGCCGCACGGTGGCGGCCAACCGGACGCCATCCCGCATGGTCAGGTAGTTGAGCCCGACGTGGAGGTGCTGGTCGGCGTAGAAGGACGCCGGGGGGGTGTCCGTCGGGGCCAGGACCCGGAACGGTCGGGTCGAGGCCCATGCCCGGCCGACCTGCTCCCGGAAGGTGTAGCCGCCGCCGGCCGGCAGGTCGCGGACGATGAGGCTGCCCAGGTCGTCGGTGGTGCCCCCGCCGACGCGCCGTCCGGCGGCATCGGCCAGCACCAGGTGGGCGGCGGGGGTGATGCCGGCCACGTAGGCCTGTCCGATCGAACCGTGGCCGGCGAACGGGGCGGCGACCGTGGCCACCGGCAACGGCGGCGAGGATCCGGTCGTGCCGGCCGTGCCGGTGCCCGAACAGCCGGTCGCCACCACCGCCACCGCCAGCACGACCACGGCCAGCGGCCTTCGTCGACTCACCACGTTCTCCCCCTCCTGCTCGCCGGCCGCGCCGGGTCCGGCCGACCACCGGGCCACCGGGCGCCGCGGAGCCTGAGAGGAGAATCGAACTCCTGACCTACGCATTACGAGTGCGTTGCTCTACCGACTGAGCTACTCAGGCAAGGACCCACACGCTATCGGACCCGGGTCGTCGACTCAGTCGGCCATGCCGGACAGCTCGACCAGCAGCGCCTCGAGCAGGAGACCCTCCTGGACGTTGCGGCCGAGGGCGGCGGCGGCGGCGCCGACGGCCTCGACGTGGGCGACGGCCCGGCGGCGCTCGGCGTCGGCGCCCGGGTTGCGGGGCCCCCCGGCGGCGACCAGCGCGGTCAGGCGGTCGCGGTACACCCCGGCCAGGGCGGCGAGGCCCATCCGCAGGTCGTCGGTCCGCCAGCGACGCTCCTCCCGGCGGTGCCGTTCCTCGACCTGGCGGCGCCCGGGAATTCCCCGGGCCCCCGACGCCTCGGCCTGCTCCTCCAGGGAGGTCAGCTCCCGGGCGTGCTCCTCGCGCAGGGGAACCAGGGCGTCCTCGGCCAGGCCCAGCAGCTCGGTCGCCACGGCCACGGCGGCGGACCCGGTGCCGTCGAGGCGGGCGGGTACGCTCCGCCACCGCTCCTGGCGGGTGGCGAAGCCCGCGTCGTGGACCAGCAGACGGGCCCGGTCCAGGTTGCCGCCCGAGGCGGCGGCAGCGGCTCCGGCCACTCCCTCGTCCACCCCGCGGGCGACCAGCCAGGCGGAGACCACGGCCGGCGGAACGGCGGCGAAGGGGATCTGGACGCACCGGCTGACGATGGTCGCGAGCCCGGCCGGCAGGTCGTCGGCCAGGAGCACGAAGACGGTGGCCGGGGGTGGTTCCTCCACGGTCTTCAAGAGGGCGGGGACGGCCGGACCGGCCAGGTGGACGTCGGGCACCAGGATGACCTGGCGGTCGGCCTCGAGCGGACGACGCTGGGCCCGGGCGGCGGCGGTCCGGGCGTCGTCGACGTCGAGCGAGGCCCCCGACCGCTCGACGACCACCAGGTCCGGGTGGCTCCCGGCCAGGACCCGGCGGCACGTGGCGCAGGCGCCGCAGCCGCCGTCGGGGCAGAGGAGGGCGGCGGCCAGCCCCCGGGCCCCGGCCCGCTTGCCCGACCCGGGAGGGCCGTGCAGGAGGTAGGCGTGGACGGGGCGGCGGGCGGCGGCGGCGAGCTGGGCCACCGCCCGGTCCTGACCGACCACGTCCTCGAAGAGGGCGGCGGCCGGACGCTCGACCGGGCTTTCCCCGTTCACGGCGGGCCGTCCCGGGCCAGGCGGTCCGCCGCCCGCCCGATGGTCCCGGCCACCTCGGCGACCGGAGCCGTGGCGTCCACCACCAGCCACGCCTCGCCACCGGCGGCGGCCAGGGTCCGGAAGCCCTCGGCCACGCGGCCCAGGAACCCCGCGCCCTCGGCCTCCATGCGGTCGGCCTCCTGGCGATCGGCCCCGGCGGCGGCGCGCCGGGCGGCGGCGACGTCCGCGGGGAGGTCGAGCAGGACGGTGAGGTCGGGCCGGAGCCCGCCGGTGGCCCAGCCGACCAGGGCGTCGAGCTCGGTGAGGTCGAGGCCTCGGCCGTACCCCTGGTAGGCGAGGGTGGAGGCGGCGTACCGGTCGGTCACGACCCACCGGCCGGCGTCGAGGGCGGGCCGGATGACCTCGGTCACGTGCTGGGCCCGGTCGGCGGCCATCAGCAGCGCCTCGGCCCGATCCGAGACGGCACCCCGGCCGGGCTCGAGCAGCAGTGCCCGCAGGCCGGCGCCGAGACGGGTCGCCCCGGGCTCGAAGGTGGCGACGGCGTCGAGCCGCGAGGCCAACAGGCGCGCCTGGGTGCTCTTGCCGCAGCCGTCGATCCCCTCGAGGGCGACGAGGCGGCCCCGGCGGTCGCTCACCCGCCGTCGGGGCCGGGGGCCTCCTGGACCACCGCCTCCTCCGCGGCCGCCGCTGGGGCCGGGGCCCCCGTCGTACCGGCGGCCTTCTTGGCGGCGGCCTTCTTGGCCGCGGCCTTCTTGGCGGCGGCCTTCTTGGCCGCGGCCTTCTTGGCCGCGGCCTTCTTGGCCG
>DAHVAJ010000044.1 GCA_027314705.1 Acidimicrobiaceae bacterium
GGCCCGGGGCATGGTGCCGCCCCGTCGGGCCTACGAGTCCCTGACCAAGGCGGCGCCCGACCCGGAGCGCTATCCGATGACGCCCCACACCCGGGTGCGTCACGACAAGGTCGACAAGACGGGCGTCTTCACCCTTCGCCATGGGACCAGGCTCCACCACGTCGGCGTGGGCCGGGGACACAAGGGACGGCGGATCATCGTCCTGGTGTGCGACCTCGATGTCCGGGTCCTGAGCGAGGATGGCGAACTGCTCCGCCACCTCACCCTGGACCCGTCCAAGGACTATCAACCCATCACGGGAGGGCCCTGATGGCCTACCGTTCATAGGTTCGTCTGTCCACGATGTCTCGCGACATCACACGGTGGGGGTGGAGGGATTCGAACCCTCACTGCAGGCGGTTTAAGCGCCCTGCCTCTGCCGATTGGGCTACACCCCCGCGACGGCGGCGGGCCGTCGGCTCTCCCCAGTTCACACCAGTCGGGCCGGTCGGGTCACGACCCGCCGTGCGTCACCGGCCGCGGTGACCCGAGCCGGGCGCCAGGACCGCCGCCACCGCCTCCAACTCCTCGTCCCGCGGCCGCTCCACCCGGTGCACGAGCCCGGCGCCGCCGGGCCACGGCCCGAGCACGGTGGTGGGCCGACGGTCCGGCTCCCAGGCCGGGAACGGGGCGGCACCCACCCCCTCCACCCCGCAGGTCGGCACCCCGTGGCGGGCGAAGGACGACCACGCCTCGCCCATCCGGGCGGCCAGGGCGAAGGCGTCGTCCCCGCCACCGGAGAAGGCCTGCACCACCGGGTTGCGCACCGTGCCGAAGACGAATGGGATGTCGAGGGCGTGGCACGAGCCCAGGACGCCGCCGAAGGCGGGAGACGCCCAGGTGAAGAGGTACACGTGGGTACCGGCCCCGGGGTCGGCGGCGGCATGGGCGTCGGCGAGGCGGACCGAGGGCACCCGGAAGACGACCTCGGTGGCGATGGCCGACCAGAGGTCGGTGGGCGCGGTCCCCTCGCCACGGCCGGCCCGGGCCGCCCGCACCGTGGCGACGACCCGCTCGGCTGCGTCGGGGTCCGGCACCACCCGTGCCACCCAGCGGCGGAGCCCCTCGGGGTCGAGGGCCCCCAGGGCGGGGTCGCCGAGGGCGAAGAAGGACGACTCGTCGCGGGTGGTCCCGACGAGCAGCGGCACGGCGGCGGCCGAGCCCGCGGCCACCGCCTCCAGCGGCGGTCGGGTCAGCAGCCCGCCGTCGACCACCGGGGTGACCGGCAGGCCCGAGTCCGCCCCACCGGCCGCGCCGAGCTCGGCCAGGACGGCCACCAGCCGTTCGGCCGGCACCTGGGCCAGGGCGTGGCGGGTGGCCCGCACCCCGAGCCGGGCGGCGACCTGCTCGGTCCGCTCGCCGGCCAGCTCGGCACTGCAGGTGTAGGGCGGGCCGCTCTGGACCGCGGCCCGGTGGAACAGGCCGGCGGCGTCGGCCACGGCCAGCTGGGTGGCCACGCTCATCCCGCCGGCCGACTCCCCGAAGAGGGTCACGTTGCCCGGGTCGCCCCCGAAGGCGACGATGTGGTCGCGCACCCAGGCGAGGGCGGCCACCTGGTCGGCCAGCCCCCAGTTGCCGGTGCCCGTCCACGGCCGGCCGTCCAGCCACGTCTGGCCGTCGTCGGCGAGGGCGGGATGGGCGAGGAAGCCGAGCAGGCCGAGGCGGTAGTTGAGGGTCACCACCACCACGTCGCCGGCGCGGGCCAGGGCGCCGCCCCGGTAGAGGCCGGCCGAGCCGGCCCCGGTCACGAACGACCCGCCGTGGACCCACACCAGGACCGGTCGCCGGGCGTCGTCGGGAGCCGGGGTCCACACGTTGAGCGTGAGGCAGTCCTCGTCCTGGACCATCGGGTCGCCGCCGAGGGCGAGCTCCACCGAGCCCGGCCCCTGCGGGGCCACGGGTCCGAACCGGTCGCAGTCGCGGATCCCGGCCCAGGGCTCGGGCGGGACCGGGGGCCGCCAGCGACGTTCCCCCACCGGCGGCGCGGCGTAGGGGACCCCCGAGAACGACCAGACCCCGCCGCGCTCGACCCCGCGCAGGCGCCCGCTTGCGACCTCGACCACTCCGTCCACGTCCGCACCCTCCAGTTCGGCCCCTCGGCTGCCGATACCTACGGCAAACGTACCCAGTCCCACCGGGCGCCCGACCACGGCCTCCGCGCCCGGTCGGACGCCCACGATGGGTTCATCCGGAGGAAGCCCCGCTGTGAGCAGCAAGCACCATCGTGTCCGCCCCTTGTCCGGTGCCCGCCGGAGCCACTACCTTGCCCGGGTGGCCGACGGGGGGACGAGGCAGACCGGCGCGTCGCGCCGCCACCGGGCCCGGCGCGCCCTGGTCGTGGCCACGAGCGTGGTCGGCCTCGTCGCCGGCCCGGCCACCCTGGCCCCGGCGGCCGGTGCCACCACTTCGGCCACCGGGACGCCCGGGACGACCACCCCGGCCGGCCAGGACCCCGTCAGCGCGGCGGAGGCCCAGGTCACCGCCCTCGAGGCCCAGATCGCCACGCAGCAGCAGACCCTCGACGCGGCCGACGAGGCCTACAACCAGGCGGCCGTGCGCCTGGCCGCCACCAAGCAGTCCCTGGCCCAGACGTCGGCCTCCCTCGCCGCCGACCAGGCCAAGCTGACCGGCGCCCGCACCGCCCTCCAGGCCGACGTCATCCGGTCCTACGTGGGCGGCACCTCCTCGGAGGCGATCGCCCGCATCTTCGCGGCGCCGACCGGGGCCTCCCAGACCCGCGCCGTCTACCAGCACCTCGGTATCGGCGATCTGGCCGCCGAGGTGGCCCGGGTGCAGGCCGACCAGCGCCAGCTCGGCGGCACCCGGACCAAGCTGCAGGCCGAGCAGCAGGGCGAGACCTCCCAGCTGGCCACCGAGGACCAGACCCGCCAGGCGGCCGAGGCGGCCAGCGCCCTGTCCGAGGCCACCCTGGCCCAGGTGAAGGGCACCCTGGCCCAGGAGATCGCCCAGCAGGCGGCGGCCCAGGCCGCTGCGGCGGCCCAGGCCGCAGCGGCGGCCACCTCCGGCGCGGCCCGCCAATCGGCGGCGGCCACCGCCTCCCAGGCCGCCCAGGTGGCGAGCACGTTGAGCGGGGGCAGCGCGGCGGCGGCCAGCGCCACCGCCTCAGCCAACCAGGCGGCGAGCGGTCCGGGCGCCTACGGCGGGCCACCGGTGGCCAGCGGCGGCAGCCCGCTGGCGGCAGGCCTGGCCGCCGTCCATGCGGCGATGAAGTACCTCGGTGTCCCCTACGTCTGGGGCGGGGCCAGCATGGCCGGCGTCGACTGCTCGGGCCTCGTCATGCTGGCCTGGGCCCGGGCCGGCGTCTCGCTCCCGCACTCGGCGGCCATGCAGTACGCAGACTCGACCCACGTGAGCCTCAACGCCCTCGAACCCGGCGACCTGCTCTTCTACGACCTCAGCGGCACCGGCATCGACCACGTGGTCATGTACGTCGGCCCGACCCTCGACGGGCAGCCGACCGCCTACGGATCGGGGACCATCATCCAGGCCGCCCACACCGGCACCGTGGTCACGTTCGACCCGCTCTGGTACTTCGGACTGGTCGGCGCCGGCCGACCCTGACCGGTGCTGCCGCCCGGCGTAGGGTCGGGGGCACCGATGGCCCTCGACCTCTCCCTCATCGTCCCCGCCTTCGACGAAGCCGACCGGTTGGCCGACGGCATGCGCCGCCTCGAGGGCGCCGCGGCCGCCGGCGCCGTGGACCTCGAGCGCACCGAGGTCCTCCTGGTCGACGACGGCAGCACCGACGCCACGACGGCGGTGGCGGAGAAGCTCCTGGCCGCGCTCCCTCACCACCACGTGCACCGGCTCCCGGCCAACCGGGGCAAGGGGGCGGCCGTCCGGGCCGGGGTGGCGCTGGCCCGAGCCCCCCGGGTCGCCTATCTGGACGCCGACATGGCCATCGATCCGCACGCCGTGCCCCTCCTGGTCGACGGCCTGACCGACCACGACCTGGCCATCGGGTCCCGGGCACTGCGGGCCTCGATGGTCGAGACGACCTACGCCCTGCGCTCGCTGATGGGGCGCCTCTTCAACGAGCTGGTGACGACCGGCACCGGCCTCGGGCTCCGCGACACCCAGTGCGGCTTCAAGGCCTTCCGGACGCCGGTGGCCCGGCTGCTGTTCCACCTCGTGCGCATCGACCGCTTCGCCTTCGACGTCGAGCTGCTCATCCGGGCCCGCCGGCTCGGGCTCACCGTGACCGAGGTGCCCGTCCACTGGCGCCACGTGACCGGCAGCACCGTCCACCCGCTGCACGACCCGCTGGCCATGCTGGCCGACGTCTGCCGGTCCCGCCTCGGCCTCGTCCCCGTCCCCCCGCTGACCGCGCTCACCGTCCGCCCCCCGGACGGCGATCCGGCCGGCCGCGACCTCCTCCAGCGGGTCGGGGCGGTGCTGTGGGCCACGCTGGACGGCGCACCCGTACCCCTGCTCGACCGGGGCGGCGAGGTCACGGCCCTCTTGGCCCTCGTGGAGCCGGCCGAGGCCGCCCTCGCCTTCTCGGCGCTCCGGGCCGAGCTGGACCGGGCCACGGTGACCCGGCGCTCGGTGGGCCGGGACGACCTGGTCGCCCTCGGCCCCCTGGCCGGACGCCTGGTGGCTGCCGCCCCCGACGCGGGCACCTGAGCCACCGCGGGGGGACGGCCCCAGGCCGGGGGAAGGCCGGGGGAACGGGCGGTACCATCGTGGCGGTGAGCACCGACCCGGCAGATCCCGCGCCCGCCAGGGAGACCGGGGCCGGGCCCGGCCACCCCGACGACGCCGACCTCATCGAGGCCGTCGTTCGCCGGACGGGGCGGGACGGGCAGGCCGCCGCCGATCGCCCCTCCGAGGACACCCTCCGCTACCTCCCGGTGGCCACCCGGCCGTCGGACACCGGGACGGCCGGCGACCCCCGCCGCTCCGACGTCGACGAGTGGGGACGGTCCGAGCACGTGCGCCGGATCGCCCGGCGGCTCTACGACCCCCTCTACCGGTACTGGTTCCGGGTCGAGTGGGAGGGCCTGGAGAAGATCCCGGCCGACGGCGGCGCCCTCCTCATCGCCAACCACGCCGGGGCCATCCCACCGGACGCACCGGCCATCATGCACGGCATCGAGCAGCAGCTCGACCGGCCCGTCTACGGCCTGGCCGACGACTTCTTCCGGACCGTCCCGGTCGTCGGGACCCTCTGGTCCCGCGCCGGCGGGGTACCGGCCCACCCCGACAACGCCTTCCGGCTCCTCCACGACCAGGGGCAGCTGGCCCTGGTCTTCCCCGAGGGGACCAAGGCCACGTCCAAGACCTACGCCGACCGGTACCGCCTCCGGCGGTTCGGCCGGGGCGGCTTCGTCGAGATCGCCATGCGGGCCGGCGTCCCGGTGGTGCCCATCGCCGTGGTCGGCGCCGAGGAGGCCATGCCCATCGTGTTCCGGATCGGGGGGGTGGCCCGGGCCCTCCATCTGCCCTACTTCCCGGTGACGGCCAACGCCCTCGTACTGGGCCCGCTCGGGTACATCACCTACTTCCCGGCCAAGCTCAAGCTGCGGGTGCTCGACCCGGTCCGCTTCGACGTCGAACCCGGCCTGGAGCGGTACTCGAGGAGCCGGGTCATGGACGAGGCCGAGGGCATCCGGGCCACGTTGCAGGAGGCCCTCCACGACATGCTGCGCGAGCGCCGCAGCGTCTGGTTCGGCTGACGCCGTGGGGCGGCGTGTCCTCATCACCGGTCTCGACACCTTCTGGGGCGGGCGCATGGCCCAGGCCCTCGAGGTCCGGCCCGACGTGGACGTGATCCTCGGCCTCGGGACGAAGGAGCCCCGGGTGCCGCTCGAGCGGACCGAGTTCGTGCGGTCCGACCAGAAGTACTCGATCCTCAGCCGCATCGTCAGGGCCACCCAGGTCGACACCATCGTCCACACCTTCCTGGAGACCAACTCGGTGGGCGTGCCCGGGCGGGTACTGCACGAGATCAACGTCATCGGCACCCTCAACCTGCTCGCCGCGGCCGGCTCGCCGGGCTCGTCGGTCCGCCACGTGGTGGTGAAGTCGTCCACCCACGTCTACGGGTCGTCCGAGCACGACCCGGCGTGGTTCCGGGAGGAGACGCCCCGGCCGAGCCCGGTGCGGACCCGCCTGGAGCGGTCCCTGGTCGAGGTGGAGGCGCTGGTGCGGGACTTCACCGAGGACAACCCCCGTCTCGGGGTCACCGTCCTGCGCTTCGCCAACGTGCTCGGCACCGACATCGTCACACCCGTCAGCCACGACCTGCGCCGGCACCTCCTTCCCTGCGTGGCCGGGTTCGACCCCCTCGTCCAGTTCGTCGAGGAGGACGACGTCGTACGCGCCCTCGAGTTCGTGACCGACCGGCGCATCCCCGGGGTGTTCAACGTGGCCGGCGAGGGGAAGCTGCCCTGGAGCGAGGTGGCGGCCATCGGCGGCGCCGTCCTGCTGCCCCTGCCACCGGTGTGGCCGGGCGCCTTCGCCGCCCCGCTCACGCGCCTCGGGCTCGTCCAGTTCCCACCGGAGATGGAGGGCCTGGCCCGGTACGGCCGGGGGGTCGACACCGGCCGGCTGCGGGCGTCCGGCTTCCGGTACCGCTACACGAGCGCGGGGGCGGTCCAGAGCTTCGCCCGGGCCAACAACCTGCGGCGGGCCACCGGATCGGCCGCGCCCGAGTACCGCTACGAACAGGACGTCGAGCAGTTCTTCCGTCACTCCCCGGCCGTGGTCCGGGGCCTCGACGCCTGACGGCCCGTCGGCCGGACCGGTCGCTTCGACCTCAGGGGCGGACCAACCAGGCGGCGGCCAGGCCGGGGCCCCGGACGGTCCACTCCTCGGCGGTCATGGCGTACCGCACGTGGTCCTCCCAGGCACCGTTGATCTCGAGGAACCCGAAGGCCACGCCCTCGGAACGGAGGCCGAGCTTCTCGACGACCCGCCGGCTGGCCGAGTTCCTCGGGATGATGGCCACCTCGATCCGGTGGAGCCGGAGGGACTCGAAGGCGTACTGGAGGACGACCACCACCGCCTCGGGGGTGAGACCCGAGCCGGCCACGTCCCGGTCGATCCAGTACCCGATGGAGGCGTTCTGGAAGGGGCCCCGCTGGACGGAGGAGAGGGTGATCTCCCCGACGAAGCGGCCCTCGAAGAAGATGCCGAAGCCGAAGCCCGTGCCCAGTTGGCGCTCCCGCTCGCGCATGGCGCACCGGGCGGCGAAGCTGGCCGAGTCCTCGGGTGGCAGCGGTGCGCCCTTCGACCGGGGCTCCCACGGCACCAGCCAGTCGCGGCACCGGCTCCGCACCTCGTACCAGGCCGCGTAGTCGGCGTCGACCATCGTGCACAGCCGGACCCGGCGGCCGACGAGCTCGAGGGAACGCACGGGCGGGGCCGAAGCGGCACGCATCAGCGCACGCCGCCGACGGGGGGGATCGGTGGTGGTCCGGACGGTCGGGAGGTGGCGGGTCGATCCATGGCTGTCGGGGGCCGCGAGGTCACCCGCCGACGGCGAGTGGCTCGGAGCTTCCCACGCTACCCTCCCCGCCCGGCCGCGCCCAGCGTCGACGGCGCCCGGCCTCGGCGGCCGCCGCGTAGAGCTCGAGGTGGTCGGCGACCACCCGGTCCCAGCGGAAGCTCCGGGCCCGGCGTTCGACCCGCCGGGCCAGGTCCTCGCGCAGGGCGTCGTCGCGCAGGACCCGCCCGATGGCGTGGC
>DAHVAJ010000051.1 GCA_027314705.1 Acidimicrobiaceae bacterium
GGCCCGGACCGTCCCGGGCCCGGGGCGGTCCGACCGGATCCCCGGCGACGACGACGGCCGGTCGGGGCCGGGGGGGAGGCGGAGCGTCCACCCCGGCCGCACCCAGTGGTCGACGCCGAGGCTGCCGCCGTCGGGCTGCCGGCGCCCGTAGTTGAGCACGGCGATCTCGCGCCAGCGACGGGCCGCACCGAGCCGGTCCTCGGCGATGGCCCAGAGGGTCTCGCGCCGGACGACCACGTGCACCCGGCCACCGGTCGGGGTGCCGTCGGACCGGAGGTCGGCCGCTCGGCCGGGCGCCGGCTCGGACCGGTCGGCGTCGGGGGCCGGGGCCGGGGCCCACCGCGTGGTGGTGCCCTCAGGCGGCGGCCCCAGTTCGAGGACGGCCAGGGGCCGACCGGCGGCGAGCTCGGGAGGCGCGCCGTCGGGTCGGCCCGCCGGCCGGCGGGTGGCCGGCGTGCCCCGGCCGCCGCGGGTGGAAGGCGGACGGTCCCCGAGGGAGGTGGGCGCGACGGGTCGTCCCGGGGCGGCCCCGACCACGCCGAGGTGACCGGGGGGGTGGCGACCGGCGATCGACAGGGCGAGGGCCGTCCCCACCAGCAGGGCCACCAGGGACTGGAGCCTGCGGCCGGCCGGGAGCGGCACCGCCGGCCGGCCGAGGCGCCACGCCGCTCCCTCGACGACCACGCAGACCACCAGCCAGACCCAGGCCACCCAGGCCACCGCCAGGGCGGCCCGGCCCAGCCAGTGCACCACGACCGCGGGGCTCCCGGCGGAGCTCGTCAGGAGCCGGCCGAGCCCGTGGACGTCGGGATGCACGAACCACGGCCCTCCGGCGGCGAGCAGCAGGAGCGGGGTGCCGACGAGCAGGCCGGCCAGGACGACGGCGGCGGCCACCGCCCGCACCGGTCCCCTCCGCCGGCCGGTGCCGGGGACCATCCCCGCGCTCACGGTGTCCCCACCGTGACCCCGCGCAGGTCCACCGCCGAGGCCACCGCCGACACGGGAAGCGAGTCGACGCCGACCAGGCCCAGCACGACGGTGGGCATGACGTAGTGGATCCGGACGGTCACCACGCCGGCACTCGCCGTCGCCGTGCCCGGGTGCCCGGCCTCGACCGTGAACTGCTCGGCGGCGGCGACGGCCGCGGCGTCATCGAGCTCGACGACGCCCCGGCGCAGGGCGCCCACCGACAGCTGCCCGGCGCCGGCCCGGGCCGCCTGCTCGGCCTCGACCTCGGCAGCCTGGTGCGCCGTCAGTGCGCCACCCCCGTCGACCACGAGTCCGAGGAGGGCCACCAGGGCCACCAGCAGCAGGGCGACGAAGGCCGAGACGACGCCGGCGTCACCGGTGCGGCCGGCCCGGTCGGCGACGGCGCGGCCCACGGCGCGCTCACCCCACCGAGCGGTACGGATCGATGGGCGCGGTGGCCGAGGCCCGCACGGTCGTCGCCCCCGGCACCCCGGGGACGGCGAGGTCGGCCAGCGGCACCGCGCAGGCCACGGTCACGGCCACGACGCCTCCCGGGACGAAGTCGGTGATGTCGACGGTCACGTCGACGCGGGTGCAGAGCTGGGCCCGACCGACCAGGCCCGACGCCGCGCCCACCTGCGCCGCCCACCGTGCCGCGCCGGCGTCCCGGGCCACGGACGCGGCCTCGGCGCCGGCCCGGGCCGCCTCGACGACCTGCTGGCGCGCCTCGGAGATCCTGCCGAAGAGCAGGGCGGCCAGGGCCACGAGCACGAAGACCGGGGCCAGCACCACGAGCTCGAGGGAGGCGCTGGCGTCGTCACCGCGGGGGGCGCCGCTCACTCGGACCCCCGGAACTCCTGGACGGGGCCCACGACGGTGGCGGAGACGCCGAGGGCCAGCCCGGGGAGGATGGAGACGGCCGCGCCCCGCACCCGGAGCTGCTCGGTGTCTCCGGGGAGGAGGGTGACGCCGATGCGGGCCCCGGTGACGTCGGAACCGGGCGCCCCGAGCACGGCCCGGGCCGCCACCGTGCCCGCGGCCGGGCCTCCGCCGAACGACCGGGCCACCCGGTCCCCCTCCGAGGCGGCGAGCTGGGCGACTTGGGCGGCGTGCGCCCACAGGGCGACCTGCACGGCCACCAGCAGGAGCAGCATCAGCACCGGGACGAGGAGGACCGCCTCGACGGTGGTCGTCCCGCCGTCCCCGCCCCGACGGGGCCGCCGGGCGGCGCGCCCGGGGCCACCGGTCGGCCCGGTCAGTTGAGGTTGATCGAGTTCACCTTGGTGGTCACCTTGGCCACGATGATCGCCCCGACGGCCAGGGCCAGGGCGGCGAAGATGGCCGTCAGGATGACCTTCTCGACCACGGTCCCCCCCTCGTCGAAGCCCCCGAGGGCGTCGACGCGGGCCCGCAGGTAGATCCAGAGGACGGTCACTGGTGTGGTCGGCATGTCTGCTCCTGTTCGTTGTGGTCGGTGACGGGACAGCGGTGGGCCGGTCCGGGCCGGGGGCGGCCCCGGTGGCCGGCGCCCGGGCCCGTCGCGGCTCGGTCGGCCCGGCCATCACACGCCCACGAGGATGCGCTGGACGGCGGGGAACCCGATGAAGACGAGGAAGCCCACGAGGAGCAGGGCGCCGGGCAGGAAGAGGCGCTCGGTGGCGGTGTTGGCGGCGGTCTCGGCGTCCGCCTGCTCGTGCCGTCGCAGCGAGGCCGCCCGGGCGGCCAGGGTGGCGCGGATCCGGGCACCCTCCGTACCGGCCAGCTGGACGGTCGTGGCCAGCTCCACCAGCTCGGGCAGGCGGAGGTCGTCGCCCAGGGCGGCCAGCGCCGACCAGGGGGCCACGCCGGCGTCCCGGGCCACCACCAGCGTCCGCGCCATCCGGGCGGCCATCCAGTCCGGCGTGACCTGGGCGGCCGCCAGCAGCGCCCCCTCGACGCCCACGCCCCCGGCCAGACCGAGCACCACCAGGTCGACGAACGAACCGAGCACGACCCGGGCGTGCCCGCGACGTTCGTCGGCGCGGCGGAGGAGGCGGGCGAACGGGAGGAGGCCACCGGCCGGGACGGCGGCCAGCACCAGGACCATCGGGGCGAGGAGCGGGACCGGACGCCCGGTGGCGTCGGCCACCAGCCAGAGCACCGGGGGAGCCACCAGGGCCGAGCCGGCCCACACCACCGAGCGGGCGGCCACGGCCGCCAGGTCCTCGCCGGTGATGCCGGCCGCGGCGCGCAGGGCCGGCGCCCCACCGTCACCCGCCCACCGGCTGCGGTCGAGGGCGTCGACCACGCCGGCCCCGACGCGCCGGTCGATCCGGCCCGGTGCGGGATCGGCCGGGACGCCCCGGTTCCACCGGAGGCGCGCCGATTCGAGCGAGGGCACCGCGGGCCGGAGACCCACCACGACCCCGAGCCCGCCGAGCCCGACGACCAGGCCCAGCCCGACCGCGAGCATCACCGGGCCGCCACCCCCGGGCCGAGGAGCCGCACGCCGGCCGGCGGGCGGGCCAGGGCGACCATGGCGGTCAGGCCCACCCCGTAGAGGCCGGCCACGACGAGCAGGACGAGCTGCCCGGTGGGACTTCCGTAGGGGGCGAGGTACGGGCGGGCCAGGACGGCCAGGCCGGCGGCGAAGGCCACCGAGAAGACCACCACCGTCCGCACGCCGCTGCGCACCGACGCCCGGCTGGTCTCGACCCGGAGCCGGAGCGACACGTCGTCTCGGGTCGAGGCAGCGAGCGCCCCGAGCAGGTCCCCGAGCCGCTGCGCACGGGCCTGGAACGCCAGGAGCAGGGCGCAGACGACCCGGTCGGCACCCGGGTCGGCCACCTCCTCGGCGAAGCCCAGCAGCGCCCGCGGGGGCGGGACGCCGGCCCGGAGCTCGGCGGCCAGCCGCTCGGTCGCCTGGCGCAGCGGCGCCGGGCTGAGGCCGGCGGTGGCGATGATGGCCTGGGACAGGCCGGCCGAAGCGGCCAGCGTGCCCTGGAGCATCTCGGTCCACGTGGCGACCGCCTCGATCCTGGCGATCGACGCGGTCTGCGCCGTCCGGCGGAGCAGCCGCGGCAGCCCGTAGGCCGCCACCGCGGCGATGACCAGGGCGACGGGCCAGCCGGTGAGCACGGCCGCGCCGACGCCCACGGCGGCGGCCGGCGCGGCGGCGGCCA
>DAHVAJ010000054.1 GCA_027314705.1 Acidimicrobiaceae bacterium
CCGAGACGCCGGCCGTCCTGGCCCTGGCCGACGGCCGGCCCGAGCTGCTCGAGCCGCTCGTCGACGGCCTCCCGTACCTGGCCGTCGAGGCGGTGTGGGCCGTGCGGGAGGAGATGGCCCGCACCGTCGCCGACGTGCTTGACCGCCGGACCCGGGCCGTCCTGCGCGACGCCCGGGCCACGGCCGCCGCCGCCCCGCGCGTCGCCGCCCTGGTCGGGGCCGAACTGGGCTGGGACGGGCCCCGGTGCGAGGCGGAGGCCGCGACGTACGCCGCCGGTGTCCTGGCCGACCTGGCCCGGGCCGGCCTCGCGGACCGGCCAGCTCCGGCCCGGGCGCCGGTGGGGGCTGCGGGCGGGACCGGGGCGTGACCCGTCCCACCCCGGTCACGCCGGTGGACGCCCTGCCGGCCGAGGTCACCGAGCGCCTGGGCGGTCGCCGGGTGGAGGTCCCGGCCGACCTGGCCCGGCGGCTGGCCGACGCCTGCGCCGAGGTCTCGACCTCCGACGCCGACCGGGCCGAGGCCGGCCGCGACTGGTGGCCGCTGGCCATCGGGTGGGCGGCCGACGGCGCCGTGCCCGCCCGGCCCGGCCTGGTGGCCCGCCCCGCCGACACCGGTCAGGTGGCTGCCGTGCTCTCCCTCTGCAACGCCGCCGGGGTGCCCGTCACCCCGGCGGCGGGACGGAGCGGTGTCTGCGGCGCGGCCGTGCCCGTCTTCGGCGGCGTCTCCCTCGACCTCTGCGGCCTGGCCGGCATCACCGACGTGGACCCCCGCTCCCTGGTGGCCGACGTGCGGGCCGGCACCTTCGGACCCGACCTCGAGGACGGCCTGCGGGTCCCCCACGGTGTGACCCTCGGCCACTGGCCGCAGTCGATGGCCCTCTCCACGGTGGGTGGCTGGCTGGCCTGCCGCGGTGCGGGCCAGTACTCCAACCGGTACGGGAAGATCGAGGACATGGTCCTCGGACTCGAGGTCGTCCTGGCCGACGGCCGGGTCGTCCGCACCGGCGGTCGAGGCCCCCGGGCCGCGGTGGGCCCCGACCTCACCCAGCTGTTCGTGGGCAGCGAGGGGACCCTGGGCGTCATCACCGAGGCCCGCCTGCGCGTCCACCCGGTTCCGGCCGGCGAGGGGCGGCGGGCCTTCGGCTTCCCGTCCTTCGCCGACGGGCTCGACGCCTGCCGCCGCATCCTGCGGCGAGGAGCCACCCCGGCGGTGCTCCGCCTCTACGACTCCACCGAGTCGGGACGGTCCTTCGACCTGCCCGAGACCAACGTCCTCGTCGTGCTCGACGAGGCCGATCCGGTGGTGGTCGACGCCACCCTGGCCGTGGTCGACGACGAGTGCGCCGGTACGGAGGAACTCGACACCGGCCTCGTCGCCCGGTGGCTCGAGCACCGCAACGACGTCTCGGCGCTCGCCCCGCTGTGGCGCGCCGGCGTCGTGGTGGACACCGTCGAGGTCTCGGCCCGGTGGACGGCCCTGCCCGGTCTCTACGACACCGTGCTCGGCGCCCTGTCCTCGGTGGAGGGCACACTGGCCGCCTCGTCCCATCAGAGCCACGCCTACACCGACGGCGCCTGCCTCTACTTCACCTTCGCCGGACGGGCCCCGGAATCGACGACGGAGGACGGCCCGGTCGCCCGGGAGGCGTGGGCCGCCGCCTACTACCGCCAGGCGTGGGACGAGGTCAGCCGGGCCACCCTGGCCGCCGGGGGCGCCCTCAGCCACCACCACGGCGTCGGGCTCAACCGGAGCCGGTTCCTGGCCCAGGCCCTCGACGGCTCCCTCGCCGTCCTCGCCGCCGTGAAGACGGCGCTCGACCCCGGCGGCATCCTCAATCCGGGCAAGCTCGGGCTCGACAGTCCCTTCGGCACGGTCCCCTGGCCGTGAGCATCCTCGTCGTCGACGTGGGGACCTCGGGGGTCCGTGCTGCGGTGGTCCACCCCGACGCCAGCGTGGTCCACGTCCACCACGTGCCCGTGCTGCCCGACACCCCCTTCCCCGGGCTGGTCGAGTTCGACGCCACCGCCCTGGCCGCGGCGGTCTCGGGGGTGGCGGCGCGGAGCCTGGCCGCCGGGGGTCCGGTCGAAGCCGTCGGCATCGCCGACCAGCGGGCCTCCACCATCGTCTGGGACCGGTCCACCGGCGTTCCGGTGGCTCCCGGCATCGGCTGGCAGGACCTTCGCACCGTGGGCACGTGCCTCGAGCTCCAAGGACGCGGCATCCGGGTCCCGCCCAACGCCTCGGCCACCAAGGTGGCCGCCATCCTCGACCAGGTCGACCCCGACCGGGGTCGCGCCGAGCGCGGCGAGCTGGCCTTCGGCACGGTCGACACCTGGGTGGCCTGGGTCCTCTCGGGGGGAGCCCTGCACGTGACCGACGCCTCGAACGCCGGGATCACCGGCCTGCTCCACGCCGACGGCACGGGGTGGAGCCCCGCGGTCCTCGAGGCCCTCAACATCCCCGAGGCCGTGCTGCCCACGATCGTCGACTCCTCCGGGGCGGTCGGCGAGGCGGGCACCCTCCCCGGGGCGCCGCCCATCGCCGGCCTGGCCGGTGACCAGCAGGCGTCCCTCATCGGCCAGGGGTGCACGCGCCCGGGCCAGGCCAAAGCCACCTTCGGCACCGGCGGCATGCTCGACCAGTGCCTCGGCCCCGCCCGGCCGGCAGCCACCGTGCGGGGTCCGGCCGGCACCATCCCCATCATCGCCTGGCGACGGGGTGCCACCACGACCTGGGGCATCGAGGCCGTCATGCTCTCGGCCGGCACCTGCGTGGAGTGGCTGCGCGACGACCTCGGCATCGTCACGGACGCAGCCGAGTCCGCGGCGCTGGCCTCCCAGTGCGAGGACAGCGGCGACGTCTGGTTCGTACCGGCCCTGTTGGGCCTGGGCACGCCGGTGTGGGACTTCGGGGCCCGGGGCACCCTCACCGGGCTCACCCGGGGGACCGGCCGGCCCGAGCTGGCGCGGGCCGTGCTGGAGGGCGTCGCCCACCGGGGCGCCGACCTGCTCGAGGCGGCCGAGGCCGATTCTGGCCTCCCCATCGCCGCCCTCCGCGTCGACGGGGGCATGTCGTCGAACCCCGTGTTCACCCGGGCCCTGGCCGAGGCCTGCGGCCGGCCCGTGGAGATCTCGCCGGTGGTCGAGGCCACGACCCTCGGTGCCGCCTTCCTGGCCGGGATGGCCGTCGGGACGTGGTCCGACGAGGACGAGGTGGCCGACACCTGGGCGCCGCGGACCGTCGTCGAGCCGATCCGGACGGCGGCCCAGCGGGCCGCGGACCGGAGCCGGTGGCTGGAGGCCCGGTCTCGGGCCGAGCGGACCATCCCCGAGCTCTCGGGCCTGGACTTCTGACCCGGGGGACGGTCGGTGGCGTTGTGGACCGTCAAGGTCGCCGCGTAGGGTGGGGACCGAACCACGCTCGGCGCTGCCGCCGACGCCTCCGGCCGGCCCCGGGAGAGCAGGAGACGCCATGACCACGGGCACCGAGACACGGGGGGGCGAACCGGCACCGTCCTCGGCGCGGTACCCGGCGCCGCGACCCGTACCCGAACACCCGCCGTCCGACGCCGGTGCCCCTTCCGCCTCCTCCGACCTCGGCGAGGCCGTCACGTTCGCCCGCGACCTCAGTGCCGCCCTGTCGCGGGTGCTGCTGGGCACGCCGGACCCGGTGACCACGGCGGTCCTCGCCGCCCTCTCGGGCAGCCACCTCCTCATCGAGGACGTGCCCGGCGTCGGCAAGACCGTGCTGGCCCGAGCCCTGGCCACCGCCCTCGGCACCGAGCTGGCCCGGGTCCAGGGCCACCCTGACCTGCTGCCCTCGGACATCACGGGCGTGACCGTGTACTCCCCCGACGACGGCACCTGGGAGTTCCGACCGGGGCCGGTCTTCGCCCACGTGGTGCTGCTCGACGAGATGAACCGGACGCCGCCCCGGACCCAGTCGGCCCTGCTCGAGGCCATGGAGGAGCAGCAGGTCTCGGCCGACGGTGAGTCGTGGCCCCTCCCCCGGCCCCACCTGGTGATCGGCACCCAGAACCCGGTCGAGCAGCTCGGCACCTTCCCCCTCGTCGAGAGCCAGCTCGACCGCTTCGGTCTCTCCACCTCCATCGGGTACCCGCCGCCCGAGGTCGAGGCCCGCCTGGTCCTCCACAGCGGCGGGCGGTACGCCCTCGACGTCCTCACCCCGGTGGCCGACGCGGCCTCCTGGGGGCGGGTCATCGCCGCCACCGAGCAGGTCCACGTCGAGGCCGCCGTGGCCGACTACGCCGTGAGCCTGGTACGGGCCACCCGCTCGGCCGGCACCGTGCGCCTCGGCGCCAGCCCGCGCGCCGCCATCTCCCTCCTCCGAAGCGCCCAGGCCCACGCCGTCCTGTCCGGGCGGGGGTACGTGACACCCCAGGACGTCCAGGCCGTGGCCGTGGCCTGCCTGTCCCACCGCCTCGTGACCGACGACGGGGACGGGTCCGGACTCGTCGCCCGCATCGTGGCCGGGACGCCCGCACCGACGACGTGACCGGGGCCGGCAGGACCGCGGGTCCCGGGCCGGCGGCGCGGACCGCTGCCGCCGTGGCCGGCGGTATCCTGGCCGGCCTCGGCGCCGTCGTGGTGCTCCGGGCCCTGCTCGGGCCCGGCGCCGTGGCCATCGGAGCCGGCGTCGGGGCCGTGACCCTGGGCGCCGGCATCCTCGTCGCCCGTCGTCGGCCACGGCCGGCATCCGCGGCCGGTCTCCCCGGGGACCTCCGCCTCCGCCGGCGGACGCACCCGGTGGCCTGGGTCGCTCCCGTCCTGAGCAGCGTGCTGGCCGTCCTGGCCTGGGCCGGCGTGGCCCACTCCAGCGGCTCGGGATGGGTCCAGGCCCTGGGCGCCCTCCTCGGCGCCGTCCTGCTCGTGGGCCTGGTCGCCCCGGCCGGCCCGGCTCACCGGGCCGCGGTGGCCTGCGTGTCGGTCCCGGCCGACGCTCGGGCCGGCCGAACCCTCCGCCTGACCCTCGAGACCGACCGCCCCCTGCGACTTCGCCCCCGGTTCCCCACCGGGAGCGTCCAGCGGGCCACCGGTCGACTGCGGGGCACCCGCACGGTCGAGCTCGAGTGCACCCCGGACCGCCGCGGGGTGGTCACCACCGTGGCCGTCGAGCTGGCGTCCTGCGCGCCCTTCGGCCTGCTGTGGTGGGCCCGGGACGTCGAGGTGCCCCTGCCCCACCCGGTCTTCGTGGCCCCGCGGACCGGCACTCCCGACGACACCGCGGCCCGCCCCGACCCGGCCGCCGGCGATGCCGAGCTGCGGGTGCCGGCCGGCGTGGGTGAGCCCCGCGGCGTGCGCCCCTACACCCCCGGGGACTCCCGCCACCTGGTGCACTGGCCGGCGACCGCCCACGTCGGCGCCCTCATGGTCCGCGAGAGCGAGCGGCAGGCCGACGACCCGGTCCTCGTCGAGGCCGCCCTGCCGGCGGACCCGGCCGCGGCCGAGGCCCGGGCCGAACGGCTCATGGCTACCGTGGCCGACCTGCTGGTCCGCCGACGGCCCGTCCTGCTGGCCACCACCGAACCCGACGGCCGGGTCGTCCGACCGGTGCGCGACACCGTCGACCTCGGGCGGCGGTTGGCCCGCGCCGTGCCCACCGTGGGGCCCAACGTAGGTGCGGCGCCGGGCCCCACGGGTGGGGCCCTCCGGTGACCCTCTGGGAGCGGGTCGTGGAGGCCAACCGGCCCGGCCCGCCCGAGCCGTCCGTCCCGTTCCGGACGGCCTCGGCGGCGGCCGTCGTCGTCGGCTCAGCGGCCTGTTGGCGCCAAGGCGAGCTGGGCCCGGCGATGGCGGCCTTCACCGTCGTGGCCGTGGTCGTGGGCAACGTGCTCTCCTACCGGCGCCGCGAGCGTCCCTGGCCGTGGATCAAGCCGATCCTGGCCGTGGCCGCCGTCGGCGGGTTCGCCTGGTTCATCGTCACCGTGTCCCGGTCGGCCACGCCGGGCGACATCTCGACCGTCGAGCGCCCGCTGGCCGTGCTGTTCGCCTGGATCCTCGCCACCCACTCGTTCGACGTACCCGCCCGGCGGGACGTGGCCTACTCACTCGCCGGCTCGACCGCGCTGGTGGCGGTGGCCGCGGCCCAGTCGGTCGACCTCGCCCTCGGGGGGTTCGTGCTGGTCTGGCTGGCCTGCTGCCTCTGGGGCCTGGTGGCCATGTGGCAGTCGATGGCCGGCGCCCGGGGCGTGCCCTGGCGGACCCTCGCCCTCTCCGGCGCGGTGGTGGCCGGGGTGGCCGGCATCCTCGTGGCCCTGCTGCCCGCCCCCCGGGTCTCGGCCACCCTCGCCTTCCCCTCGGCGTCGGCCGGCTCGCAGGTCGACAGCCCCACCAACCTGACCGACGGGCCGGCCTCCCTGCCGGCCCATGCCGCGTCGGCCAGCGGACCCACCCGCGTCGGCGGCTACCTCGGCTTCGCCCGGTCCCTGGACACCGGCGTGCGGGCCCCCCTCGGCAACCAGGTCGTGCTGCGGGTCCGAGCCACCCGTCCCAACTTCTGGGTGGGGCAGACCTACGACGAGTGGACCGGCCGCGACTGGCTGCAATCGGCCGACCCGGTCCACGGCAACCACGTGGTCCGCCTCGATACGGGCTCGCCCTTCGCCATCCCGCTCGCACCCGACCAGGCCGCGCCGGCGGCCACCGGGGGCACCGACGTCCAGACCTTCTACCTGGCCGAGTCGGGACCCAACCTCGTCTTCCACGCAGACAACGCCGAGCGGGTCTATCTGCAGTCGCGGGCCCTCTACCTGACCGGCGACGGCACCATCGTCTCGTCCACGTCGATGGGGGCGGGCACCATCTACACGGTCGTCTCCAACGACACCACGGCGACCGCCGCGCAGCTCCGCGCCGCGACCGTTCCCGTGCCCGCCGGGAGCCCCGGGGCGCCACCGGCCCTCGACCCCGCCCAGCAGGCCCGCTACCTCCAGCTCCCCCATCCCGATCCCCGGGTGGCCGCCCTGGCCGCGGCCATCACCGCCGGCATCTGGACGCCCGGCGGCGCCGATCCGCACACCTACGACACGGTCCAGGCCGTCGAGGGGTGGATGCGCGCCCACATCCACTACACGACCGCCATCCCTCCCCTCCCCGCGGGCGCCGACGCCGTCGACAGCTTCCTCTTCGGCTCCCGGTTGGGGTACTGCGAGCAGATCTCCACCGCCACCGTGGTCCTGCTCCGCACGCTCGGCATCCCGGCCCGGGAGGCGGTGGGCTACGTGCCGGGGCCCTACAACCCGATCACCGACCTCTACGACGTCCAGGCCAAGGATGCCCACGCCTGGGTCCAGGTGTGGTTCCCCGGCTACGGCTGGCAGAATTTCGACCCCACGGCCGTGGTGCCTCTGGCCAACCCGTCTCCCGGCTCGGTCCTCGCCCACCAGGCCGGGGCGTTCCTGGCCCGCCTGCCCTGGCTGCCGCTCGGCCTCCTGGTCGCCGTGGCCGGACTGGTGGGCCTGCTCGTGCGCCGCCGCCGGCGTCGTCCGCCCACCTGGGCCCACCAGGTCGCGGCCGACCTGGCCCGGGGCGGTGCCCGACTCGGCTGCCCGCGCCGCCCCCACGAGACCCTCACCGCCTACGGGCTCCGACTGGCCGGGATCCGTCCCGAGATCGGCGACGACCTCCGCTCGGCCGTGGACCTGGTCGAGCGGGCCACCTACGGAGGCATCGAGCCCTCGGCCGTCGAGATCGCCACCGCCCTGGCCGTCACCAAGGGGTTCCGCTCCGCCGCCGGGCGCGGCGGGAGGGGCGGGCGCGGTGGTCGCCGGGGCCGGCCCGGACGCCGGGCCGGCAGCCCTCAGGTCGACGCGTGGGCCAGCGCGTCGGCGAAGGAGGCACCGGCGGCCAGCAGGGGTCGGTAGGACATGAGCTGGCGGGGCTGGCTCAGGGCCAGCACCGCGGCCAGCCGGTCGCCGTCCGGGTAGAGGGCGACCAGCTTCCCTTCGTCGGCCGAACCGCCGACCACCACGGGCTCCGTGTCGGGCCGGGGAACGCCGATCATCTGGAGCTTGGTGGCGTACTGGTCCGACCAGAAGAAGGGCACCGGGTCGTACGGGATGGCCGCCTCGCTCCCGGCCAGCAGGTTGCGGGCGGCGGCGGCCCCGCCTTCGGCCGCGTTGGTCCAGTGCTCGAGGCGGAGGAGCTCCCCGGAGGCCGGCCGGCGCCACCGGGCCACGTCGCCGGCGGCCACCACCCGCTCGGCGGCGAAGAGGTGCTCGTCACAGACGACTCCGTCCTCCACCGTGAGCCCCGATCCGGCCAGCCAGCCGTCGGCCGGCACCACGCCGATGCCGACCACGACGACATCGGCGGCCAGGCGATCGCCGCCGGCCAGGTGGACGGTGAGCGGGTCTGGTCCACCCGGGTCGGCCTCGATCCGGTCGACCCCCACGCCCACCCGCACGTCGACGCCCTGGGCCCGGTGGAGGTCGGCGAGGACCGACCCCATGGTGTCACCCAGGACCCGGCCCATGGGGCTGGGAAGGGCCTCGACCATGGCCACCGTCGCCCCGAGGGACCGGCAGGTGGCGGCCACCTCGGCCCCGATGAATCCGGACCCGACCACCACCACCCGGGCCCCCAATCCGGCAGCGCCCAGACCGGCCCGGATGGCCAGGCAGTCATCGAGGGTACGCAGGGTGTGGACCCCGGGGAGGTCCTCGGTGCCGGGGAGGCGGCGGGGGACGGCCCCGGTGGCCACGATCAGGCCGTCGTAGGCCAGTGCGGCGCCGTCGTCGCAGGTGAGGACCCGGGCCGCGGTGTCGAGCGCGACCGCCCTCCGGCCCAGGCGGAATTCCAGGCCGATGGTGTCGATCACCTCGGGGGCGTGGTGGTGGATGCGGGCCACGTCCCAGGTGCCGGCGAGGAGCTGCTTCGAGAGGGGCGGCCGGTCGTAGGGAGCGTGGAGCTCGTCCCCGACCACGATGACCGGTCCGGTGTGCCCCTCGTGGCGGACCTCCTCGGCGGCCCGGAGGCCGGCCAACGAGGCGCCGACGACGACGACGGTCGAGTCCGCGGGGAGAGGTGCGCTCATGACGGCATCGTAGGGGGGTCCTGGCGCTCAGCCACCGAACATGGTCATCCACTGCTCCGGCGTCCGGAGGCGGAAGACGTAGTTGTGGGCCCGGGTGTGCCCCAGGGTGGCCGAGGGCTCGGCCGAGTAGAGGTGACCGGGGTAGAGCACGGTGTCGTCGGGGATGTGGGCCAGGCGGGTGGTGAGCGACTCGTACATGGCCAACGGGTCGCTTCCCGGGAGGTCGGTGCGTCCACACCCGTCGAGGAAGAGGGTGTCGCCGGCCACCAGCCGCCCGTCCACCAGGAAGCACTGGCTGCCCGGGGTGTGGCCGGGGGTGTGCACCAGCGTGACGGCCACGCCGCCGACCTCGACGACGTCGCCTCCGGAGTGCACGACCAGCTCGGAGCGGCCGACCCCGGTGGAGCGCTCCACCCACGGTGCCTCGTCGGCCTGGACGTGGACCGGCACCGGGGCGACCTCCAGGAGGCGGGCAATGCCCTCGATGCGCCAGCCCATGAGGTCCCCGCCCACGTGGTCGGGGTGGTAATGGGTGGCCAGCGCCCCCACGCAGCGCATCCCGTCGGCGGCGAGCAGGTCGAGCAACTCGTCGACGCCGTAGGCCGGGTCGATGACCACGGCCTCGCCGGTGGCCCGGTCGCCGAGGAGGTACACGAAGTTGACCATCTGCCGGGCGACGTCGTCTCCGACGGCGAAGTCCCGTCCGGCCAGGAGCTGGCGGAAGTAGAAGCGGTCGTCGGTGGCGGCGGTCTCGGTCACCCCGCCATGGTACGGGCACCCCCGGGTGCGGGCCACGGGCCGGGATACGATCCTGCCCACGACGGCGGACGACCGAGGAGGGGGCCATGGGCGAGGTGCGAGGATCGACCGGACTGATCACGTCGGTGGCCGGCGTGCTCCGCCACTGGGGGGTCGAGCGACCGGACGCACCCATGCTCACCCTGGGCGAGACCACGGTGACCTGGGGCGAGGGCTACGAGCGGGCCAAGCGGGTGGCCCAGTCCCTGGCCGCCTGCGGGGTCGTACCCGGCGAGCGCGTCGCCTTCCTCGACCGCAATGCCATCGAGTTCTTCGAGGTCTTCTACGGCTGCGCCCTTCTCGGCGCCGTGAGCGTCCCGCTCAACTGGCGACTCGCCCCGGGCGAATTGGCTGCGATCACCGACGATGCCGGGGCCGCCCTGCTCTTCTACGGCCCCGACTACGCCGAGGCGGTGGCGGAGATGCTCCCCGAGGTGACCGGCGTGCGACGGTGGGTGGCGACCACCGGTTTCGCCGAGTGGCGTGACGCCGGCGGGGTCGGTGACCCCGGCTTCGAGGCCGGCCACGACGACGTCATCACCCAGCTGTACACCTCGGGCACCACCGGGCTGCCCAAAGGGGCCATGATCACCGGCGGCAACTTCGCCACGATCCTCACCGAGGCCCCTGGGGTCTTCCGCGTCGGAGACGACACGGTGTCGATGGTGGCCATGCCGCTGTTCCACATCGGCGGGGTCGGCTGGGCACTCGCCGGCATGTCCCGGGGCGGCCATTCGGTGATCGTGCGCGATCTCGACCCGTCCGAGGTGCTGCGGATCATCGAACGCCACGGCGTCACCGAGACCTTCGTGGTACCGGCCGTGCTTCTGTTTCTCCTCGGCGTCCCGGAACTGGCCACCACCGACGTGAGCTCCTTGCGCACCATCTTCTACGGTGCCTCCCCCATCAGCGAGGACGTGCTGGTCCGCTCGATGGCCGCGTTGGGGTGCGACTTCGCCCAGGTCTACGGTCTCACCGAGACCACCGGTGCCATCACCTCGTTGCCGCCCGAGGACCACGACCCCGACGGGCCCCGGGCCCACCTGCTCCGCTCGGCGGGCCGGCCGTTCGGCCACGTCGAGCTCCGCATCGTGGACTCGGCCACCGGCGAGATCCTTCCGGCCGGCTCGGTCGGCGAGGTCCTCACGCGCTCGGGGCAGAACATGCTCGGCTACTGGAACAAGCCCGACGAGACGCGGGCGGCCATCGACCAGGAGGGCTGGTTCCGCACCGGCGACGCCGGCTGGTTGAGCGAGGACGGCTACCTCTTCCTGCACGACCGGATCAAGGACATGATCGTGTCCGGTGGCGAGAACGTGTACCCGGCCGAAGTCGAGAACGCACTGCTCGCCCACGCTGCCGTGGCCGACGCCGCCGTCATCGGGGTGCCCGACGACCGGTGGGGAGAAACGGTCAAGGCCGTCGTCGTGCGGGCCCCCGGTGCCGATCCCGACGACGCGGTCCTGGCTGCGGACATCATGGCCGGCACGAGGGAGCGTCTGGCCCATTACAAGTGTCCGACCTCGGTGGACTTCGTCGACGCCCTCCCCCGCAACCCGTCGGGCAAGGTCCTCAAACGCGAGCTTCGGGCCCCCTACTGGGAGGGACGCCGGCGCAACATCGGCTGACCGGGGCCGTCCGGCCGGTCCGCCCGGCCGGAGGGCGCCCGGTCGAGCAGCTCCGCACGATCACGAGCGCCAGGAGGGTCAGAAGAGCCCGGGGGATGCCGTGGCGGACCCGCCGTCCGGACCGGGCTCCCCGGTCGGACCGTCGGAGCCGGCCTCGTCGAGGACGGCCTCGTCCTCCCGACCGACGGCCTCGAGCCGGGGAACGAGCTCCTCGACCCGCATGCGGGTACGCCGGAGACGGCGGTCGAGCTCGTCGACGATGTCTGCGGCCCGCTCGAGCTGGCCCACGAGGCGGTCGACGTCGACGACGCCGGCCTCGAACTCCTGGATGATGCCGTCGAGCTCGGCGCCGGCACTGGCGTAGCTGAGCTCGGCCACGTCGACCGGGTCGGCGTCGCCGGGGGTGGGGGTGCGTGCGGCCATCAGGTTGTCCCTTCGTCTTCGGTGGGGGCGGTGGTGACCTCGGAGGCCACGGTGCCGTCGGCCAGCTGGGTCACGAGGACGGCGCCCGGGGTGAGCCCGGCGACCGTCCGCACGACGGCACCGTCCGCGTCCCGGGTCACCGAGTAGCCCCGCTCGAGCTGGCGACGGTAGTCGAAGGCGCCGAGGAGGCGACGCCAACCGTCGACCCGGAGATCCTCGGCGGCGAGGCGGCGGGCGGGCAGGACCGCGAGGTGGGTGCTCCGGGAGGTCAGGGCGCCGACCTGGGCTCCGACCACCCGTCGGGCGGTACCGGAGAGTGCTCCTCCGCGCGTGGCGAGACGCTGACGGTGGGTGTCGAGCTGGCCACGAGTCACCCCCCGCAGGGCGTGGGCCCGGTGGCCGAGGTCGCCGATCTGACGGTCGACCTGGAGACGGGCGCCGGTGGTGGCGCCGTGCCGCCGGCGCTCGACCAGCTCGGCGGCCCGGTCGAGCTCGGACGCGGCCAGACGGACCAGCGCGCCGCCGGCCTCCACGGTGGTGCGCCAGTACTCGGCGGCCCGCCGGACCAGTTCCTCGCCGCACTCGGTCGGGGTGATGAAGGACCGGTTGGCCACCTCGTCGGCCACCGCCAGGTCGCCGGTATGCCCGATGCCCGTCCAGACCGGCGTGGTCGAGTTGGCGACGGCGCGGGCCACCGGTTCGAGGTCGAAGGTGGCGAGGTCGGCCTTCGACCCGCCGCCGCGCACCACCACGAGCACGTCGCACCGCTCTCCCTGGAGCGCGTTCAGCGCGGCGGCCACCGAGGCGGCGGCCTCCCGACCCTGGACCTGGGTGGGAGCGACCCGGACGTCGAACGCCAGGCCCGACCCCTCGAGCCGGCCCAGGAAGTCGCGAAAGCCCTCGGTGCCGGGGCTGGCCACCAGCCCGACGCGCAGCGGCAGCCGGGGTACGGGCAGGGACCGGTTGCGGTCGAAGAGACCCTCGTCGACCAGGGCCCGGACCAGACGGGCCCGTTCGGCCGCCACCTTGCCCATGAGGGCATCGGTATCGAGCTCGGTGAGGATGAAGCTGATGTCGCCGCGCGGCTTGTACAGCTCGACCGTGCCCTTGACCCGGACGACCAGGCCGGCGTCGAACACGACGCCGAGGCGGTCGAGGGTGGTGCGGACGGTCCGCCACCGGCTCGACCAGGCGACCACCCGGAGCACGGGGGCACCGGCGTCGTGGCCACCTTCGGCGTCGACGAGATCGATGTAGCAGTGGCCCCGCGAGCTCACGTTGAAGGACCGCACCTCGCCCGACACCCAGACCTCGCCGGGCAGGGCGTCCCGGAGGGCCCGGTCGATGCGGTCGTAGAGCCCGGCGATGGTGAGCCCGGGCGCGCCACCGTGCTCCTCCGCTAGGCGCTGGGCGCGCTCTTCCAGGGTCACCAGGCCAGGTTAGAGCCCGGGTGCGACGGCCGGGTGCGGGCGAAGGCGCCGGTCCGGTTCCCGGCCGAGTGCAGGTGCGGGTGGATGT
This sequence comes from Acidimicrobiaceae bacterium, assembly GCA_027314705.1. Classification (GTDB taxonomy): domain Bacteria; phylum Actinomycetota; class Acidimicrobiia; order Acidimicrobiales; family RAAP-2; genus Bog-756. The sequence continues at coordinate 13,423 of DAHVAJ010000054.1, forward strand.
GGGATCATGGGCGGGACGGTGAGCCGGCCGGGTGGCCGCGGCGCTCCCGCCGGGTCCACCCGGTGGGAAGGTCGAGGAAGGTCGGGACTCCAACGGGCAGGGTGCTGGCTAACGGCCAGTCGGGGCGACCCGCAGGACAGTGCCACAGAGAGCAGACCGCCGATGGCCCGCCCCCGGGCGGCGCACAGGTAAGGGTGAAACGGTGCGGTAAGAGCGCACCAGCGGCCGGGGTGATCCGGTCGGCTCGGTAAACCCCACCCGGAGCAAGGTCGAACAGGGGGACGGGCGGCCCGCCCGGTGCCCGCGAGGGCACCACCCCCAGGTGGACCGCGCAGATGGATGGCCACCCCGCCCCCTCGGGGGCGGACAGAATCCCGCCTACAGGCCGGCTCACCGTCACCCAGGGCTTTTGTCCCTGCGAGGGGCCCGTACGGCCCGATCGTGGCCCAATTTCCGGTCCGATCCTCGTGTGGCGGCACCTCGCGAGCACGGAACGGGCGGGATCAGCTGGATCGGCGCGACCAGGGTACGGTTCCGCATCTGGGTGCCCACAGCAGACGGCCGCCGCCGTGAAGCCGAGGTCGTGAGGGTGCCCGATCGGGAGTGCGGAGGGCGGGGAGCCGCAACGGCGGAGCTGGAGATGTCCGTCGCCGACGTGGGGCCGAGCGCTCGTCCACACCGGTGCCAGCAACGGCCACGGTGGCCGAGATGCCCGATGCCTACGTCGTCCTCCACTGCAAGAGGATCGGACGGACCCAATCCACCGTCGAGAGCTGCGGGCACACCGCGGCACGGCTGCCGCCGACGCTCGGGCCGACGCCGCTCTCCACGCAGACGCCCCGTGATCTGGACACGTCCTACGGCGACCTGGCCGAACGGCTGGCGGACGACACCGTCCGCCAGACGCGTGCGGTCCTCACGGCCGCACTCGAGCAGGCGGTCGAGTGGGGCTGGACCACGGACAATCCCGCCACGGGAGCGACTGCCCCCGGGCGCCACACGCCCAAGCGCCGCGCCCTCCCCCTCCCCGACGTCCCGAAGACGATCGCCGCAGCGTCAGCGCCTCGGAAGGACGGGGCGGACGATGACGTGGTCATGGCGATGGCCATCGCCTCGGCAGCGCTGACCGGCGCGAGACGGGGCGAGCTGCGCGGGATGAAGTGGAGCGACTTCGACCCGGCCACCTGCTCCACCACCGTCGAGCGGAAGTGGGTACGCGGCAAGGGAGGTCAGTAGCTCGCTCCCCCGAAGTCCGAGGAAGGGGTGCGCTCGATCGTCCTCGGTCGCCTCGGTCTTGACCTGATCGAGCGGTACCGCGACATCACGCGAGACCTGCTCCGCCGCGAACCGGACGGCTGGCTGCTCAGCTACGACGCGGGCGCGGCCCCGATGCGGGCCAAGCCACTCGGCCAGGCGATCACCGACCTCGGCAAGGGGCTCGGCCTCACGGTCACGACCCACTCCTTCGGGCGGGTGTCGGCCACTCAGCTGCCGCCCGCGTCGAGGCACGCAAGGTCCCCCGCACCGACACACCGGCCGAACACGACCCGCGACCAGCCATCGGCGCCACCGCGGACCGACCGCCACCGCTGGTTCGAGGAGTCAGCGCTTCGACACGACGACGTCGAGTCAACTCAACAGGTTGACGCGAGGACACTGAGCCTCACGGGCGTGTACCCCACTCGCTTGGACGTGACCCGAGAAGCCGCTCGAGCTTCTCGAGCTGCTCGGACCAGCCCTGCTCGGCACCGGCCATCGCCTCGGCAGGCGGCAGCGGTTCGAAGTAGGACTGTCGTACGGCGAGCGCCGTACCCCCGCCGCTGGCTTCAACGGTCACCTCGATGAGGGTTGCGAAGAGCTCGCCCTGCTCATCGTTGATTGCTCGGCCGCTCATGACGAGGCGATGCGGACGCTCGATCTCGTAGTACTCCCCACCCATATGGTGGGAGAACTGGGCGGCGGCGGGGATGGAGCCCGGCCACTCCATGGCGAGGCGGTACGTTCCGCCAATGCGAAGATCGACCTCGGCTGCGGGGCAGGTGAAGCCGTGGGGCCACCACCACTTCTTCAGCTGGTCCGGATCGGTGAAGGCGTCAAAGACGCGCTCCGGCGGGGCCGTGAGGGTGCGCTCGATGACGAGCTGCTCGGTTGGAGTCGCCGATCGGACGTCCACGGCGGCGCGGAACTCAGACATCGAGGCTCTCCTCAATCGTCGGTTTCGGTTTGGGTAGCAAGATGGGCCTCGAGACGGTCGAGGCGGTCGGACCATGCGGCATGTGCGCGCCGGAGCCAGTCTGGTTCAGTCGACGGGTCGCTGCACAAGAGCCCAGGTGGAGGGGAGGGCACCGGCAAGATCCCCATCGACCGGGCCACGCTCGGATGGGAGTGGTCGATCCTCACCGGCGCCAACGGCATCGCCATCGGCTGGACTATCGACGGCGCCAACCGGATCGGCTCGATCCTGCTCGAACCGGCCCTCGTGCACGCCGCCGAACGGGGACTGCCGACCGACAGCGAGACCAGCAGGCTCGACCGGGGCCACGATTCCGATGCCACCCGGACGCGACTCGATGACCTCGGGATCCACGACGTCGTCATCGCCAGGAGACACAAGACGGCTCCACCACGCCGGCCAAGAGGCTCCCCATGGGGTTGCGCCGGCCGGTCGAGCGCACCAACTCGTGGCTCTCGAACTTCGGAGCCCTGGGGCGCACCACCGATGGCAAGATCAGGCATTGAACCGCCCTGGGT
>DAHVAJ010000069.1 GCA_027314705.1 Acidimicrobiaceae bacterium
GGCCGCCGCCCTCCGCCAGGCCGCAGCCGGCCCGCGACGGCGACCGGCCCGGCCCGACGGCCGCCAGGCCGCCGCCGCGCCGGAGACCCCGTCCGGGCCCGACGGCCCTGCCGGTGATCCGGCCGGTCCCGCCCCGTCCTCCGGGTGAGCGCGGCCGGCAACGAGCGCCGGTACTGTGGGGCAGTGGTCGACCAGCCAGGAGACGAGGTCGGGGAGGCGTCGGAGGACCCCGCCGCGACCGCCCCCGGACCCGAGGGCACCGCGGACGGCCCCGCGGGGAGGTCGGACGACCTCGCGGGCGACCCGCTGCGCTTCTCGCGGTGGATGCACCAGTCGGCGACCGGTGCCGTGCTGACCGGCATCGCCCTCGGCCTCCAGCACGCCCTCGGGGACGAGCGGGCACGGCCCGCCATCGTGGCCGAGGCACCGGGCGACCCGGATGTTCCCGAAGGACCTGTCGACCTCCACTTCGACCCGGACGACCCGTCGGCCACCGTGGCCGTCATCCGACACCGGGTCGATGGCCGGCCGGAGCGCCGGGGCCCGTCAGAGCGCCGTTGACGTCCCAGGTGCCATCGGTGGCGGCGTCCTCAGGCGCCTCCCGCCGAACGGGCCGACCACGTGTCGGCCGTCACCCTGGACAATCCGTCGACCAGGAGCACGACGCCGGCCCCGAACGCCACTCCCGCCAGTGCGTCCGTGGGAAAGTGCCAGCCCAGCGCCACCACGGCAGCGGACATCCACGCCACGTAGCCGGCGCTCAACACCAGGGCGATCGGCCTCCAGCGGGGCGCGCTGGCCAGCACCGCGGCAGCGGCCAGGGCCGCCGCACCGACGGTCGAGCCCGAAGGATAGGAGAGGCCGGTGCCGAGCCTGCGGCCGACCCAGGGCTTGACGGCCAGTTCGGCGACGATCAGGGCGAGCGGTGGGGCGACCAGGCAAGCAAGCGCCCGGACGCGGTCCCGACGGACGACCACGACGGCGCAGACGACAGAACCGAGGAGGATGCATGCGGGATACCGAAGTGAGGTCGCCCACCGGTAGAAGAGGTTCTTGCTCGGTCCCACCACGTCGAGCCAGCCGTCGACCGCTCCGGGCGCAGGATGACGGGCGAAGTACACGCCCCCGATCACCGTGAGGAGCACCAGAACACCGCCGGCTGCAGCCTCCCGTACGGCCGGCCGTTGCCGACACCGCTCGCCAGTACCCGGATCCGCCTGCTGGCGAGTCAGGCCCATCACCCTCCGGACGACCTCGGCGGCTCTCGCTGACGGCACCCTCTGCACGCTAGCGACCGGCAGTGGCCGTGATAGCGGCCCCGGCGGGGCCCTCACGGCGCGCCGACCGCAGGTCCACCCGCTCGACCACGGCGCTCCACCGTGCCCCGGCGCCGTCCTCCCTCGGGTAGCTTGTCAGATCCGCCCCCGTCGGGAAGGACGCCTCTCTACGATGGGGGCCTCCGGTCGGCGGGGGTCCGGCGAAGAGCGGTGAGGACGGCGGGGAGGACGGCGGGGAGGGACCGACCCGGTGCGCGGGGCCCGCGGCCGAGATCCCCTGGTCGAAGGTGGGACCGCAAGCGGAAAGGTGATTCCAATCTTGGCGACGACACATCAGGGTGACGTGGTGACGACGGCTCACCGACCTGAGGGGACCGCCGGGTGGCGATGCGCGCGCCGATGGCTCCTGGAGAAGCGATGCCAGCGGATCTGAGGGCTTCGCGGACGGTTGCCCAGCCGTTCTGGTTCGGTCCGGCGGACCGTCCGCTCTTCGGATGGCTCCACCTCCCGCAGGACCGTGACGCGCGGGGCGGGGTGGTCCTCTGCCAACCACTGGGCATCGAAGCGGCCTGCGTGTACTTCAGCTATCGGCTGCTGGCCGACCGATTGGCGGAGCTGGGGCTGGCCGTGGTCCGCTTCGACTACGACGGCACCGGAGACTCCGCCGGCCTCGAGACGGACGCCGATCGGGTCGGCGCCTGGCTCGCGAGCGTCAGCGCAGCCACGGATGTGCTCGCCGCTACGGGCGTCGCCTCATTGGGCCTCGTCGGCGTCCGCATCGGCGCCCTCTTCGCTGCACGCGAGGCGGCGCGTCGCGGTGGGGTCGATGCCCTGGTGCTCTGGGATCCCTGCAACTCGGGGCGGGAGTTCCTCCGTGAGCAGCGCTTCCTTCGCGTCATGGGCACGGGGGGGCAGGACCACGGGGAGACCGGTGTGGATGCGCCCGGAATTCGCTTCGAGCCGGAGACCGTCCAAGAGCTGTCACACCTTCGGATTCCCGAGCTGGACGTTCCACTGGCCACGAGGTTGCTCGTCCTCACGCCGCCCGAGAGCTCCCGTCCCCGTGGCCTGGAGCGCCGGCTCGCCGGCATGGAGGTGGACTGGCAGGACGCGACAGGCCAAGTGGAGCTGCTCGACTCCAATCTGCAGACCCCGCCGATGGACACCATCGGGCGCGTCGCCGCCTGGCTCTCCGACGCCCTGCACGCCGATCCCGTCCGCGTGACGCTGCCGTTGCGCCAATCCGCCGCCGTCGCGGCCACGGGCGCAGGACGACCGATCCTCGAGCACTCCGTGGAGCTCGGGATCCTCCGACTGTTCGGCATCGTGACCGAGCGGACCGACGGGTCGGAGTCGCCGACCGTCGTGCTCGTCAACGAGGGCAACACGCACCACATCGGACAGGCCCGCATCTGGGTCGATCTCGCCAGGGAGTTGGCCGCATCCGGCTTCCGCGTGCTCAGGTTCGACCTGAGCGGCAATGGCGATAGCGGCGTACGGCCAGGACAGGTGCAGCACGTCTCGCATGCTCCCGAGGCCATCGCCGACATCAGAGAGGCGGCGCTTGCCGTCTCGCCCGGGCACCCGGCCGACGTCGTGCTCGTCGGCTTCTGCTCGGGCGCCTACAACGCGATCGAACAGGCACTGGAGCACCCGACGCGAGGCGTCTGCATCATCAACCCGGTGTTCTCCTTTCCACCGCCGGAGCCCATGGGGACCCACCCGCGTCCCGCCCGACAGACCACCAGGCCATGGTTCGTCGACCTGGTCGACGGTCCGGTGCGGTGGCTCGCCCACAGGCGCTCGCCGACCGAGGTGGACCGCTGGACGAAGGCGCTGCGCCTGGGTACGTGGCCTTCCTCGTTGGCGCAGCGCCGGGCCGGCATCCCGAAGCCCGTGTGGTGGTTGGTCAGCCGCGCCCTCCTCGAGCACACGCCGGCGGCAACGCTCGAGCGAATGGTGGGCGCGGGGGTGGACACCCTGTTGATCACCGGTGCGGAGGACTACCTTCCCATCTCGCTGGGATCTGAATGCCGCATGCATGAGCTGAAGCGCTCCGGCCGCTTCCGGCTGGTGCTCCTGGACGAACTGGGCCATGCGTCGTGGGACCGGGACGATCGACTTCGCCTGATCAAGGAACTGACAGACCACCTCGTCGGGAGATTCGGGCCGGGGCGCCGTGGCCCAGGGCCTTCGGCCCCGGTGGACGGACCTGCCTGACGAACCGGGCAGAGGGGTCACGGACGGGTCAGTCCGGGGCGCCACCGGCCACTGCCGAATCGATCACGGCAAGGAACTCGGACGCTCGGTCTGCCCACGTCGGCAGCGGAGCCACCGGCCCGCCCGGCCCCGGAGGCAAGCGTGGCCCGTCGAGGACGGTCAGGACTGCACCGACGAACGTGTCCGACCCGGCAACCACCACCGGCGGTCCGACGTCCCTGAACCCGGCCACCGGCGTCGACACCACAGGCCGTCCCACCGCCAGGAACTCCCGCGCCTTGATGGGGTCGAGGCTGTCGGTGAACGGGGTGACCTGGTGGGGAACCACGAGGACGTCTGCGTGCTGGAGGTAGGCGGGGAGCTCCGCATAGGGCCGGGGCCCCAGGACGAGCGCGCCTCGGGCCTCGACGGCGCTGGTCTCCTTGTGGGTCAGGGCGTTCGGTCCGACGAACACCAGGGTCGCTCGCGAGGCGAGCGCCCGGCTCAGCTGAGCACACAACCCGAGATCGAGTCGCCCTGCGCTCAGCGTCCCCTGGTAGAGGACGATGCGCCCGTCTGGCAGGTCACTCGGGCGCGACGTCGGCCCCCGGAGATGGTCCACGTCAACGCCATTCGGAACGAGGTGGACGTCACGATCACGCCCACGGCTCGAGGCCAGTGCCGGAGAACACACCACCACCTCGGAGGCGCGCTCGAGCATGACCGCGTCATTGCGCCGTTCCAGTTCGAGGCCGGCCGGCGGCCCCTGGGCCAGGAGCCAGTCGTCGGTGACGTCATACACGCTCGGCCATCCCGTCCGACCCAGCAGCGGTGCGTACACGCTGTCGTTCACCCAGAGCAGTGGTCTGGCGAAGCCCAGCCGGCGACTCGTCGAGAGCACCTGATCGAAGAGGGCCCGGTCAACGCCGGGCCACACGCGGCGCGGCAGCCACTTCCTCGGGGCCATCGCCCAGAGGCGACCGCTGGCTCCCACGGCCCGCAATTTCGACATCCTCGGCCAACGACCGTTCCTCAGGGACCAGGCCACGTCGACGGCAGGCTCGACGAACAGGAGGCGCATGCCCGGCCGGAGTCTCAGCAGTCCGGCGGCGAGGTGCTGGTTGCGCCGCCAGACGTCATCCCACGACTCGAGCGAGCAACAGATGACGTCGAGCTGCTCGGACTCCGCCATTGCTCACCTCCTGTCCGTAGGCTGCCCCGCGTTCACACGCGAGAACGAAGGCGGGCACCGGACCAGAACCTACCAGTTGCACCACCGGTCCAGACGGGGGACGGTGAGCTGTCCCGCGACGAGACCGGGCCGTTCCTTCGCTCTCTCCACCCCTGCCTCCGGGCCAACATGATCGCCCACCGAACAGCGTGCTCCCGTCGGATAGCGGGTCGGTTGGCATGGGCCAGGCGTCGCCCTGACGGGTCAAGCCCGTAGGTTCTCGCCATACCCACGCGGTCAAGCCAGCCCCGCGGCCTCAA
>DAHVAJ010000072.1 GCA_027314705.1 Acidimicrobiaceae bacterium
GCCCTCGGCCCGCCCCGGCCAGTTGAAGCCCAGGGTCCGGCGGACCGCCAGCGGGTCGTTGACGTACACCAGGCACACCCCCACCAGCGAGAAGTTGCCGTAGGCCATGGCCCGCGGGGTGAGGTAGTGGCCGTCCTCGAGTTCGATCCCCTCGCTCCAGCCGGCGATGAGATGGCGGCCGTGGAGACCCATGCACCGGAAGGTGTCCACGGTCACCTGCCCGCCCACGGCGTCGAAGGCGACGTCGACACCGTGCCCGTAGGTGGCCTCCATGGTGGCGGCCACGAAGTCCTCGGTGCGGTAGTTGACGGCCACGTCGGCGCCCAGCTCCCGGCAGAAGGCCACCTTCTCGTCGGTGCCCGCCGTGGCGATGACCGTGGCGCCGAGGGCCTTGCCCATCTGGAGCGCCCCCGAGCCGGTGCCGCCGGCGGCGGCGTGGACGAGCAGCGTCTCGCCGGCCTGGAGCCGGGCCCGCTCGTGGAGGGCGAACCACCCCAGGTGGAACGGGTAGTGCAGGGCCGCGCCCTCGGCGTCGCCCAGCCAGTCCGGGAGCTCCATGGCGGTGGCCGCGTCGACCAGGCACGCGGTGGCGTACCCGCCGTGGGCCAGCACCGGGATGCCCACGATCCGCCGGCCGACCAGGTGCTCGGCTCCGGGCCCGGCCGCCTCCACCACCCCCACCGACTCCATGCCCGGGACGAACGGGGGCTCGAGCGGCAGGGTCGCGTACCGACCCCGGATGATGTCGATGTCGTTGAAGTTGAGGCAGAAGGCGTCGACGGCCACCCGCACCTCGCCCGGGGCGGGCCGGGGCACGTCCACCGACCGGCGCTCGAGCACGGCCGTCGGATCGCCGAGGGCCGCCGCCACCCACGCCTCGGCCCGCACCACGTCGTCGCCCGGTTCGGCCATGGCCCGCTCCCCCGCTCGCTCCTCCCGGCCCGGGCCGCATGGTGCCACACCCGGCCCCACCGGCGCCCCGGACGGGCCGGTGGGACCACGGCGTCGGGGCGGGGGTCGGGCCGTCGGCGGGAGGCCCCGTTCAGGGCGTCACGACGGGGAAGAAGGTGAGGAAGGTGTCGAGGTGGTCGAAGATCCCCCCGGCGGCGGCCGGCTCGCCGTGGGCCCCAACCGTGCCGGAGGCCACGAGGTCGGCGAGGGTCGCCGTCCCCTCGAGGAGCTCCTGCAGGACCCGCTTCTCGAGGTGGAGGGTCACGGCCGCGTCGTCGTCGTGGCGGTCGGCCACGGCGTGCAGGGCCCGGTTGGACAGGCGCAGCACCCAGCGCTCGCCGAGGTCGGTGACGACGAGGTTGACGGCCACCGCGCGGCCCCCCACCTCCTCGGCCTTGAGGCGGACGGCCATGGCGTCGAGCACCTGCTCGACGCTCATGGCCTCCAGGTAACCGCTGGCGGGCGCCGGCCGGCGGGCCAGGGTGCCGTGGCGGAGCTCGTGGGCGCCGGTGAGGTAGGCGTTGCGGAAGGTGGCCGACTGGGCCTGGTAGCCGAGCTGCTCGAGGGCGTCGGCCTGGAGCTCGCGGGCGGCGACGTCGTCCGGGTCGGCGAAGACGAGGTGGTTCACCAGCTCGACCACCCACCGGTACTCGCCCTGGTCGAACGCCCGCCGGGCCGCCGCCAGGAGCCGGTCGGCGCCTCCGGCCACCTCGACGTACCGGCGGCCGGCCTCGGCCGGAGGCAGGGCCCACAGGTGGGCCGGATTGCCGTCGTACCAGCTGAGGTACCGCTGGTACACGGCCTTCACGTTGTGGACGAGGTCGCCGTAGTAGCCCGTGGTGTGGGCCTCGGCGGCGAACTCGGGCGGGAGCTCGAGGTGCTCGGCGATCTCCGTCGCCGTCTGCCCGTGGTTGGCGTACCGCATCGTCTGATCGTGCATCCAGCGGTACAGGTCGCGCTGGAGGCCCAGGTAGCGCAGGACCTCCTCGTTGCCCCACCGGGGCCAGTGGTGGGAGGCGAACTGGAGCTCGACCCGGGGCCCCACCAGCTCGATGAGCTCGGCGATGTACTTCGACCACCGGAGGGCGTCGCGGACCAGCGCCCCCCGGATGGGCACCAGGTTGTGCATGGTCTGGGTGCAGTTCTCGGCCGTGCAGAGCCAGCCCCGGTCGGGGAAGAAGAAGTTCATCTCGGCCGGGGCCTCCGTGTCCGGCGTCAGCTGGAAGAGGATGCGGACCCCGTCCACCACGAGCTCGGTGCCGGTCTCGGTGATCTCCTCGGTGGGCGCCAGCAGCCCGGACGGCCAGAACGGGATGGCCTTGCCGAGCCCGCAGTCGACGTGGCCGCGCGGTCCGGGCGGAAGCAGGGGGCCGAACTGGAAGGCGGCCCGGCGCAGCATGGCCGGACCGGCGATCACGTTCTCGCCCACCGTCTCGGCCAGGAAGTGCTCGGGGGCGAGGATGCGGCACCGTCCGGCGGCCACCTCGGCCGGGCCGGTGACCCCGAGGACCCCACCGAAGTGGTCGGCGTGCGAGTGGGTGTAGACCACGGCCACCACCGGTCGCTCGCCGAGGTGGGCGTTGGCCAGCTCCAGGCAGGCCCGGGCGCAGGGCTCGACGGTGAGGGGGTCGATGACGATCCACCCGGTGTCGCCGGCCACGAAGGTGACGTTCGAGATGTCGTAGCCCCGCGCCTGCCAGACGCCGGGCGCCACCTCGAAGAGCCCGTGGACCCCGTTGAGCTGGGCCTGGCGCCACAGGCTCGGGTGGACGGTCTCGGGGTTCTCGCTGCCCGGGACGATGAAGTCGTACCGGGTGACGTCGACCACGGGCCCGAGGGGGGACTCGATCACCCCGGTGGGGTGGCGGGCCACGAGGCCCCGCGCCGCCCGGGCGACGTCCCCGGGGTCGAGGGCGAGCTCCCGCCGGGCGTTGGCCGACCGGGTGTGCGCACTGGCGTCCTTCGGAGTGGTGTCCATGGTCCGGCAGCCTCGCGCCGGTTGACATTCTCAGTCCACTGCCTTAGAAAACGGCCATGGGCCGTTCCGGCGCCGTGGCACGCCAGCGCCTCCTCGACACCGCCGAACGGCACTTCGCCGAGCACGGGGTGGCCGGCGCCTCGCTCCGGGACATCGCCGCCGACGCCGGTCAGCGCAACAACTCGGCCCCGCAGTACCACTTCGGCGACCGTGCCGGCCTGGTGGCCGCGGTGTTCGCCCGGCGCATGGGTCCGATCAACGCCCGGCGCCGGACCCTCCTGGCCGACCGCACCGGGCCCGACCGCACCGGCGACCTCGGGGCCCACGTCGAGGCCCTGGTGGTCCCCCTGGCCCACGAGGTCTGCCGGGCGCCGGGGTGGTACGGCCGCTTCCTCGAGCGCTGCTACGCCGATCCCGCCGCCGCGGCCCTCGTGGCCGGTCTCCCCGAGGCGGCGCCGCTGCGGGCCCTCCAGGCCCGCCTGGCCTCCCGCCTGGCCCCCCTCGGCCCGGTGGTCTGCCGGAGCCGGGCCGAGCAGCTCCAGAGCCACGTGCTCACCACCCTGGCCCGGTGGGAGTGGGCCGGCGACCGGGGACAGCGCCGGTTGACCGTCGGCCGGCTCACCACGGAGCTGGTGGCCACGGGCACGGCCCTGCTCGGTGCCCCGCCGCCGGGAGGCCGGACCTTCCGCGTCCGACTGGCCACGGACTGACCGCCGCCGGCCGGGCGGTGGACCGTCCCCCGTACCGTCCCCGTACCGTCCCCGGGCGCGACGATGCCCCCCGCAGCGCGGGGGGCATCGTCAGCGAGATCCCGGCGGCGTCCTACTCTCCCAGGGGGCTACCCCCCAAGTACCATCGGCGCTGGCGGGCTTAACTGCCGTGTTCGGAATGGGAACGGGTGTCTCTCCGCCGCCATGGCCACCGGAAACTGTGCGCCCGCGGCCCGGTGGACGACCTCCGGTCGACCCCACCGGCCCGGCGTGACCGTCGACCGGCCACCCTGAGCGTTCCATAGCGAGCACGAGCAAGTTCCCAAGCCCTCGGCCGATTAGTACCGGTCAGCTGAATGCGTTACCGCACGTACACTTCCGGCCTATCAACGTGGTCGTCTTACCACGGGCCTTACCAGGTTAACCCTGTGGGAGATTTCATCTTGGACCGAGCTTCGCGCTTAGATGCTTTCAGCGCTTATCCCACCCGAAGGTCGCAAATCAGCGGTGCCCTTGGCAGGACAACTGACACACGAGAGCTTCGTCCATCCCGGTCCTCTCGTACTAGGGATAGCCTTCCTCAAATCTCCTACGGCTGCATCGGATAGGGACCGAACTGTCTCACGACGTTCTAAACCCAGCTCGCGTACCGCTTTAATGGGCGAACAGCCCAACCCTTGGGACCGGCTTCAGCCCCAGGATGCGACGAGCCGACATCGAGGTGCCAAACCTTCCCGTCGATATGGACTCTTGGGG
>DAHVAJ010000078.1 GCA_027314705.1 Acidimicrobiaceae bacterium
CGCCCCCGGGTCGACCGCCGCCGCCCGGGTGGCGGCGCAGGTCTCCACGGCGCCGGCGGGCAGGACGAGGGGGGTGCCGGGGCCGGCGCGCACCGCCCAGGTCCAGGCCCCGTGGGCGACGGCCGGCGGCCGGCCGAGGACTGCGGTGAAGGTGGCCACGGCCAGGGGGACCGATCGCGCCCGGAGGGCCGGCGGCGTCGCCGTCTCGGACGGGACGACGACCGTGGTCACCCCCCAGTCGGTGAGGGCCCGGCGCAGGCGGGCCAGCTCGGCCGGGGTGAGCCGGGGCGGCGGGAGGTAGCCGTAGGAGAGGGTGGTGAGGTCGCGCCCGGCGGCGGCGTCGGACCGCTCGGCCGCGGTGGGGTGGGCCGGCGGCGCCGGGGTGATGCCGCCGCCGCCGACCAGGGCGAAGCGGAGCCCGGCGGTGGCCTGCCAGGTCATCGGGGCCTGCAGCCCCGAGGAGGCGAACGGGTAGGTGAGCACCACCGCCGAGGCCGGCAGGTGGGCCCCGACCGCCGTGAACCACGGAGGCACGGCCACGTCGCGCACCACCAGTGGCGCCCCGTCGTAGACGGCCACCGGGACCAGGGCGGCGGCGGCGAGGGCCAGGGCCGCCGTCCCGGCCACCGAGCGGCCGCGCCCGGCGAGCGCACCCCTGGCCCGGTCGACCACCAGCCCGACCAGGACCGCGGCGAAGAGGTCGGCCACCGCGGCGAGCCGCCCGGGCACCACGTTCTTCACCACCGGCAGGTGCCCGAGGACCCGCCACGGCCAGGCGGTGGCCCCGAGCGAGAGCACCTCCATGGCCACGGTCAGCGCGGCGAAGAACCAGAGCCGCAGGTCGCGCCGGAACCACACCAGGCCGATGACGAGGACGGCCACGAAGCCGACCCCGAGGTAGCCACGGAGCAGGGGGTGCGGGCCGAACGAGCCGTAGACCTCGAGGATGGCGTTGGGTCCCCGGTCGTGGGGGCCGGCGGGCCACAGGACCGACTGCCAGGTGTTGCCGAACAGCTGCTGGTCGGGCCAGAGCTGGCCGGGCAGGTGGCGCGGTCCGGCCAGCGCGTACCAGGCCGGGTAGGCCAGCAGCACGGCGGCGGTGCCCGCCCCGACCCCGAGGCCCGAGGCGGCGTGGCGCCACCGGGCGGCGACGGCGGCGCGGTCGACGACCAGGGCCCCGACCACCAGCAGGAGGAGGCCGCAGGCGGCGGCCAGGGCGCACATGACGAGCACCTCGGGGCTGAGGAAGAACTGGACGGCGGCGAGTCCCCCGAGGGCCAGGCCGACCGGCCAGGCCCGCCGGCGCTGGGTGACGAGCACCTCGTCGAGGCCGAGCAGGAGGAGGGGCGGCACCACCAGGGTGGCCATGTCGACGTGCTCGAGGGTCAGGCTCTCGAGCACGAAGGGGGAGAAGCCGTAGGCCAGACCGGCCACGAAGGCGGCCGGCGCCCACGCCGTCCAGCGCAGCACCACCGCCCGGGCGGCCAGGGCGCTCGCCACCGGGGCCAGGGTGGCGGCCACGGCCAGGGAGGCCACCGGACCGGCCAGGCGGGTGACCGGCGTGAGGGGCAGGCTCAGGGCCAGGACGGTGGTGTTGGCCGGCACGTTCAGGCCGTAGGGATGGTGGAGCCGGGTGCTGAACAGCAGGGAGTGGCCGTGGGCCAGGGCCCACGACGGCCAGGCCATGGCCCAGGTGAACAGGGCGGTGTCCCCGCACCCGCAGGTGGCCGTGGTCGACGGGTGCCCCGACCAGATCCCCCACCAGAGGCCCACGGCGAGGGCCAGGTAGGCGGTGGCGGCCGCGGCGTGGACGACGCGGCGCCGGGCCCTCGCTCCCATGGGCCAACGGTAGCGGTGGGACCGCGCTCGCTCCCGGGGGGCGCCCCGACCGGGGACGGCGCCGGGACCGGCGACTATCGTGCGGGCTGCGTCCACCATGGCACCGACTCCGACAGGCTCCGTCGCCGCGGGCACCCCGCCGGGCGGGGCGGAGGCCCCCGCCGGCCGGCCCGGGGACGACCGGGGGCGGACGTCGGCCACCGGCGCCACCCGGGTGGCCGGCCTCGACGGCCTGCGGGCCCTGGCCGTCCTGCTCGTCCTCGGGTTCCACTTCGGGGCGGGCGGCCTCGTCGGCGGCTACTTCGGCGTCGACGTCTTCTACGTGCTCTCCGGCTTCCTCATCACCGGTCTGCTGGTGGGGGAGTACGAGCGGCGGGGCCGGATCGGCCTCGGGGCCTTCTGGCTCCGCCGGGCCCGGCGGCTGCTGCCGGCCCTGTTCGTCATGGTGGCCGTGGTGACCGTGCTCGTCCGCTTCGCCGAACCGGCCGGCCACTTCCACGACTTCCGGATGAGCGCCCTCTCCGCCCTCTTCTACTTCTCCAACTGGTGGCAGATCGCGGCCAGCGGCCACTACTTCGCCTCGGCCGCGCCCCTCTCGCCGCTCACCCACACCTGGTCGCTGGCCGTCGAGGAGCAGTTCTACCTGGTGTGGCCCTTCGTGGTGCTGGGCGTGCTCCGGCTGGCCCGAACGCCGGGGCGCGGGGTCCGGGTGCTGCTCGGCCTGTCGGTGGCCGGCGCCCTGGCCTCGGCCGCCGAGATGGCCGTGCGCTTCCGGCCGACCGGGTCGGTGACGCGGCTCTACTTCGGCACCGACACCCACGCCCAGTCCGTGCTGGTCGGCGCGGCGCTGGCCTGCGTGCTCACCCTGGTGCAGCGGCGCCGTGCCCGCCCCGGCATGGACCCGGTGGCCCGCACCCGGGCCGGGCGGGTCGCCGCGACGGCCGCCGGCCTGGCCGGCCTGGCCGGGGTGCTCGCCCTGTCCTGGCGGGTGGGGGGCACCTCGGCGGTGGCCTACCGCGGCGGCTTCCTCGTGGCCGCCCTGGGCTCGGCGGCCGTGATCGCCGCCGTGGTGGCCGTGCCCGGCGGCCCGCTGGCCCGGCTGTTGGCGCTGCGCCCGGCGGTGGCCCTCGGGACGGTGTCCTACGGGGTGTACCTCTGGCACTTCCCGGTGGCCGTCTTCCTCGACGCCGCTCGGACCGGCCTCACGGGCGGGACCCTGCTGGCCGCCCGGTCGGCGGTGACCCTGGGTCTGGCCGCGGCCAGCTGGCTGCTCCTCGAATGCCCGGTCCTCGAGGGGTCGTTCTGGCGGACCGTCCGGGCGGCCGGTCCGACCGCCGCCGCCGTGGCCGCCACCGCCGGGCTGGTGGTGGCCGGGACCGCCGCCCCCGGGGCGGCGGCGGGGACGACCGGCGTGCCCGGGGCGGGGACGACCGGCGTGCCCGGGGCGGGGCCG
>DAHVAJ010000080.1 GCA_027314705.1 Acidimicrobiaceae bacterium
GAACGACGTGTGCCTGGCCTGGCCCGGGGCCGAGATCGCCGTCATGGGGGCCGAGGGCGCCGTCCAGATCCTCCACCGCAACGCGGCACCCGACCGGCAGTCGGTGCTGCGCGCCGAGTACGCCGAGCGCTTCCTCACCCCGTGGCAGGCGGCCGCGCGGGGCTACGTGGACGCCGTGATCGACCCGGCGGCCACCGGTCCGGCCGTCGCCGACGCCCTCGCCGTGCTGGAGACCCGTCGCGAGCGCCTGCCCGGCCGCAAGCACACGGTGGGACCCCTGTAGCTCGCACCTGGTGGCCGAACCCGGGTGGGGCCCCGGTGCGCTCGGGGGCATCGTGGTGCCCCGCTCGCCGGGTACGCGCTCAGGCCGGCAGCGGCTCCCTGAGGAGTCCGGACGAGCGGGCGTCCGGGGATCGGTCGCCCGAGGATCGGTCGTCCTCGCCCTCGACTGACGCCGGGCGTCGGGCGTCGATCGGACGCTCCGGGTAGGCCAGTGCCACGAGCGCCACGAGGCCGGCGGCCATGGGCAGCCACCAGGCCCATGGACTGAGGTGGCGGTAGCTGAAGACCGTCACCTCGACGGCGACGGCGACGGAGGCGCCGAAGCGCCGTACCTCCCGGCGGGCGGCGAGCACGAGCAGCAGGACCAACGGGGGGGCCAGGTAGTAGGGCGTCATGACCGCCTCGAAGAAGCAGCGGCTGGCGAACACCACGGCCACAAGCCACACGATGCGCAGCGGCGCCTGGGGTCGGCGCCAGACGACCACCCCGAGCAGGAGGGCGAGGACCACGTCGATCATCCGGCCTGCACCGCCCGAGACGGAGGCCGGCTGGTGCAGGACCGGGGCCACTCCCGCCAGACCGCGGAACCCGCTGCGGACGAGCCCGCCGAGCGAGGTATGGACCGTCATGGCCGGGGACACGACGGGGGCAAAGGCCACCCACGGTGTCGCGTGGTTGAGTGACGGCGGGGTGGGCTGCTGCGCGACGATGCGCAGGGTCCCCGACGGATTGCCCAACAGGGCCAAGGCCAGGACGGTCCCGGAGAGAGCAGCCGAGCGGAGGGTCAGCAGCATGCGCTGACCGGCCGGCGCGGCACCGATCAGCACGGGCAGGGCCAGGGCCACCAGCGGCTGCATGACGATCCCGAAGCAGAGCAGCCAGCCCACCGCCGTCCACCGCCCCTCCAGCATGGCGCTGAGCGCGGCCAACGCGAGTGCCAGGGCCACCATGTCCTCGGCGTGGCCCCAGACGGCGGCCACCGGCCAGGCCACCGCGGCCACGGCGAAGGCCAGGGCCGCACGCCGGCGCCGCCCAACCCCCAGCCGCTCGGCCAGTCCGTCGGCGGCGAAGACGGCGGTGCTGGCCAACGCCATCTCGATCGGGGCAAGCACCAGGGCGGCCGTCGGATGGGCCACGAAGAACGGAGGGAACGACTCGCTCAGATGGAGCGCTCCGGACAGCATGGCCACCGGGGCCAGCAGGATCTCCATGCCGGGGAAGGACACCACGCCCGTGCTGCCGTCGTAGACGCCCCCGAGGTAGCCCCAGCCGACGTAGTGGGCGCCGCGGAAGATGCCCCACAGGTCACCCCCGGTGGTCCACCCGCTGACGTGGAGCACCCACGGCCCCCACCCCAGCAGGTAGAGAACCCCGAGGGCGAGCATCAACGAGGACGCCACGAGCGGCCACCGCCGGGCCGAGATCGACGCAGCCGGGCCGCGGCGGTCGTCGCGGCGTGCCAGGCCGCCGGGGCCGGCTGGTGCGGCGCCCCTTGGGGCGGGCGGTCCGCTCGCCGGCGTGATCGTCCCGCCGTCCTGGTTCGTCAGCCTCGGCACGGGCAGCACTCCTTCGATTCGCATCGGGGTCTGGACAGGAGTGCGCCCCCCTTCTGGGAAGGGGGGCG
>DAHVAJ010000081.1 GCA_027314705.1 Acidimicrobiaceae bacterium
GCGGCGGCCAGGCCGGGGCCGTCGGGCCCGCCCGCCACCCGGACCATCCTCGGCGCCACCCCCGTTCGGCGGACCGGCCGCGGGGCGGCCAGGTCGGGGGCGGCCAGGGCCAGCACCCGTCCGGCCACGGCCAGCACCTCGGCCGGGGTCCGGTAGCTGACCGAGAGCTTGACCGTGCGGGCCGGGCGGTTGCGGGGCAGGTGGCGCAGGACCTCGTCCCAGGCGGCCGGCGCCGAGGGTGCCGTGGCCTGGGCGATGTCCCCGACCACGGTCATCGAGCCGGCGAGGGACCTCCGGGTGAGCATCCGCAGCTGCATGGGCGAGAGGTCCTGGACCTCGTCGACCACGATGTGGCCGTACCGGCGGGCGGCCTCGTCGCCGCTGCCCGAGCGGGGCCCGAGCAGGTGGCGGGCCTCGTCGACCAGGGCGGCGTCGGCGTGGGTCCAGGCGACCGCCTCGAAGGAGGCGGCGCGGGGGCGGTGGAGCAGCTCCTGCTCGTCGGCCGAGAGGATCCCCCGGGAGGCGGCGGCGATGAGGGGGCGGGCCCCGAACAGGTCGTGGAGCAGCTCGTGGGGCGAGAGCCGGGGCCACATCCGGTCGAGGGCCTCGGCCAGCACCGGCACCCGGCGCACCTTGCGGGAGAAGTCCTCGACGTCGAACTCGTCGTCCTCGAGGTCCGCCGGGTCCTCGAAGCCCGGGAAGGGGCTGACCGCCGAGAGCGACCCGGCCCCGAGGCGCTGTTGGGTCTGGCGGGCCCGTTCGGCCAGCACCTGGACCACGGCCTGCTCGACCTGGCGCCGGCGGGCGTTGTGGGTCCCAGGTCGCCTGCGGGCCGTCTCCACGATGCCCCGGGTGTCGGCTGCGGACAGGCGCAGGACGAGGGCGCCGTAGGGGACGGCCAGGTCCCGGGGCAGGGGTCGCTGCCGGGTCCGGACCGCCCGGGCCAGGACCTTGGCCATCCGCGGGTCGCCCTTGAGCCGGGCCACGTCGGCCGGTTCGCCGGCGCGGGGCTTGATCTCGGGCACCAGGCCGGAGACGGTCGAGAGGGTGACGCCGGTCTCGCCGAGGGAGGGCAGGACCTGCTCGATGTACCGCAGGAAGAGCGGGTTCGGCCCCACCACCAGGACGCCCTGACGCTCGAGCGGGAAGCGGTGGGTGTAGAGCAGGTAGGCGGCCCGGTGGAGCGCGACCGCCGTCTTTCCGGTGCCCGGCCCGCCCTGGACCAGCAGGACGCCGGAGAGGGGCGCCCGGATGATCTCGTCCTGCTCGGCCTGGATGGTCGAGACGATGTCGACCATCCGGCCCGAGCGCGCCCGGTCCAGCGCGGCGAGCAGGGCCCCGGGACCCCCGATGGGCAGGTCGCCGACGAGCAGCCCGGGGCCGGCGTCGTCCCGGGACGGACCCGAGGCGCCGTCCGGACCGGCGTCGCCGAAGCGCTCGTCCTCCACGCCGACCACCGTCCGGCCGCGCAGCGCCAGGTGGCGGCGGAGCACGAGCCCCTGCGGATCACGGCCGGTGGCCCGGTAGAAGGGCTCGGCCACCGGCGCCCGCCAGTCCACCACCAGGGGCTCGTGGTCGGGCCCGTGGACGGCCAGGCGGCCGATGTGGAAGGTCTCCACCTCGGTGGCGTCCGGCGGGGGGGCGGCCGGCCCGCGGCCGTCGGCCACCCGGTCGATCCGCCCGAAGGTCAGCGCCTGGTCGCCGATGTCGAGCTGCTCGAGGCGGGCCAGGCTGGTCCGGACCACGACGTCGCGTTCGGTGCGCGACTGGAAGGTGCCGCCCCGGCCCAGGTCGAGGACGCCTTCGAGCATCGAGGTGGCGTCGGCCCGCATGGCGTCGAGGCGCTCGTAGGCCAGGTCGACGAACTCCTGCTCGGCCTCCAACTCCGGTCCCACCCCACCTCCGATCCTCCCGCGCCAGCGCCTCGTGGCCCGGCCCGCGGCACCAGGGAAACCTCCGAGTCTAGGCCCGCGGCGGCCGCGGCGTCTCGGCCGGGACGGCGACCCGCCGGGGCCGCGCGCCGCGTGGGAACGGCCCCCTGCTCTCGTAGACTCGGCCCATGCCGACCGCTCCCGCCCGCGTCGCGGGCCCCCGCCGGTGACCGCCGGCGCCCCGGCGGCCGGTCGGGTGCCGGGCACCGGCGGCGGGCGCTTCGACCAGGCGCCGTTCCTCCGGGCCTGCCGCGGCCAGCCCGTCCCCCACGTGCCGGTGTGGTTCATGCGCCAGGCCGGACGCGCCCTGCCCGAGTACCGGGCGGCCCGGGGCAGCGGCAGCATCCTCGAGGCCATCGCCCGACCCGACCTGGTGGTCGAGCTCACCTGCCAGCCCGTCGACCGCTACGGCACCGATGCCGCCGTCGTGTTCTCCGACATCGTGGTGCCCGCCGCCGCCGTCGGCTTCGGCGTCGACGTGGCCCCGGGGACCGGGCCGGTGGTGGCCGAGCCCTTCCGTCGACGGGAGGACCTCGGACGGCTCCGTCCGCTCGATCCCGAGGCCGACACCCCCTACGTGCTCGAGGCGGTCCGGCTGCTGGCCGACACCCTGGCCGTGCCCCTCATCGGGTTCGCCGGCGGCCCCTTCACCGTGGCCTGCTACCTGGTCGAGGGCGGGCCGTCGCGCAACTTCACCAAGGTCAAGGCCCTCATGCACGGCGACCCCGTGCTCTGGCACCACCTGGTCGAACGCCTCACCGACCTGGCCCTGGCCTCCCTGCGCTCGCAGCTCGACGCCGGCGCCTCGGCCGTGCAGATCTTCGACTCCTGGGCCGGCATCCTCACGCCCCGCCACTACGCCGAGCTGGTCCTCCCGGCCACCCGCCGGCTGGTGGCCGAGCTGGCCGCCTCCCACCCGGGCACGCCGACCATCCTCTTCGGGGTGGGCACCGGCGAGCTGCTCCACCTCATGGCCGGAGCCGGCACCTCGGTCGTGGGGGTGGACTGGCGCGTCCCGCTCGACGAGGCCCGCCGCCGGATCGGGCCGGACACGGCCGTGCAGGGCAACCTGGACCCGGCGCTCTGCCTGGCCGGCTGGGAGGTGGCCGCGGCCGAGACGCGCGAGGTGCTGGACCTGGCCGGCACCGCGCCCGGCCACATCTTCAACCTCGGCCACGGCGTCCTGCCCGAGACCGACCCGGGAATCCTCGAGGCCGTGGCGGCCCTGGTCCACGAGGAGGGCCGGGCCGGGGTGGCGACGGCGTGAGCGCCGACCGGACCGGCGTGCTGGTCATGGCCCACGGCACCCCCGGCACGCCCGAGGAGATCGCGCCCTTCTACACCAGGATCCGGCGGGGCAGCCCGCCCCCGGCCGAGCTCCTCGAGGAGCTCGTCGGCCGCTACGCCGCCATCGGGGGCACCTCACCCCTCACCGAGCGGACCCGGGCCCAGGTCGACGGGGTGGCGGCCGCCCTCGAGGCGGGGAGCCCGGGGCGCTTCGTCGTCCGCTTCGGCGCCAAGTACGTCGCACCGACCATCGAGGACGGCGTGGCCGGGCTGGCCGCCGCCGGCGTGCGCGACGTGGTCGGCCTCGTGCTCACGCCCCACGGGTCCTCGATGGGGTCGGGCGAGTACTTCCGGCGGGCCGAGGCCGCCGCCGCCGCCGCCGAGCCGCCCCTGCACCTGACCGTGGTGCCCTCCTGGCACCGGGCCGCGGGCTTCGTCCCGCTGCTCGGCGCCCGGACCCGGGCCGTGCTCGACGGCCTCGACCCGTCGGTCCGGGGCCGGACGGCCGTGTTCTTCACCGCCCACAGCCTCCCGACGCGGGCGCTGGCGGGGGGCGACCCCTATCCCGACCAGGTGGCCGAGACCGGGGCGGCCGTGGCCGGGGCCCTCGGGCTCGACGACGACCCCACGGTGTCCTGGGCCACCGCCTGGCAGAGCGCGGGACGCACGCCGGACCCCTGGATCGGCCCCGACCTCCTGGCCGAGATCGCCCGGGTGGCCGCCGAGGGGGCCACGGCCGTGGTCGTCTGCCCGGTCGGGTTCGTGGCCGACCACCTCGAGGTCCTCTACGACCTCGACATCGAGGCCCGGGCCGCGGCCGAGGCGTCCGGCGTGGCCTTCGCCCGCACCCCGTCGCTCAACGACGATCCGGCCTTCGTCGCCCTCCTGGCCGACGTGGTGCGGGCGGCCGCGCCCGGCGCGCCGTGACCGCGGCGTCCG
>DAHVAJ010000082.1 GCA_027314705.1 Acidimicrobiaceae bacterium
GGCCCATCTGGTGGTGACCGGCCACCCCAGCCTCGAAGACGCCCGGCAGGTGGGGGACGCGGTCAAGGCGGTCATCGCCGGGCCCTTCGGCATCGCGCACTCCACGCTCGAGCTCGAGTGCGAGCGGTGCAACGAGCCCGAAGTGGACCCCTGCGCCATCGAACCCACCCGCACGACCGGAGCTGCGGGCCCGGACTGACCGGCACCGGTCGCGCCGAGGGGTCCGGACCCGCTCGGACCGGCGCGGCCCCGACGGGCCGTCCGGCCCCGCTGCCGGCCGCACCCGCAGGGCATGCGGTGCGGACCCGGACCTGCCACTACGCACCGTGGCTGGGCTGCGACGGAGCGCTGCGTTTCTTGACACCGGTTCGACGACCGCCACAAGATGGCCTCGGCCTCGGGCTCGCCGGTGAGCACCTGCTCCCTCGGCCCGGGTGCCAGGCACTGGGGGGGTCATGGGAAGAACGGGGCGGCGTCGGGCGACACGGGTCGCACGCTGGGGCGTAGCCGCGGCCCTGGCCATGGTCGTCGCACTGTTGGGGGCCGGGTCCGCCCCGGCCCTGGCGGCCACGGCCCGTGTGGGCGGCGCCGTGGTGCAGGCGTCGCCCTCGACCGGCCTCATCAACCAGCAGACCGTCTGGGTGACCGGCAGCGGCTTCGCGCCGGGCGCGGCGGGCCTCGCCGTCGAGTGCAATCTCGACCCCGGACAGCCCACCGTGACGTTCGGCACGACGACGCTTCCGGTGGGCTGCACCGCCCTGGGGGCCGGTGCCTTCACCGTCGGTCCCGACGGCACGGTGAACCTCCGCTACTTCCGAGTCAGCACCGGCAACCTCGGTGCGCTGCTGACGGGTCCCGACAGCAGCGGTCGGTCGGCCGCCTCCGACGCCGCCTCCTACCCGTGCCCGCCCACCCCGGCCCAACAGGCCGTCAACATCTCGTGCGGGATCACCGTGAGCGACGCCACCGGCACCGTCGTGACCGTGCCGGTCTCCCTCATCGGACCCGGGGCACCGGCCACCGGCGGCTACTACTTCCCCCCGCCGGTGTACCAGACGGTGACGCTGCCCGCCAACGGCACGCCCACGCCCACGCCGTCGCCCTCGCCCGCACCGATCCCGTCGGCCACGGCCACCCCGGGGGCCACGTCGGCCAACCAGAGCGTGGTGGCGGTGATCGGCCCCCCGGGGGCCAAGTCGTCCTCCCTCCCCTTCACCTCGTCGACCTCCTCGCTGGCCTTCACCGGTGCCGGACGCGGCCTGTGGCTGATCGGCGGGGGCGGCGCGGTCCTGCTCTTCCTCGGCTACCTGTTCCTGACCGTCTACCGGCGGCCACGTCAGCTGCTCGCTGACGGCGGGCGCAGCGTGGCCCGGGCCTTCGGCGCCGGTCCGACACCCCGCTGACCTCCCCGCCGACCACTCCCAAGGCCGGTCCCCCGACCGGCGGGGCCGCCCAGACCGAACCCCGGCGGAGTCCGCCCCGGCACCGGGCCACGCTCGGCGGGCGCATCACCCGGGCCATCGGCCTCACCCTGGTCTGCCTCGGCCTGCTGGCCGTGGCGTTCGTCCCCTTCCAGCTCTGGGGCACCGCCCTCTTCCAGCACGCGGCCCAGGCACGCCTCCGCCACGAGCTCCAGCACGCGCTCGGACCGGGTGCGACCGCGGCGATCCCCACCTCCGGTGCCGGCACCCCGACCGGGCTGGCCACCCACCTCGCCCCCGAGACCGGCGCCCCTCCGGTGGGCGGCCCGGTCGGGCTGTTGACCATCCCGAAGATCGGGGTGTCCCAGGTGGTCGTGGAGGGTGTCGGCCAGGCTCAGCTCCGCGGGGGCCCGGGCCACTACCCCGGGACCCCACTGCCCGGCCAGCCGGGGAACGCCTCCATCGCCGGACACCGGACCACCTACGCCGCACCCTTCGCCGACCTCAACCTCCTCGTGCCCGGCGACCTCGTCTACGTCCGCACCGCCCAGGGGCTGTTCCGCTACTCGGTGGCCCGGTCCCTCGTGGTCACCCCGTCGGACGTGGCCGTGCTCGCCTCGGCACCGTCGGCCTCCACCCTCACCCTCACCACCTGCACCCCCCGGTTCAGCGCGGCCCAGCGGCTGGTGGTGGTGGCCGAGTTCTCCGGCGACTCGGCCACCGGCGCGCCGCCCCCCGCCCCCCCGGGCGCGCCCGCCCCCAGGGCACCGACCCCGGCCGGTGCCAGCGGTCTGGGCGGCGCCGGCGGCAGCGTGCTCCCCATCGGGGTCTGGGCCCTCGGGGTCCTGACAGCCGTGGTGGTGACCAGGCTGGCCTGGGTGCGGACGAGGCCCCGGTGGCGCTGGGCCGTCACGATCCTCGGGGCCACCGTGATCGTTGGGGCGGTGTTCCTGCTCTTCGACGCGGCCAGCCAGGCCCTGCCGGCCAGCTTCTGACGGCGGTCCGGGCCGGGCACCGTGCCGGCCGGCGTGATCCGACCGGCCGTGCCGACGTCAGGGTACGGTCGTCGACGCTTCGGGGGCCGACGCCGGAGGCTCGGCCACGGGGGCCGTCCCGCTGCCCCCGCCCGCTTCCGAGGGCGCCGCACCGGTGCCGGGGCCGGCGTCTCCTGCGGCCACCCGCCGGCGTAGGCGACGGACCACGGCCAGCAGCACCAGGGCGACGAGCAGCACGCCCACCGCGAAGAGGCCCCACGGGTAGGTGCGCACCGGGGTGTCGGCGGCCACCGCGCCCTGGCCGGTGGCCACCGTCGACCGGACGGTGTAGGCGCCGAAGGTGAACAGGGGGATGCGGACGGGGATGCGCAGCGTCCGCGACGCTCCGGCCGGCAGGGGCGCGAGCTGCCTGCCGGCGACGAACCCGGTCGGCGTCCCGCCCCGCCCCACGGTCACCGACAGCGCCGGCTCGTTCAGGGCGATCCCCGAGGTGTTCGTCACGGTGAGCACCAGGGTGGCGTCCTTCGGACCCCCGAACCACGAGCTCACCGACACCGGCGCCTCGATCTTCGGGGAGAGTCGCACAGGGGGTCCGGGCGGGGTGGCCGCCGGCAGCGGCGCGCTGGGGGCACCGGCGATGGTGATGGGCACCTTCACACCGTCGAACGATCCGGCCGCCGTGACCAGGAACACGCACGGGCACGGCGTCGGGGGCGGGCGGACGGTCAGCGAACCGTAGAAGATGCCGCCGGCCCGGATGGCCGCCGAGTACTGGTTGGTCTGGTCGCAGTCGTTACTCAGGTCGATGGCGTTGCGCCCGCACAGCTGGATCTGGACGGTCTGGCCCACCGGGGACCAGCCGGAGCCCGAGACGCCGACCAGCTCGCCGATGACGGCGTAGCTGGTGCTGGTCACCACCGTGGGGCCGGCGGCAGCCGCGGGCGCGGCCCCGAGGACCGCCACCGGCGCGACCGCGGCCACGACGGCCAGGGCGGCGGACCGCGCCCGGAACCGCCCCGGGCTGCTCATACCCCCGCTTCTTCGCGAGCCGGGTCCTCCGCCGCCCCGTCGGGTCCCGCCGCGTCCGACGTGGTGCCGGAGGCGGCGCCCCCCTCACCGGACGCACCGCGGGGATGCCGCCTGCGCCACCGGCGGTAGAGGAGGGCGGCCACGATGGCGAGGACGATGAGGACGGGCAGCCACGGGAAGTACCAGAACAGCTCCGAGGCCGACGTCGACACGGGCAGGTTGGAGTTGGGGTCGGTCGCCCGGACGCTCACGTGGGCCGTCAACGGATCGAACGGGGGGAGCCCCTGCCACAGCTCGGTGAGCTGCAACCGGGCCCCGGGCAGCATCTGGACGGGCAACGGGTTGGTCTTGGTCGGCCCCAGACCCGACTGCTTGAGGGTGAAGCTGTGGAGCGTCCCGCTCAGGAGCCCGGTGATCGAGACGGTGACCGTGTCGGGGTTCAAGATGTCGTTGCCGGTGTTGACCACGTCGAAGCGGACCGCGACCTTGGCCGATCCGCTCAGGTACGGGAAGAGGGGGCTCTGGTGGAAGACGGTCAGGTTCTCGACGGTCAAGGCCGGATGGAGGGGTCCGACCACATGGACGAACAAGGGGACGGCGAAGCGCAGGACCAGGTTCACCCCGACCGGGTTCTGCGCCTGGGCCCCGTGCTGCTCCTCGACCACGACGGCACCGACGTGGTCACCGGGAGGGGCGTTGGCCGGTACGGCCAGCTGGAACGTCACCACCACCTGGTCCCCGGCCGGCACGGTGAAGGAGCTGTTGCCGACGGTCACCCACAACCCGACCGTCGTGTTGTGCATCTTGTTCCTGGCCTGGTACGCATACCCGCCCGTGTTCGGCACGTTGGTGGCGTCCTCGGGATAGACGACGAACGACTCGGGGGCCGAGGACTTGTTGAGGACCACCACCTGGTCGAGGATCCGGTGGCCGGGTTGGAGCTGGTACGAGAAGTAGGACCGCTGCTGGGCGCCCGGGGCGGCGAAGGGCTCGGCCGAGAACTGGAAGTCCGTGCTGGCCCCGGTGCCCTGAGGTGCCGTGGCCGGCACGGCCGCCGTGGCTGCGGGACCCGCCACGACCAGCAGGAGCACCGTGCCGAGGAGGGAGGCGGCCACCCGCACAGCGCTCCTCCGCCGCCCGTCCGTGGCGGACCGACGCTCGGCCACGTCCTGTCCTCGTTGCACGATCCCCCGCATGGCCATGACCTCGTTCCTCTGGTAGCTCAGCCCGCCATCGTAGCTACGACAGCGTCAGGGTGAGCGTTGCCTCGTAGCCGGGGGCCTGGGGCACTGCCGCCGAGGCCGGCACCGGCAGCACCAGATTGGCGCCGCAGGTAAACGACCCCTGGGAGGCCAGGGCCGGGGCCTGGCAGAGGACCTCCGGCCCGGCACTCAACCCGGCCGGAGGCGCCACCGGACCGGTGGTGGTCGTGGCGGCCGGCATGATCACCGCTCCGGCCTGGACCTGGGCCGGGTAGCCGGTCAGGGGGGCCGTCACCGACGCCACCGGGGACCACCCGAGGTTCCCGCCGGGGATGCAGTTGCTGGAGAAGCTCCCGACCGAGTTGCACGTCGTCCCGGAGGGGGCCCCCGGGTCCACGAAGTCGCTGACCTGGCCGCTGAGGGTCCACCCTCCGTCCACGCCCCCGTCGTTGAGGACCGTGACCGGGGACAACTGCCCGCAGGCGCTCTGGGCCTGGCCGTCGAGCGTCACCGGCGGACCCGAGCAGGTCCCGCCGCCCAGCGTCGCACCCAGGACGTCGGTCGGGACCGCCGTCTTCTGCTGGAGGATGAGGCCCGGCGAGAGGGTGCTGGCCGTCACCACGTCGAGGGGCGGCTGCATGGTGAGGGAGACGGTGGCGGGCTTGGAGACGTTGCCCACGATGTCGGCCACCGTGTAGGTGAACGAGTCGGTCAGGCTCAGGGGGTTGGTGTTGGAGTAGACGACGGTGCCGTTGGGATTCACTGTGACCGTGCCGTAGGCGGGCGGGGTGACGATGGTGACCGTCGAGGAGTTGATGGGGTAGTCCGTGGGGACGTCGACCGTCAGCACGGGGAGCGTGGCGGAGGCCCCGGTGGCCACGGTGTAGCTCGTCGGGTTGGCGACCGGGGGCGTTGCGACCACGTAGTACTCGACCGTGGACGTCGCCGTGTTGCCGACCGAGTCGGTGGCCGTGACGGTGAAGGTGTGGATGCTCCCCGGGGCGGCCGACGTGGTGTCGATGTTGGCACCGTCGGCCACCGTGCCCACGCAGGAGGTGATGGTCACCAGCGGGTCGGCGCAGGTGTAGGCGGCGGGGACGGCCTGGCCGTAGGTGTATCGGCCACCGTCGACCGGTGTGGTGATGGAGACGGTCGGGGGCGTCGGGTCGATGGCGTTGAAGGACACGCCGCCCGGCGCGGGAACGGGCGCGCTCGACAGCCCCGATCCGGTGATGGCCGGGAACCCGGCGAGGGTGACGGCACCGGGCGTCACCACCTTGACCGTGAAGGAGAGGTCGAGGTACAGACCGTCGGTGCCCACGGTGGGGCTCGAGGAGTCGGCCCAGGTGGTGGTGAGCGAGGTGAGCGGCTGGGTGGCGACGTAGGCCGGGTTGGTGCCGATGTACGACAGGCCGTTCACGTTGATGAGCCCCGTCGGCTGGGTATGCGTGGTGCAGGTGGCATCGGTGCAGGCACCGGCCCCGAGCAGGGACCCCTGGCCGGCCGAGGGCGAGAGCAGGCCGGTGGTGGACGTCGTGACGGGCCCTTCGATCACCGTGCCGGGCGGGGCCGGGAGCGTCCAGGTCACGAGCGGGCCGCCACCGGCCGCCGTCGAGTACATGCCGGGCTTGTAGACCTGCCACTGCACCGTGAAGGTGTCCCCGAGGACGAGGTCGCCTCCGTTGGGCACCGGCGACGTCACCTGGTAGGTGGCCTCCGGAGGGGTCACGACGGGGCACCCGGTGCCGCCGAAGGCACAGGAGGTGCCGGTGGCCAACGTCACCGGGCCGGCATCGGTCGGTCCGGTGACGTAGGTGCCGGTGGCGGCGCGCACGTAGTAGGAGACCGACACCGACGCCGGCGTCCCCCGGAGGTCGGTGGCGTCGACCACGAAGGTGTGGGTGCCCGTCGTCGACGTGTCGATGGCGGCTCCGTCGGCCACGGTCCCGACGCAGGTGGCGATGCCGTAGCTGGCCACGTCGGTACACGTGTAGCCGGCGTCGACGACCTGGCCGACGGTGTAGACGGCGCCGTCGGTCGGGCTGGTGAGGTCGATGGTCGGCGGCAGGGTGTCGACGGCGACGACGGTGGTGGTCGAGAGGGCCGGGGCGGGGGTGGTGGCCGGCCAGCACCTGTCGGTGACGGACTGGGCGCCCGTCGAGGTGGTGGTGGCGTAGACGGCCGAGAGGGTGGGGTCGGTGCTGGACGACGCCGTACCGACCGGCGGGACGTCGAGGAGCGTCGGGGTGATGGTGGCGCCGACCGTGGTCGACGCCGAGAGGGTGAGGTCGATGGCCGGCAGGGCGAAGGTCTGGCCGGCGGCGATGGGACCCGGTACCGTCTCGACGAGGTCGATCCCGGTCGGGCTGTTGCTGTCGAGCTGTTCGGCCACGGTGGCGCCCGTGCCCACGTTGGTGCCGCCGGAGAGCGCGACCGACTGGAAGGTGGACCCGGCGGGGACGGGGACGGTGAGGACGAGGGAGCCGACGGACGTCACCGTGTTGCCCAGGATGGTCGTGGGAACGGTCTCGCCCTGATCGGCGAGGGTGACCGTGAAGGTGGC
Source organism: Acidimicrobiaceae bacterium (assembly GCA_027314705.1). Lineage (GTDB taxonomy): Bacteria > Actinomycetota > Acidimicrobiia > Acidimicrobiales > RAAP-2 > Bog-756. The sequence goes on from DAHVAJ010000082.1 coordinate 7,211, forward strand.
CCCGGGAAGGGCCTGGCTCGGCGCCCCGGACACGGCCAGGTCGATGCTCTGGGTGAGGGCCGCCGACGAGGTAGAGGACGCTGCCCAACAGGAGAGGGCCGACGGCGCAGCCGCCGTGGCCGGGGTGGAGGTGCCCGAGACGGCGACGAGGGTGGCGACCACCATCAGTGCGGCCGCCAGCGCGACCACCAGGCCCCGACGTCCCCTGCCCCTAGCGTTCACCAATTCCCTCCAGGTTCACCATACATCCGACAAGCCGACCCTTGTCTCGCGGCCTCGACGGTCCGGGGTCGTCCCCCGGCGTCGGGCCTCGTCGCCCGAGAGAAGGTGCAGGGGGAGCGGGACGAACCCGCTCCCCCTGTCACCTCCCCGCCGCAGCGGTCGCCCGCTACGACGTACTACTGACCGCTACACCGCCCTCCTAGGAGAGCGTCAGGGTGAGGGTCGCCAGGTAGGCGCCCGTGTAGGGGTAGAAGGCACTCGCGCCCGGCTGGGCGATCGAGGCCGGAACCAGCAGCTCCAGGCCGGCACCGCAGATGAAGGTACCGCCGGCCTGTCCAGAGGCCGTCGAGCACATCGTCTGCGGAGCGTTGTGGAGGCCCGCGTTCGGGACCGGCTCGACCACGGGGGTCGGCGCCAGCTGCGTCGTCGTGTTCTGCACCGGCGACGGAGCCAGGATCGGGTTCGTGCTGGCAGCCGGAGCGATCGGCGCGAACGGCACGATCAGGTTGCCCGCAGTCACCTGCGCGGTGTCACCCGGCACGATGTTGTGCGCCACACCAGCCGCAGGCTCCCAGGCGAGGTTGCCGCCGGGGATGCAGTGGTTGCTGTAGGTCGCCACCGTGTCGCAGGAGGTCACCTTGGTCGCCGTGTTGGGGTCGAGGAAGTCACTCACCTGGCCGGTGAGCGTCCATCCCGTGTCCAGACCGGTGGCGTTGGTGACGGTCACCGGGTCCACCCGACCGCACGCCGACTGGGCGTTGCCGTTGAGGGTGATGCCCGGGACGGTGCCAGGAGGCGTCGCGCAGAACGAGCTGCCCAGGTAGTCGACCGGGAGGCCGCTGGCCTGGGACAGGATGATCTGCCCGGGGGTCACCGGCAGCACCAGCTCCTGATGGAGCGAGCAAGTGCCGAGCGTTCCCGTCGATCCTGCCGTGTTCCCCGCACCGGCGCTGCACTGGTTGTAGGAGATGTTGATCGTCTCCGTCACCGGTGCGGACACCAGGCCCGAGGTGGTACCGGCCGCGGTCACCGTGAAGGTGTCCGTCGCCGCCGTGGTCCCGGCGGTGTTGCAGTACGTCACCGTGCCGTTGGCGTTGGCCGTGGCCGTGCCGCTGGTAGGTGGCGTGACCACCTTGACCGACGCCGGGTTCGGCGTGTCGCTGACCTCCGTGGCCCCCGCGAGGGCGTTGATGGTCGTGCACTGACCGGCCGACACCGTCGCCGTCTGCGGCTGGAGGACCGGTGCCTGCGCAGGCTGGGTCACGGCTGCCGTGGCGACCACCGATTCGACGTACGGCGGCATCGTCGTACAACTGGTCGTACAACCGGTGTAGCTGGCGGCCACCGGGTAGCCGTTGATGTTGGCGGCAACAGACGCCCCGGCCAGGTAGATCTCAGCCGTGGTCTGGAACTCGGACCAGTCCTGGTTGAGGGTGGTCGGAGTCGAGCTGGTGGTGGCCAACGTGGCCGACCACGCCGTGGTGACGAGCGTGCCCCCAGCGGTGAACTGGGTCGTGCCCGTGCCCACCTCGAGGTACGGCGCGGCCGCGTAGCTGCTGAGGAAGTGCGTCCCAGAAGCCGTCCCTGTGCACGCTGCCGGCATCGGCGGAGTCAGCGGGTCGCAGAAGGTCACCGTCTCGGTACCCGTGACCGCCGAGCCGACGCTCGGGGTGAAGGTGTAGGAGCCGTTGGTGGCCGACACGTAGTTCACACCCGGCGGAAGGGCGTACTCGTTGTTGTTGTTGGTGGCGTAGATCACCGGCACCCCGCCGTTGCTGGTCGGGATGACCTGCGTGCCACCGGCGGCCGTCAGCGTGTAGTTCTGACCGGCGGTGATCGACGTCGGCGTGATGCTGACGTCGGCCTGCTGCGACAGCGCGGCAATCGAGCTGTTCAGCGAGACAAACGCAGCAAAGTTGGTCGTCGTCACGGCGGCGCTGGCGGACGTGGCCGACAACAGGGTGAACCCGCCGGCGGTAATGGCCAGCGCCCCCCCTACTGCCGCCATCCGGCGCCAGAACTTCCTAGTTCGTTGCATTGAGAGTTTCTCCTCAAGTTGTGGAATGGAATCGACCGATACCTAC
>DAHVAJ010000100.1 GCA_027314705.1 Acidimicrobiaceae bacterium
CGGCCAGCTCGGCCCGGTCCTGGCGGCAGGCCGGGCACCCGGCCAGGTGGGCCCGGAGGGCGTCCCCCTCCTCGGGGGTGGCACCGCCGGCCGCCTCCACGGCCAGGATCCCGCGCCAGGCGAGGCAGCCCGGCGCGCTCACTCCCCCCACCCCATCTCGGCCAGGACCAGCCGCAGCGACCGGAGGGCGTAGTACAGGCGGCTGCGCACGGTGCCCTCGGGGATGCCCAGACCGGCGGCGAGCTCCCGGGCCGGTCGGTCCTCCAGGAACACCCCGACCAGCACGGCACGGTGGGCGGGCGAGACCCGGCGCAGGGCCTCGACCACCTGCCACGACGACAGGAGGCGGTCGAGGTCGTCGGTCCCCCGGGCGGACAGGGGCGCCTCCGGTGGCACGGGCACGCTCTCGTCCGCCACCCGGGCCCGCCGCCGCCCCAGGTCGGCGAGGAGGTTGCGCTCGATGGCGAACAGCCACGCCCTCGGCGCTCCGGCCGCCGGGTCGAAGCGGGCCCGGGACGCCCAGGCCCGGGCGAAGGTCTCCTGGACGACCTCCTCGGCCCGGTCCGGGTCGCCGAGGACCCGGCGCGCGTACCCGGCCAGTTCGGCCCGGTGGGTGGTGAAGGCCCGCTCGAGCTCGTCGGCCCCCATGCCCGGCACGGGCGGCACGCCACCGGGTGCGTCCATCGGGTCCACGCTAGGCCGGGTGGGTCCGGTCCCGCGGTGGCCGCCGGCCCGCTCAGTAGGAGTAGCCACCGGAGGTGGTGGTGGTCACCCCGGCCGTCGCGCCCGAGGCGGCCGGCACCACGAACCAGAGACCGAGCACCCCTTGGCCGCGGGCCTGGCCGGCGGCGGTGTCGGCCGAGTACCGGTAGAGCGGCTCGCCGTGGTAGGTGACCTGCAGGGTGCCGTCCGAACGGGCCACGGTGCCGAGCGCCCCCGCGGCGAGGCCGGTGCCCGCCGCCGGGTGGGTCGTGCCGGCCGGCACGGTGAGGGGCGGCCAGAGCCCGGCGCAGGCGCCGTTGCAGGTCGGCGTGCCGGTGCCGTCGGGGGTGTAGTGGTACAGCGTGCGCCCCGAGGCGTCGACCAGCACCTTGCCGAAGCTGCCGACCGTCGCCGCCGAGACCACGGCCGGGGCCGCGGCGGTGGTCGGGGTGGCCGCCGTCGTCGTCGGGGACGAGGCCGAGGACCCGCAGGCCGCGGCCACGAGGCCCACGGCTCCGAGGACGGCGACGGCGGCGGACCGCCGGGCCAGGCCCGGGCGGACGGCCGACGCCGGGCTCGGGCGGGTGAGGGGGGACGCGGCGGGCATGGCGGACTCCGTTCTCGGCGCCCGGACAGGCGCCCACCCAGGAGTACGACCGGGAGGTCGCGTCCGTTCACCCGCTCCGGCCGACCCGCCGGGACGTGGCTCAGCCCAGGGCCGTCACCCGGATGCGGTCGGCCTCCAACCGGTGGACGAACCGCCCGAGCTGGATGGCCACGGCCTCGGGCCCGGCACTCCCCGGCGTGGTGCGGCGGCGCACGGCCACCCCGGGCTCGAGGAGGGCCACGGCCTCGGCGCCGAGGGCGGGATGGGCCTCGACCAGCTCGGCCAGGGGCACGTGGCGCTCGATCGAGTCGTGCACCAGCCCGCCCACCACGGCGTGGGCCTGCCGGAAGGGCGTGCCCCGCTCGACCAGCCACTCGGCCAGATCGACGGCGGCCACGGCCGACCCGTCGGCCGCCGCCTGCATGCGGGCCGGATCGACCCGTACCGTGGACAACAGGCCGGCCAGGGCGGACAACCCCAGGCGGGTCTGGTCCACGGAGTCGAACAGCGGCTCCTTGTCCTCCTGGAGGTCGCGGTTGTAGGCCAGGGGGAGCCCCTTCAAGGTCACGAGCAGGCCGGTCAGGTTGCCGATCAGCCGGCCGCTCTTGCCCCGGGCCAGCTCGGCCACGTCGGGGTTCTTCTTCTGGGGCAGCATCGAACTGCCCGTGGCGAAGGCGTCGTCGAGGACCACGAAGCCGAATTCGTCGCTCGACCACAGGACGATCTCCTCTCCCATCCGCGAGAGGTGGACGCCGAGCAGGGCCAGGTCGAACAGGGCCTCGGCCACGAAGTCACGGTCGGAGACGGCGTCGAGGGAGTTCTCGAAACGCCCGGCGAATCCCAGGTCGGCGGCGACCGCGTCGGGGTCGAGGGGCAACGACGATCCGGCCAGGGCACCGGCCCCGAGGGTCGAGACGTCGAGGCGGACCACGGTGGCCACCAGGCGGTCGACGTCCCGGGCCAGGGCCCAGGCGTGGGCCAGCAGGTGGTGGGCGAGCAGGACCGGCTGGGCCCGCTGGAGGTGGGTGTAGCCCGGGAGGTAGACGTCGCCGGCCTCCTGGGCCCGGGTGACCAGCACCTCCTGGAAGGCCAGCACCTCGGCGGCCACGGCCCGCAGCTCGCGTTTGGCGTAGAGGCGCAGGTCGGTGGCCACCTGGTCGTTGCGGCTGCGGCCGGTGTGCAGCTTGGCCCCGACGTCGCCGGCGAGCTCGGTGACCCGCCGTTCGACCGCGGTGTGGATGTCCTCGTCGCCCGGTCCGAAGGCGAACGTGTCCGCCTCGAGCTCGGCCTCGACCGCGTCGAGGGTGCCGAGGAGGGTGGCCACCTCCTCGTCGTCGAGGAGACCGGCCCGGCCCAGGCCCCGCACGTGGGCCCGCGACCCGGCGAGGTCGTCGCCGGCCAGGCGGCGGTCGACGTGGAGGCTGACCGAGTAGTCCATGACGGCGTCGGCGGTGTCGCCGCGGAGGCGGCCGTGCCAGAGGGTCATCGGCCGGCCCGGCCCGGTGCCCCGCCGGCCCGGCCCTGCTGGACCTCGGCCCAGGTGGCCACCCCGAGCCCCCACAGGCGCACGAAGCCCTCGGCGTCCTCGTGGCGGAAGGTATCGGTGGCGTCGTAGGTGGCCAGCCCGTGGTCGTACAGGCTGACCGGGCTCCTGCGGCCCACCACCCAGCACCGGCCCCGGTCGAGGCGCAGGCGCACCTCGCCGGTCACGTGCCGCTGCGACTCGACGAAGAAGGCGTCGAGGGCCTGCTTGAGCGGCGAGAACCAGAGTCCGTCGTAGACCAGTTCGGCCCACCGGGGCTCGAGGCGCACCTTCTCGTGGTGGAGGTCGCGCTCGAGGGTGAGGTCCTCGAGGTCGGCGTGGGCCAGGAGCAGGGCCAGGGCCGCCGGAGCCTCGTAGGTCTCACGGCTCTTGATCCCGACCCGCCGGTTCTCGACCACGTCGAGACGACCGAACCCGTACGAACCGACCAGGGCGTTGAGCTCGGCGATGAGCGGCTCGGGCCGGAGGGGGCGCCCGTCCACCGAGACGGGGACGCCCGACTCGAACCCCAGCACCACCTCGGTGGGCTCGGTGGCCGTGGGCACGGTCATCGTGTAGACGTCCTCGGGGGGGCGGTTCCAGGGATCCTCGATGGCGCCGCACTCGATGGCCTTGCCCCACAGGTTCTCGTCGATGGAGTAGAGCTTCTCCTTGGTGACGGTGATCGGGATGTCCCACCGGGCCGCGTACTCGATCGACGCCTCCCGGGTCAGGCCCCAGACCCGGGCCGGCGCCAGGACCTCGAGGTCGGGGGCGAGGGAACGGGTCCCCACCTCGAAGCGGACCTGGTCGTTCCCCTTGCCGGTGCAGCCGTGGGCCACGGCGCCGGCGCCGTGCCGGCGGGCCTCGGCCACCAGGTGCTTCACGATGACCGGGCGGGACAGGGCCGAGACGAGCGGGTACCGTCCCTCGTACTTGGCGTTGGCCGCCAGGGCGGGCATGCAGAAGTCCTCGGCCATCTCGGCCCGGGCGTCGACCACGACGGCCTCCACGGCCCCGGCGGCCAGCGCCCGCTGGCGGACGGCCTCCCAGTCCTCGCCGCCGGCACCGGCCCCCTGGCCGACGTCGACGGCCACCGCCACCACCTCGACGCCGTGGTGCTCCATGAGCCACCGCACCGCCACCGACGTGTCGAGCCCACCGCTGTAGGCCAGCACCACTCGCTTGGTCATCGTGTCCCTCTCCCCCTCGTCGTCGCCGGTTCGTCCCGGTCGGCCGCGCCCCGGTCCGGGGCCGTCCGGGCCCCGGTCCGATCCGGTCCGCCGGCCCCGTCGGGTCCCTCGGGTCCGCCGAGACCGGCCAGGACGGCCAGTCGGGCGGCCAGCACGGCGCCCCCGGTCGCCTCGGCCGCCACCACGAGGACGGTGTCGTCGCCGGCCACCGTGCCGATCACCCCGGCGAAGCCGCTGCGGTCGAGCGCCGAGCCTACGACATGGGCCGAGCCGGGAGGGGTGCGCAGCACCACCAGGTTGCCGGAGTGGTCGGCCTCGACCACCCACTCGCCGAGCACCCGGCGCAGGTGGTCCTCGGGGGCGACCTGCTGGGAGGGCAGCTCGGGCAGGGCGTAGGCGGTGTCGCCCCCCGGGAGCCGGACCTTCACCGCCCCGAGCTCCTCGAGGTCCCGCGACACCGTGGTCTGGGTGGCCTCGACGCCCTCGGCGGCCAGGAGCTCCACCAGGTGGGCCTGGCTGCCCACGGCCCGGCTCTCGAGGAACCGGGCGATGCGGTGCTGGCGCTGGTGCTTGGTGACCCGGCTCACGGCCGGCCGCCCCCGGTGAGCCAGGCCAGGAGGCCCCGCATGGCGTGCAAGCGGTTGGCCGCCTGGCGCCAGACCACGCTGCGGGGACCGTCGACCACCGCGGCCGAGATCTCCTCGCCCCGATGGGCCGGCAGGCAGTGCAGCACGACGGCGTCGGGGGCGGCCCGGCCGAGCAGCTCCTCGTCGACGGCGTAGCCGGCGAAGGCCGCCCGCCGGAGCTCGGCCTCGTCCTCTTGGCCCATGGACGTCCACACGTCGGTGTAGAGGGCGTCGGCGCCGGCGGCCGCCTCGGCCGGGTCGGTGGTCACCAGGAGCTCGCCCCCGAACGAGCGCACGAGGGCCACGTCCTCACCGGAGGGCCCGTAGCCGGGGGGGGAGGCCACCCGGGTGGCCATGCCGGCCATCGACGCGGCCAGGGCCAGGGAGCGCCACACGTTGTTGGCGTCGCCGACGTAGGCCAGGCTCCGACCGGCCAGGCCGTCGGCGCCGAAGCACTGGCGCAGGGTCAGCAGATCGGCCAGGGCCTGGCAGGGATGGGCCCGGTCCGAGAGCAGGTTGACCACGGGCACGGCCACGCCGGCCCGGTCGAGGGCGGCGGCCATGCGCTCGAGGGAGCGGTGGTCGAGGACCCGGACGCAGAGCACCGCGTGATAGCAGGCCAGGGTACGGGCCACGTCGGCGGCCGTCTCGCGGGTGTCGATCCCGACCTCGTGGCCCTGGATGTAGACGGGGTGGCCCCCGAGGGCCACCACGGCCAGCTCCGAGCTGTTGCGGGTCCGGTTGGACGGCTTCTCGAAGACGAGGGCCACGCCGCGACCGGCCAGGGTGGGCGCCAGCGTGGCCGGATCGCGCTCGGCCAGGGCCAGCACCTCGGCCATCCCGGTGGGGCCGAGGTCGTCGACGTCGAGGACGTGGACGGCCGGTGGGCTGGCGGCGGCCCGGCGGACGTCAGCCATCGGTGGTCCCCGGTCCGGCCGCCGACGGCCCGCCGGCCGCCCCGGCGCGCGCCAGCGCCGGCCCCAGCAGGGCCAGGGCCCGGTCGATCTCCTCGTCGGACACGAGGAGCGACGGCGCGAACCGCAGGACGTCGGGCCGGGGGGCGTTGCACACCAGCCCGGACCGGAGGGCCCCGTCGCAGGCGGCCACGGCCACGTCGCGGTCGAGCACGGCCGCGAGCAGCAGGCCCTCGCCGCGCACCGAGCCCACCCCGGCCAGGCCGGCCAGCCCGGCCCGCAGCCGGGCCCCGGCCGACCGGGCCCGGGCCGGGACGTCCTCGGCCTCCATCACCGCCAGGGTGGACCGCGCCGCCGACAGGGCGAGGGGGCTGCCGCCGAAGGTGCTGCCGTGGTCCCCCGGCACGAAGGCCGCGGCCACCTCGGCGCGGGCCCAGCAGGCGCCCACCGGCATGCCGTTGCCGAGGGCCTTGGCCATGGTCACGACGTCGGGTTCGATGCCGAGGTGCTGGAAGGCGAACCACCGGCCGGTGCGCCCGAGGCCGGTCTGGACCTCGTCCACCATGAGCAGGATGTCGCGCTCGCTGCACAGGTCGCGCAGACCGGCCAGGTAGTCCGACGACGGCACCACCACGCCGGCCTCGCCCAGGATGGGCTCGACCAGCACCGCGGCCACCACCGCCGGGTCGCAGGCCGCGTCCATGGCGCCGAGGTCGTCGTAGGGGACGTGGACGAACCCCTCCGGCATCGGGGCGAAGGCGGCCTGCTTGGCGAACTGCCCGGTGGCGGCCAGGGCGGCCAGCGTCCGTCCGTGGAAGGCGTCCACCGTGCAGACCACGGCGTACCGCCCGGGCCCGGCCCACCGCCGGGCCAGCTTCAAGGCGCACTCGTTGGCCTCCGCCCCCGAGTTGGCGAAGAAGACCTGGCCACCGGCCCGGTCCTCCCCCCCGCCGATGAGGCGGTCGAGGGTCCGGGCCACCTCCGGGGCCACCGTGGTGCCGAACAGGTTGGAGACGTGGCTCAGGGTGCGGGCCTGGACGGCCACCGCCTCGGCCACCACCGGATGGGCGTGGCCGAGGGAGGTCACGGCCAGGCCCGAGAGGAAGTCGAGGTAGGCGCGCCCGTCGGTGTCGTACAGGGTGCTCCCCTCGCCCCGGACGAAGGTCACCGGCGGCTCGGCGTAGGTGTGCATGAGGGCGCTGCGGTCGACGCCGGGGGAGGCAGCCGCCGGGCTCACCGGTCGGTCCCGACCATGGTGCCCACGCCCTCGTCGGTGAAGATCTCGAGGAGCAGGGCGTGGGGGGTGCGCCCGTCGAGGATGTGGGCCCGGCGCACGCCGCCGCGCACGGCCCGGGCGCACGCCTCGACCTTGGGGGCCATCCCGCCGACGGCGGCCCCGGTGGCCACCAGCCGGTCGAGGTCGTCGGCCGAGACCCGGTGCAGGAGGGTGCCCGGGTCGGCCGGGTCGGACCGGAGGCCGGCCACGTCGGTCAGGAAAACCAGCTTCTCGGCGTCGAGCGCGGCGGCCAGCGCGCCGGCCGCGGTGTCGGCGTTGATGTTGAAGGCCTGGCCCGAGTCATCGGTGCCGATGGTGGCCACCACCGGGATCAGGCCCTGGGCCAGCAGCTGGTGGACGATGACCGGGTCGACGGCGACCACGTCCCCCACGTAGCCGAGGGCCGCCGAGCGGGGGGCGGCGGTGATGAGGTTGGCGTCCTCCCCCGACAGGCCCACGGCCAGGGCCCCGTGCACGTTGATCGACCCCACGATGTCGCGGTTGACCTTGCCGACGAGCACCATGCGGACCAGGTCGATGGTGTCGGCGTCGGTCACCCGGAGTCCGTCGCGGAATTCGGCCTGCTTGCCCACCCGCTCCATGAGGGCGCCGATCTGGGGGCCGCCCCCGTGGACCACGACGGGGAGCATGCCCACCGAGCGCATCAGCACGATGTCCTCGGCGAAGGACGACAGGGCCTCGTTCTCGTCGACGGCGGCGCCGTCGGCCTTCGGGGCGAGGACGTTGCCCCCGTACTTGACCACCACGACCTTGCCCCAGAACCGCCGGATGTAGGGCAGGGCCTCCACCAGCACCCCGGCCTTGTCGGCCGGGCCCCCGGTGACCAGCTCGGGGCCGCCGGTCACGAGGTCGTCCGGTTCTCGTCGATGTAGCCGTAGCCCAGCTCCACGCCGAGGACCACGCCGCGGCCCGAACCCAGGCCGAGGTCGCAGGCGATCTCGACCGACGACCCGGCCAGATGCCCGGCGACCGCCGCCCGGTCGTGGTCGACGGCGACGCCCCGGCGGCACACCGCGGTCCCCCCGTAGGCGATGGCCAGCCGGTCCATCTCGAAGTCCACCCCGGCCGAGCCGAGCTCGCTCGCCACCCGGCCCCAGTAGGGGTCGGCGCCATTCATCGAGCACTTGACGAGGAGGGAGTCGGCCACCTTGCGGGCGGCCCGGTGGGCCTCGCCGTCGGAGCGGGCACCGGTCACCCTCACCTGGAACATGCGGTCGGCTCCCTCGGCGTCGGCGGCCATCTGCGCGGCCAGCCCCTGGCAGGCCTCGGTCACGGCCGCCGCCAGGGCGTCCGCGTCGCAGGGCCCGGCCCGGCCCGAGGCCAGGAGGACCACGGTGTCGTTGGTCGAGGTGCACCCGTCGACGGACAGCGCGTTGAAGGAGGCGTCGACCGCCCGGCGCAGCACCCCGGCCAGGGGGCCCGGCTCCAGCTCGGCGTCGGTGGTGAGGAAGGCGAGCATGGTGGCCATGTCGGGGGCGAGCATGCCCGCCCCCTTGGCCATGCCGGCCACCGTGCACCCCGGCCCGTCCACCAGGACCTCCTTGCGGCCCGAGTCGGTGGTGAGGATGCCCAGGGCGGCGTCGGCCCCGGCGGCGTCGCCGCCGGACCGGGCGGCCACCAGCCGGGGGATGCCGGCGGTGATCGGTCCCATCGGGAGCGGGATGCCGATCAGTCCGGTGGAGCAGACCAGCACCTCCTCCCTGGCCGCGCCCAGTCCCTCGGCGGCCAGGCGGCACATCCCGGCGGCGTCGTCCCGGCCCCGGGGTCCGGTGGCGGCGTTGGCGTTCCCGCTCGAGACCACCACCCCGGCGACCCGCCCCCCGGTGGCGGCCAGATGTTCCCGGCTGACCTGCACCGGGGCGGCGGCGGCCTTGTTGGTGGTGAAGGTGGCCGCGGCCGGGACGGCCCGGCCGTCCTCGGTGGCCACGAGGGCGAGGTCGAGGGCGCCGGACGCCTTGATCCCGGCGGCCAGCCCGGCGGCCACGAAGCCGGCAGGGGTGGTGATGCTCACGGGTAGACCCCCACGGCCGACAGCCCGGCCGTCTCGGGCAGGCCGAGGGCCAGGTTGGCGCAGTGCACCGCCTGCCCGGCCGCACCCTTGACCAGGTTGTCGAGGGCCGCCAGGGCGACGATCCACCCGGTGCGGGGGTCGACCCGCACGGTCAGGTGGGCCGTGTTGGACCCGCTCGTCGCCTTGGTGGACGGCGGCGCGCCGGCGACCACCACGAACGGCTCCCCGGCGTAGCGGGAGCGCAGGACCGCCAGGGCGTCCTCGGTCGTCGGGTCCCGGCCGGCCACCGGCGCGGGACGGGCGTAACACGTGGCGAGGATGCCCCGCACCATGGGCGCCAGATGGGGGGTGAACAGCACGGTCGTCCCGAGACCCTGCTCCATCTCGGCGGTGTGGCGGTGGTCGAGCAGCCCGTAGGCGACGAAGTCCTCGTCGACCGTCCCGAAGTGGAGGCGCTCGTCCGGGGCCCGGCCCGCTCCCGACACGCCGCTCGCCGCGTCGACCACGATCGGCGGGCCGCCGCCGGCGGCCAGCCCCGGGGCGGCGAGGAGGCCGGCCTCGGCCAGCGGGGCCAGGACGAGGAGGGCGGCCGTCGGGTAGCACCCGGGCACGGCGATGCGCCGGGCCCCGACCAGCTCGGCCCGGTGGAGCTCGGGCAGGCCGTAGACGAAGGTGTCGAGCAGGTGGGGGGCGGTGTGGGCCTCGCCGTACCAGGCCGGGTACCGGGCGGGGTCGCGGAGGCGGAAGTCGGCGGCCAGGTCGACCACCACCCCGACCCGGTCGACGAGCTCGGGCACCAGGTGCTGGCTCTGGCCGTGGGGCAGGGCCAGGAAGACCGCGTCGAGCCCGTCGAGGCGCTCGACGTCGAGGGCGGCGTAGGTGGTCGCCGGATAGGCGGCGGTCAGCGACGGGGTGTGGGCGGCCACGGGCTCCCCGGCGTGCGAACCGGCGGCGGCCACGGCCACCTCGAGATCGGGGTGGCCGGCGCACAGCCGGAGCAGCTCGACACCGGCGTAGCCGGACGCCCCGACCACCCCCACCTGCTTTGGGCTCCCCGTCATCCTGCAAGTATATGCGACATCTCGCATGAATATGCAAGTCCCCTCCCGGGCACCGGTTCCCGAGCGCCGCCGTCCGCCCGGGGCCGTCCGCCCGGGGCCGTCCGCCCGGGGCCGGCCGCCCGGGGCCCGGCGCGGCCGGTGCTCAGCGCAGGACGGCCCGGTGGCGCGCCTCGACGGCGGCGATGCAGGCCCGCCGCGCCTCCCCCACCTCGTCGTCGGTGAGGGTCCGGTCGTGGGCCACGAACCGCAGCCGGTAGGCGAGGCTGCGCCCGGGCTCGGCGAGCTGGGCGCCCCGGTAGACGTCGAAGAGGCGCACCGACTCGAGCAGGTCGCCCGCCGCGTCGGCCAGCGTGGCCTCCACCGCGCCGGCCGGCACCTCCTCGGGCACCACGAAGGCCAGGTCGATGTCGGAGGACGGGAAGCGGCTCACCGGGGCGGCCTCGGCGGGCCGCCGCCGGGCCGTCGCCGGGTCGAGAAGGGCGTCGAGGTCGAGGTCGAGCCAGCCGATCCGGCGGGGCCGGCCGTCGGACGCCACCAGTCCGGCCGCCTCCACCAGGTCCGGGGCGAGCTCGCCGACCACGCCGAGGGTCACCCGGGCCCCGCCCTCCCGGACCGGCGGGGCCAGCAGGGTCCCCGAACGGTAGGGGTGCAGGACGCGGCCGGCCCGTCCGTGGTGGGGCCCCTGTTCGAGCACCCAGCCGTCGAGGCCGAGGGCCTCGGCCACCGTCCGCCAGGCGGCCACCGCACTCCAGGCGTCGTCGCCCGGGCCGGCGAAGGCCGCGCCGAGGCGCTCGGTCGTCTCGGCCGGCGGGCCCTCGGCCGGGGGCACCTCGGCCCGGGCGAAGACGGCACCCACCTCGAACAGCCGGAGGTCGCCCTGGCGCCGCTCGGCGTTGTACCGGAGGGCGCCGAGCAGACCGGGGACGAGGGACGACCGCAGGAAGCGCTCGGCCTCGACCAGCGGGTTGGTCACCTCGATGAAGGGCGGGGAGGCGCCGGCGGCCAGCTGGTCGGCCTCGCTCAGGAAGGCGGTGGTCCAGGCCTCGGTGGCCCCGAGACCGCAGAGGACCTCCTTCGCCCGTCGCCGGGCCCGCTGGCGGGGGGTGAGACGGCCGGGCTGCGGCCAGGCCGGCGTCCGGCGGGGCAGCCGGGCGTAGCCGTAGGTGCGGGCCACCTCCTCGGCCAGGTCGGCCTGGCCCATGGGGTCCGGGCGGATGTCGGGGCGGAACGTCGGGACCACCACGGCCACCGGGTCGTCGGGACCGCCGGTGGCCGTGGCGGTCATCCCGAGGGGGCCGAGCAGTCCGGCGATCTCGCCCGAGGTGAAGGCGGTGCCGAGGAGGGCGTTCAACCGGGCCGGCCGGACCGTCACCGAGAGGGGACGGGGCACCGCGGCCGCCACGTCGAGCACGCCGGGGGCGAGGGTCAGGTGCTCGCCGCCGGTCAGGGCCACGAGCTCGCAGAAGCGTTCGGCCGCCCGGTCGATGCCCTCGGGGTCGCAGCCCCGCTCGAAGCGGGCCGAGGCCTCGGTCCTCAGGTGGAGGCGCTTGGCGGTCCGGGCGATGGCCATCGGGACGAAGTAGGCCGCCTCGAGGAGGACCCGGGTGGTGGCCGGGCCGATCTCCGAGGAGGCGCCCCCCATCACGCCGCCGATGCCCACGGGGGTGCCCTCGGCGTCGCAGATGAGGCAGTCCTGCCCGGTGTCGTCGAGCCCGGGCCCGGGCCGCCCGAGGGCGCGCACCACTCCGTCCAGCGTGGTCACCGCCTCGCCGGGCTCGGCCCGGCGCACGAGCAGACCGGGCCCGGCCAGCCGGTCGAGGTCGTAGGGGTGGGTGGGCTGCCCGAGCTCGAGCATCACGTAGTTCGAGGCGTCCACCACGTTGTTGATGGGCCGCATGCCGGCCAGGGTGAGGCGGCGGGCCAGCCACGCCGGCGAGTCGGTCACGGTGACACCGGTGAGCACCCGGGCCGTGAAGCGGGGGCAGAGCTCGGTGTCCGTCACCCGCACGCTGGCCAGGAGGCCGGCCTCGGGACCGGTCGGTGGGGCCAGGCCGCCGGTCGTCGCCGCCCCCGCCACCGCGGCCACCAGCGCGTCGGTGGCCGGAACGGCGAAGGGGAGCCCCAGCCGGGCGGCCAGGTCCCGGGCCACCCCGGCCATGCACCAGGCGTCGGGGCGGTTGGCCTCGACGGCGAGGTCGAAGACGACGTCGGGCTCGATCCCCAGGACCTCGACGAGGCCCTGGCCCGGTCGGGCCCCGGCCACGTCGTTGAGGACCAGGATCCCGTCGTGGTCCTCGGACAGCCGAAGCTCCCGCCCCGAGCACAGCATGCCGTCGGAGACGACGCCCTTCATCTTGCGGCGGCCGATGGCGAACCCGCCGGGCAGCACCGCACCCACCGGCGCCAGGGGCACGAGGTCGCCCTCGCCGAAGTTCCCGGCCCCGCACACCACCTCGACCGGACCCCGGCCGGCGTCCACGACCACCCGGCGGATCCGGTCGGCGCCCTCGATGGCCGCCACGGTGGTGACCCGGGCCACCACCACGTCGGCCAGGCCCTCCCCCACCTGCTCGATCCCCTCGACCACCAGGCCGAGATCGTCCAGGGTGGCGGCCAGGGCGGCCGCGTCGTCCTCGAACGGGGCGAAGTCTCGGAGCCAGGAAAGCGGAACGCGCACGGCAGTCCTCTCGGGGTTCGCGCCTCAGAACTGGCGCAGGAATCGGATGTCGTTCTCGACGAGGGCGCGCAGGTCGGCGATCTGGTGGCGCATCTGGGCGCAGCGGTCGATCCCGAAGCCGAAGGCGAAGCCCGTCCACGACTCGGCGTCCACACCGACGGCGGCGAAGACGGCCGGGTCGACCATGCCGCACCCGCCGAGCTCGATCCACCCCGTCTGCGAGCAGGTCCGGCACCCCGTGCCCCGGCACAGGGTGCAGGTGATCTCGAACTCGGCCGACGGTTCGGTGAAGGGGAAGTAGGCCGGGCGCAGCCGGGCGTGGATGTCGGGGCCGAAGTAGGCCGCGGTGAAGACCTCGATGGTGCCGGCCAGGTCGGCGAAGGTGATGCCCCGGTCGACGACGAGACCCTCCACCTGGTGGAAGACGGGCAGGTGGCGGGCGTCGGGCGTGTCCCGCCGGTAGCAACGACCGGGCATGACGGCGTGGATCGGCAGGGCGCCGTCGAGGACGGCCCGCTCCATCAGGTGGATCTGGACCGGGGACGTGTGGGTGCGGAGCAGGGTGGTCTCGGGTTCACCGAGGTCGAGGTAGAAGGTGTCCCACATGCCCCGGGCCGGGTGGGCGGGGGGGATGTTGAGCGCGCCGAAGTTGTACCAGTCCGTCTCGATCTCGGGCCCCTCGGCCACCTCGAACCCCATCCCGACGAAGACGTCCTCGAGCTCGTCGCGGGTCTGGGACACGAGATGGAGATGGCCCCGCGCCGCCCGGGCGGCCGGGGAGCCGGGCAGGAACTCGGTCAGGTCGAGGCGCGACGCGGCCAGCTCGCGGGACCGCTCCTCGAAGCGCAGCGCCGCGGCGCGCTCCTCGAGGAGCCCCTCGACGACGGCCCGCGCCGCTTGGAGGTGCTGTCCGCGCTGGCGCCGGGCCTCCGGCTCGAGGGCGCCGAGCTCCCGCGACATCTCGGCCAGGGGTGAGCGCTTGCCCGACACCTCGGCCGTCACCCGGCGGAGCTCCTCGGTGGAGCCGGCGGCGGCGATGGCCCGACGCGCCTCCTCGACGCATGCCGCCACGTCCGTCGGTCCGCTCACGCCGGTGCTCCGGGGGCCTGGTCCATGCCCGGCATCGTAGGGCCCGCCGGACCCGGCCCCGGCGGGGGGTCGGCGCCACCGCCGCCCGTCCGGCGCTGCCGGAGCGCCTCGAAGCAGACGACGGCGGCCGACATGGCGACGTTCAGCGACTCGGCCCGGCCGGCCATGGGCACCGACACCATGGCGTCGAGCGTGGCCGCGACCTCCGGGTCGAGCCCGGCGGCCTCGTTCCCGAGCACCAGGGCCACCGGCCGGCGCCAGTCGAAGGCCGCGTAGTCGGTCCCGCCGCGGACGACGGTACCGACCGTGGTGGCGCCCTGGCGGGCCAGTCCGGCGAGGGCCTCTCCGGCCGGTCCGCCCAGGACCACCGGGAGGTGGAAGAGCGACCCGGCCGTGGCCCGGACGCACTTCGGGTTGGTCGGGTCGACGGTGCCGGCGCAGCAGACGATCCCGCCGGCACCGGCGGCGTCGGCCGAGCGGATGACCGTCCCCAGGTTCCCGGGGTCCCGGACGTCCACGCACACCACCACCAGCGGGGTCCCGGCGACGGCCTCGAGCCGGGCCGGTGACCAGCCCACGACGGCCACGACGGGCTGCGGCGTGACCGTCGAGGCCATCCGTTCCATCACCCCGGGAGCCAGCTGGTGGACGCGCCCGCCGGCTGCGAGCACCCGGTCGGCCACCGCGACCACGGCCGGTGCCGAGGCCCCCGCCGGGTCGAGGTAGGCGGCCTCGATCGGGCACCCGGCGTCCAGCGCCGACGAGAGGAGCTCGGCCCCCTCGACCACGGCCACCTGCTCGGCCGCCCGCAGCGCGCCCTTGCGGAGAAGCTGGCGGACCCTCCGCACCCGCTGATGCGTGAAGGCCAGGCCCTCCTGGGTCAGGAAGCCGCCCCGGCCTCGGCGGCGGCGCCGGTGTCGGCGAGGGCCTCGTTGGCCACCTGCACCAGCGAGGCGAAGGCATCCGGCTCGCGCACGGCCAGGTCGGCGAGGACCTTGCGGTCCACGGCCACCTCGGCCCGGTGCAGACCGGCGATGAAGCGGCTGTAGCTCGTGCCGTGGAGGCGGGCGGCGGCGTTGATGCGCTGGATCCAGAGCTGTCGGAAGTCGCCCTTGCGGGCCCGACGGTCCCGGTAGGCGTACTGCATCGAGTGCATGACCTGCTCGTTGGCGGCGCGGAACGAGCGGCTCTTGTTGCCGTAGTAGCCCTGCGCCTGTTCGAGCACGGCGCGATGGTGCTTCTTGGCGTGGACGGCGCCCTTGACTCGGGCCATGGTGCAACTCCTTGTCGATCGTGGGGTGGGGCCGAGCTTCGAGCGAGGCTGCGGCGCGGGGTTCGGGTCCCCGCCGGGCGGGGACCCGGCGGGCGTCGGCCGGTCGGGTCCTAGCGGCCGAGCATCCTCTTGACCTGCTTGGCGTCGCCCGGGGCGAAGTCGGTCTCGCGGGCCAGACGCCGCTTGCGCTCGGGCGACTTGTGCTCGAGGAGGTGGGAGCGGAAGGCCTTGCGGCGGCGCAGGCGTCCCGACCCGGTCACCTTCACCCGCTTGCGGGCCCCGGTGTCGGTCTTCATCTTCGGCATGGTGCTATCCCTCTCGTTGCGTCGGCTGGGGGTCGGGGGGCGGTACCTCCGCCGTGCCCGCCACGCCGTTCGTGGCTGTCGTGGTCGTCGGCGGTGCCGTGGCCGTCGTAACCGTCGGCGGGGCCGTGACCGTCGGCGGGGCCGTGACCGTCGGCGGGGCGGTCGCCTCGGGGGCGACCGCCACCGGGGTCTCGGCCCGGGTGGCCGGCTCGCCCGACGCCTTGGCCGCCTTGGCCGCCTGGCGGGCCCGCTTCTCGGGCGCCAGCACCATCACCATGTTGCGGCCGTCGAGCCGGGGGACGGCCTCGGGGCGGCCCACACCCTCGACCTGGTCGGCCACCCGGTCGAGGATCTTCTTCCCGAGTTCCGGATGGAACACCTCCCGGCCCCGGAACATGATGGTGATCTTGACCTTGTGGCCCTCCTCGAGGAACTTGGCCACCTGCCGGGTCTTGGTGTCGAAGTCGCCCACGCCGATCTTCGGCCGGTACTTCATCTCCTTGATCCCGACGTGGACGGCCTTGCGTCTCGACTCCTTGGCCCGCTGGGCCTCGTCGAACTTGTGCTTGCCGAAATCCATGATCCGGCAGACCGGGGGGTTGGCCCCCGGGGCCACCTCGACCAGGTCGAGGTCGAGGTCGCGGGCGATGGACAGGGCCTCGGGGAGGAGCTTGATGCCCAGCTGTTCCCCGTCGGGATCGACCAGGCGCACCTCGCGGGCGCGGATGCGGTCGTTGATCCGGGTTTCGGTGGTGGCGCTCGTGGCTATGGAGTCTGCTCCCTGTGTCCGGCCACGGACCTCCGTGGCGTGCGGTGAGGGAGCGGGCCTGGCACCCTGGGCCCGACGCGGTCGGTGCCCGGTGCCCATCGACCCGTCGCACGAGCGCCGCTCGGCGCCGTGGACGGGTGGGGGTCCCACACGGTGGAGCCCCGCTTCCTCGTCTGTGCAGTGCTTTAGGCTACCAGCCGTGAGCTCTCTGTGGACACCTGACGGCGAACGACCGGTGGGCCGTTCCCCCGACCCCGGCCCCGGGGACGCCCCGGCCGCGGGGCCGTCCGACGGCGAGATGGCCGACCGCCTGGCCGAGCTGCGCGAGGAGCTGGCCGGCGCCCCGGCGGAGGCCGTGGTGACCAACCACTGCTACGGGCTCTTCGAGCTCGCCGCCCTCTACCTCTCCGAGCAGCCGCCGCTGCTCGACCACGCCCGGCTGGCCATCGACGCCCTCGGCTGCCTGGTGGCCGGTCTCGAAGGTCGCCTCGGCGACGCCGAACCGACGCTCCGCGACGGCCTCAGCCAGCTCCGCCTGGCCTACGTGCAGATCGAAGGGGCCCGCCGGGCCGGCGCCGACGTGGCCTCGACCGCCGGGGTGAACGGCGGCACCGGCGAGGCGCCGCCGGACGCCGGCGGAGGAGGCGCACCGGCCGACGACGGCGGCGGGTGAGCGAACCGGCCGGTCGGTCGCCGGTGCCGGGGCGGGGCGGACCGCCGGCCCAGAACATCGACGCCTCCCGTCTCCGGAGCTTCATCGGGCTCTCGGTCGGCCTGGTCGGTCCGCGGGCCAACCTGGCCGTGTCCGGGGTGCTCGTCACCCTCTACGTCCAGCAGCGGGCCTCGGGGGCGCTGGCCGTCACGTTCGCCCTCACCGCCAACCGCCTCCTCAGTTGGCTCACCTACCCGGTGGCCGGGCGCCTGAGCGACCGGACCCGGTCGCGGGTCGGCCGGCGCACGCCCTACATGGCCGGGAGCCTCATCGTCATGGGCGCGGCCACGTGGATGTTCACCGTGGTCCAGGGCTACTGGCAGCTCGTCCTCTTCATCGTCGTGGCCCGGCAGGCCGCCGCCGTCTTCACCCTGACCAACGTGGCCGTGGTGCCGGAGGTCTTCGGGCGGAGCCGGTGGCTGAAGGCCCTCCTGCTCACGACGGTGCTCGGGACCCTCGCCAGCCTCACCATCAAGGGCACGGTCGTCGCCACCTGGAAGCAGAGCGACCCCAGCACCTGGAACCTCCCGTTCCAGGTGGCCGCCGTGATCATGGTGACCGTCGGCCTGGCCGTCCTGGTCCTGGTGCGCGAAGCGCCCACCGCCGTCCGGGGGGCCGAGACCGACCGGACCGAGCGGGCCCGGGCGACCCGGGACGAGCTACGCGACATCCTGGCCGGCCCCAACGCCCGGGTCCTCGTGGCCGGCTCGCTCCTCTTCTGGGCCGGGGTCGGCTCGACCGCCTACGTGGCCATCCTCTTCTTCCAGCGGGTCCTCCACGCGGGGGCCGGGGCGCAGACGGTGGCCGGCCTGGCCACCGGGGTGCCCGTCTTCCTCCTCGGGATCGCCCTCGGCGTCCCACTGAGCCGGTGGCTGACCCCCATGCAGCTGGCCGTGGGCGCACCGCTCGTGGGCGCCGTCCTCGCCGGGGTGCAGGTCTTCGACACCCACCTGTGGCAGGCCGTGGTGCTCAGCTACCTCGGTGCCCCCTTCGTCGGCGCCTACCTCATCGTCATGGCGCCGCTCCTCCTCCAGCTCCTCCCCCGGGGTGGCGGTCTCGGCGAGCGGCTCGGGGTCCTGCTCTCCCCCTTCAACCTGGTGAGCGTCCTGCTGGCCTACGTGGCCGCGGCCACGGTGGACGCCACCGGCAACTACCGGCTCATCTGGCTCTTCCCGGCAGCCACCGGTGTGGCCCACGCCACGGTCAACTGCTGGCTGCGCTACCCGGCCCGCAGCGCCACCAGCCCCGACATGATCAAGCGCCTCTGGGAGTGGAGCGTCGTCCAGGCCGAGTCCATGGCCGAGACGGGCATCGTGACCGGCCTCCTCACCGCCCCGCTGCTCGGCGTGGTCACCGAGGAGGACGCCGACAGCGCCGTGGTCATCGACATGGCCCGCAACATCCTCGGCAACCCCTACGAACTGCCCGCCGGGACCGAGGACGCCGAGGCGGGGGGCGGCGGGGTGGGCCAGACCGACCCTCAGTCGGACCGCGGCTCCCGGGGGGTGGCCGGGGTCGACCACGTGGGCGGCGGACCGGCCGGCGAGCGGGACGAGAGCGTCCAGAAATTGGGCCGGGGGCCGGGGGCCTCCGCCTCGTCCTCGTCCCCGCCGTCGTCGTCGCCCTCGTCGACGGCCGGGACCACCGGGGGCGGGGCCACCGGGGTGGCCGACACCGGGAGGACCGGGCCCACCACGGGCGAGCCCGAGGGCGGCGTGGGCACGTCGGCACCGGTGGACCAGGCGGCGGACGCCGAGGCCCCGGCGCCGACCGGCCAGGGGTCCCCGGACGGCGGGTCGGCGGGTTCGGCGGGCACGACCGGGTCGACCGGTTCGGCGGGCACGACCGGTTCGGCGGACACGACCGGGTCGGCGGACACGACCGCCGGCCGCCGGGGGGCGGGTGGCGGTGCCACCGCCGTCGGCCCGATCGGCGCCACCCGCCACACCGCCGACGGCGGCTCGGGCGGCTCGGGCGGCGCGCCGGCGCCGGCGGGGGACCCGGTGTCGGAGCCGTCGTCCGACGACGCCGAGGGGACGGCCGGTCCGCCACCTTCGGGGGACGGCGCCGGGTGAACCTCCGGCCCGGCCGCCTCGGGCGTCCGGGAGCGGGTGCCGAGGGGTCCCCGGGGTGAGGCCACCCCGGGAAGCGGACGCACGGTACGGGCCTCGACGGTGCCGAGACGGGCCGCGGCCAGTCGCACCGCCACCACCGTCCCCACCTCGACGTGGCGCGACCCGTCGGTGACGGCCGTGCAGTGGAACGGGACGGTGCGGTCGTCGGGACCGCAGGTGACCGTGCCCAGGCCCCGCCGGTCGTCGAAGGACGCCACGTAGCCGATCAGCGGGTCCGGTCCCACCGGGAGGGGGTCGACGTCGTGGGCGGGGGCGGGGGGCACGGGTCGGGGCTCAGTGGACGATCTTCGCCAGTGCCAACTCGATGATGTCCGTGGCCCCCCGGTCGCGCAGCGCGGGGATGAGGACGTTGATCTCCGACTTGGGCACCACCGTCTCGACCGCGAACCCGCCGCCGCCGAACAGCTCCGAGACGGTCGGGGCCCGCAGCGACGGCAGGACCTCGATGACGTCGTCGAGAGCGTCGCCGGCCACGTTGAGCTTCACCAGGACCTTCCCCCGGGCCTCGAGCGAGCCCTGCAGGAGGGTGAGGAGCTGCGTCATGGCGTGGCGCCGTTCGGGGTCGGCCGCCGACTCGGGGTTGGCGATGAACTCGGTGTGCGAGACGAGGAGGGTCTCGACGATCGCCAGCCCGGCGGCCCGGAGGGCCCGCCCGGTCTCGGTGATCTCCACCACGCAGTCGGCGATGTCGGGCACCTTGGCCTCGGTGGCGCCGTAGGAGAGGCTCACCTCGGCGGCCACGCCGTGCTCGGCCAGGTAGCGGCGGGTGAGCTCGGGGTACTCGGTCGAGACGCGCACGGCGCCGCCCGCCCCGGTGCCCACGCGGGCCAGGTCGGCCACCGACGACACCGGCGAGTCGGCCGGAACGGCCAGCACCACCCGGATCGGGTTGGCGGTCGCCTTGGAGTACGGCAGGGTGCCGAGCGTGGTCACCTCGCTCCCGCGCTCCTCGATCCAGTCCCGGCCGGTGATGCCGACGTCGAAGAGCCCGTCGGCCACGTAGAGGGGGATCTCCTGGGGCCGCAGGATGCGCACGTCGTCGACCCGGGGGTCGTCGATGGTGGCCCGGTAGTCGACGCTCGACGACCGGGTGACGGCGAGGTCGGCATCGGCGAAGAGGTCCAGGGTGGCCTGCTCGAGCGAGCCCTTGGGCAGGACGAGGCGGAGCACGGTCAGCGTCCTCCGGCGCCGAAACCGACCCGGGCGTCCGGCGCCGACTGCCCGACCCCGCGCAGCACGGCCAGGACGGCGAGTGCCGTCCGGGCCGCCTCGGCCCCCTTGTTCGAGTCACCCGAACGCGACCGCTCGAGCGCCTGGTCGACCGTGTCGGTGGTCAGCACCCCGAAGACGACCGGCACCCCGCTGTCCAGCTGGACCCGCTGCAGTCCGGCCGCGCACTCGCCGGCCACGAAGTCGTAGTGGCCCGTCTCGCCGCGGATGACGGCCCCCAGCGCCACCACGGCGTCCACCCGCTCGGAGGCGGCGAGGGCCCGGGCCACGACGGGCAGTTCGAAGGCACCCGGCACCCAGGCCACGGTCACCCGGTCCCGGGAACAGCCCTCGGCCGCCAGGGCGTCGAGGGCCCCGGTCAGGAGCCGGTCGGTGATCCCGCCGTTGAACTCGGCGCAGGCGAAGGCCACCCGGGCGTCGCCGACGACGCGGGCCACCAGGTCGGCCGGGTCGAACGACCTGCCGGCCCGGGCCGCGGCCCGGGCCTTGGCGTCGTCGGGGAGGGCGATGACGTCAGAGGACGTCATCGAGGCCCTCGAGGAGGTGGCCCATGCGCTCGCGCTTGGTCCGGAGGTACTCGATGTTCTCCGGAGTGGGCACGGGCTGGATGCTGACCCGCTCGACGATGTCGAGGCCGAATCCCTCGAGCCCCCCGTACTTGGTCGGGTTGTTGGTCATGAGGCGCATCGTCGTCACCCCGAGGTCGACCAGGATCTGCGCCCCGATGCCGTACTCGCGCGAGTCGGCCGGCAGCCCCAGTTCGAGATTGGCGTCGACCGTGTCGAACCCCTCTTCTTGGAGGTTGTAGGCCCGCAACTTGTGGGCCAGGCCGATGCCCCGGCCCTCGTGGCCGCGCAGGTAGACGAGCACGCCGCTGCCGCTCTCGTCGATGAGGGACATGGCCGCGTGGAGCTGGGGACCGCAGTCGCAGCGCAGGGAGCCGAAGACGTCGCCGGTGAGGCACTCGCTGTGCACCCGCACCAGGGTGTTGGCCTGGCCCCGGACGTCCCCTTTGACCAGCGCCACGTGGTGCTCGCCGTCGAGCACCGACTCGTAGGCGTACACGGTGAACTCCCCGAAGTCGGTGGGGATCCGGGCCTCGGCGATCCGCCGGACGAGCTTGTCCTTGTGGCGCCGGTAGCGGATGAGGTCGGCGATGGAGATGAGGCGGAGCCCGTGGCGTTCGGCGAACGCCTCGAGCTCGGGCAGCCGGGCCATGGACGTCTTGTCCCCGCTCACCACCTCGCAGAGCACACCGGCCGGGGCCCGCCCGGCCG
Organism: Acidimicrobiaceae bacterium; assembly: GCA_027314705.1. GTDB lineage: Bacteria > Actinomycetota > Acidimicrobiia > Acidimicrobiales > RAAP-2 > Bog-756. The sequence goes on from DAHVAJ010000100.1 coordinate 21,401, forward strand.
CCCGGGCCAGGTCGACGGCGGCCTCGGTGTGGCCGGCCCGCTTCAGCACGCCGCCGGGCCGGTAGCGGAGGGGGAAGATGTGTCCGGGCTTGTTGAGGTCGGTGGGACGGGTGTGGGCGTCGACCAGGGCCCGGATGGTGGCCGCCCGGTCGGACGCCGAGATGCCGGTCGAGGTCCCGTGGCGGTAGTCGACGCTCACCGTGAAGGCGGTGCGCTGCACCTCGGTGTTGGCCGTGACCATGGGGGGCAGGTCGAGCTGCTCCACCCGCTCGGGGGTGAGCGGTACGCAGATCAACCCCGAGGTGTGGGTCAGGAAGAAGGCGATCTTCTCGGGGGTGACCGCGTCGGCGGCCATGATGAGGTCGCCCTCGTTCTCGCGGTCCTCGTCGTCGACCACGACCACGATCTCCCCACGGCCGATGGCCTCGATCGCATCCTCGACTGCTGAGAAGGGCATCGACCTGCTGTCTCCTTGTCCGTGCTGCCTCGTCCTACCCCGGGGTCGCCCGGCCCGGCGCCGGCCCCGTCGCCGGGTCCGGCCGGCGACCCGGCTCGGTCGCCCTCCCCGTCCTATCGGCAGCCGGGGCGCCGATCTTGCGGTCGGGTCCGGCGACGGGGCCGGACCGGCGCCCTCACTCCTGCGGTGCGTCGCGAGCGAGCTCGATGCGCACGTCCGTCCCCAGGCTAGTCACCGAGCACGCCCGTCCCCGCCACAGCTCGGCCAGGGTGGCCGCACCCGGGCCGCTGAACAGGGGCCGGGCGTCGTCCCCGCCGAAGAGGGCCGGGGCCAGGTAGACGACGTACCGGTCGACCAGCCCGGCCGCATGGAAGTCGTGGGCCACCCGGGCCCCTCCCTCGACGAGCACCTGGACCGCACCCCGTCGCCCGAGCTCGGCCACGACCTCGCCCGGGGTGCCGGTGAGCTCGAGGGCGGGCAGGACGGCCGCCCCCGCGGGTGCCCGGCCGAGGACCACCCGCAGGGGTTGGGCGTCCGGGCCCCGGTGGTGGGGGTCGTCTCGGTCGAGCCGCACCGTGAGCCTCGGGTCGTCGGCCCGCACCGTCCCGGCCCCGACCACCACGGCGTCGGACACGGCCCGCAGGCGGTGGGCGTCGCGCCGGGCCTCGGGCCCGGTGATCCAGCGGCTCGTCCCGTCGGGGGCGGCGATCCGCCCGTCGAGGGTGGACGCCAGCTTGAGGACGATCCACGGCCGGCCGGTGCGGCGGTGGGCCAGGTACCCGGCCAGCTGCTCGGCCACCAGGTCGGCGGCCACGCCGACCTCGACGGCCACGCCCGCCGCCCGCAGCACGTTGCGGCCCCGCCCGTCGACCAGCGGATCGGGGTCGAGCACGCCCAGGACGACCCGGTCGACGCCGGCGGCCACCACGGCGTCGGCGCAGGGCGGCGTGCGTCCGTGGTGGGCGCAGGGTTCCAGGGTCACGTACAACGTGGCGCCGGCCGCCCGGGGGCCGGCCGCGGCCAGCACCGCCGCCTCGGCGTGGGGACCGCCGGGCGGGGACGTCACCCCGACGAGGACGTCCTCGGGCCCGGCGGCGTCGGCCGGGACCAGCACCGCCCCCACCGCGGGGTTCGGCGAGGTCCGGCCGCGGACCCGCTCGGCCGCGTCCACGGCCGCGGCCATGCGGGCCCGGTCGACCGCCGCGCCGGGGCCGCCACCGGGCGGATCGGCCACCGTCAGGTCCGGACCCCGGCCCGGGCGCGGCGCGCCGCGCCGAGGAGGCGCGTCACCGCGGCACCGGGGTCGGGCCGGGTGAAGACGGCCGACCCGGCCACGAAGACGTTGGCGCCGGCCCGGGCGGCGTCGACCACGGTGCGCTCGTCGATCCCACCGTCCACCTCCACGTCGAGGGCGAGACCCGCGCCGTCGGCCGCCTCGCGCACGCGGCGCACCTTGTCCAGCACCTCGGCCAGGAACGCTTGGCCGCCGAAGCCCGGGAACACGGTCATGCACAGCACGAGGTCCACCCGTCCCAGCCACGGCTCGATCGCCTCGAACGGGGTGTCCGGGTTGGCGGCCAGGCCCACCCGCAGGCCGAGGCGGCGCATCTGGTCGACGAGGGCCCCGGTCTCCCCCACCTCGACGTGGACGGTGCACCCGCCGGCACCGGCGTCCCGGAAGGCCTCGAGGTACCGGCCGGGGTCGGTGATCATGAGGTGGGTGTCGAAGAAGAGGTCGGTGTGGGCCCGCAGCGAGGCCACCACCGGTGGCCCGACGGTGAGGTTGGGCACGAAGTGACCGTCCATGACGTCGACGTGGAGCCAGTCGGTCACCGGGGCCACCGTGGCCACGGCCTCGGCCAGGCTGCCGAAGTCGGCCGAGAGGATGGACGGGGCCACGCGGAGCTCGGGCTCGTCGGGGACGGGGGCCATCGCGCCGAGCCTACCGGCGCGGCCGGCGGCCCCGGCGGTGCCCGTTCAGCCGCCGAGGCGGTCGGCGGGCTCGGGGCGCACCCCGCGCAGCCAGTCGCCGGCCGGGACGGCACGGCGACCCTCGGGCTGCACGGTGCGCAGCTCCAGCGCCGTCCCCTCGCCCGCGCCGACCACGGTTCCGGCCAGCCGGCCGGGCGGCGGGGCCGGGCCGCCGTCGGGCGGGGGTCCGGCGGCCAGCACCCGGAGCCGGCGGCCCCGGAAGGTCGTCCACGCCCGGCCCAGCCGGACCACCCGGCGCAGGTGGAGGGCCGGGCGGGACCAGTCCAGCTCGAACTCGTGGGCCAGGAGCTTCTCGGCGTACGAGGGCGTGCCGGCCTGCTCACGGGCGGGCGGCAGCCCGGCCCGCCCGCCGGCCAGGTGGGTGGCCAGCAGCCCGCACCCCAGGTCGACCAGCCGGGCGGCCAGCTCGTCGGCCGTCTCCTCGTCACCGATGGGCGTGGCCGCGTCGGCGTAGATCGGACCGGTGTCGAGGCCGGTCTCCACCTCCATCAGGCAGACCCCGGTCTCGGCGTCCCCCTCGAGGATGGCCCGCTCCACCGGGGCGGCCCCCCGCCACCGGGGCAGGAGGGAGAAGTGGAGGTTGACCATGGGGAGGCGCTCGAGGAGGGCGGCCGGCACGATCCGACCGTAGGCCACGACCACGCCCAGCTCGGCGCCGGCGCCGGCGGCCGCGGCCAGGTCGTCGGTGACGGCCACGCCGAGGGAGGCGGCGGCGGCCTTCACCGGACTGGGGACGAGGGCCCCGCCCCGCCCGCGCCGCCGGTCGGGCCGGGTGACCACCAGGGCCACGTCGTGGCCGGCGTCGACCAGCGTGTGCAGCGGGGCGACGGCCGTCTCGGGGGTGCCGAGGTAGACGAGACGGGCCACGGCGCCGACGCTACCGGGGCCGGCGCCGTCCCGGGGCCGTCAGACCGGTCGTTCGTCCCCGGCCGTCACCAGCCGGGCCTCCCGGGCCCGGGTGTCGAGGCCGAGGGCGCGGTCGCGCAGGATGCCGAGCGCCTGCTTGCGGGCGTCCTCCTCCAGCCGCTCGATCATGAGCACGCCGTCGAGGTGGTCGAGCTCGTGCTGGAAGACCCGTCCGAGGAAGTCGTCGGCGTCCAGCGAGAGCTCGTGCCCCTCGAGGTCGTAGCCGTGCAGGTGCACCCGGGCCGGACGCACGATGTCGAGCCGCAGTCCCGGGAGGGACAGGCAACCCTCGGGATGGAGCCACTCCCCCTCCACCTCGACCAGCTCGGGGTTGACCACCACCTCGGGGCCGTCGCCGACGTCGTAGACGAAGAGGCGCTTCTGCACGCCGACCTGGGGGGCGGCCAGCCCGGCCCCCTCGGCCTCGTACATGGTCGCCACCATCCCCTCGGCCAGGGCCACCAGGGCGCCGTCGACGCGCTCCACCTCCCGGGCCACCTGCTTGAGGACCGGGTCCCCGTACTGGCGGATGTCGTAGGACGCCATGGCCCCAGTCTACGGGCCGGCGTCCCCGGACGGGCTCAGACCCCGTCGGGATCGACGGCCACCCGCAGGCGGCCCGCCGGCCGCTCCACCGCGGCCAGGCCGTCGGCCAGGGCGGCGTGGTCGGCGGCCCGCACCAGGGCCCGCTCCCCGGGCAGGGAGGAGACCTCGAGCCGGTCCGCCCGGGCGAGGGCCCCGGCGTAGGCCGGGGCCCCCGGCCCCGACAGGAGGGCGAGGGCCCCGAACGGGGGGAGGCCGAGGACGCGGCGCACGTCCCGCTCGGACGCGGCGAGCAGCTCCGGGTCGCCGCGGACCGCGGCGTCCAGGGCCTCGTGGTCCGGCACCCGGGTCTGGACCAGGACCCGGCCGCCGCCCCGGCGCCCACCGACCAGCCGAGCGGCGCGGGCCAGGAGGGCCAGGGTCTCCTCGGCCGCGGCGAACCGCGGGGCCAGCAGGTGCTGGTCTGCGTCGAGGAGCACCACCAGACCGGCCCGGTCCACCCGGTGGAGGGCCGCCTCCGTGCCCACCAGGAGGGGCGCGTCGGCGGGCGGGTCGCCGGCCTCGGCGGTCACCTCGACGGCCGCGGTGCCGAGGAGGGCGCCGATCTCCTCGGTGGCCCGCGACACCCCGATCCGCAGCGCCTTCAGACGGGCCGAGTCACAGGCCGCGCACACGGTGGGCCGCTCCAGGCCGCACCGCCGACAGGCCAGGCGGGCCGGCTCGCCGCCGAGGGCCACGGCCCCGCCGCAGCGGGTGCAGCGGGCCAGGGTCCCGCAGGCCGCGCAGGCCAGCAGGCGGACCCGTCCGGTGCGGTGGAGCACGCAGACCACCCGGCCGCCCGGCCGGGCCAGCTCGACCCGGGCCGCCGCCACCAGCCGCTCGGAGAAGAGCCCGGTCCGCGGGTCGTCCCCGGTGCGGTCGACCACCTCCACCACCGGCCAACCGGCCCGCTCGACCGAGCGTTCGGGCGCCACCACGGTCCGACCCTCGGTGAGGACCAGCGGGGGGCATGGGCTGACCAGCAGCACCGGTGCCCCGTCGCGCCGGCCCCGCTCGACGACCACCTCCACCGCCGACCAGGTGGGCGCCCGCTCCTCCTTCAGGGCCTCGTCGTGGGCGTCGAGCACCACCGCCGCGGCCAGCCGGGGCAGGGGGGCCCACGCCGCCACCCGGGTGCCCACCGCCACCACGCCACCGGCCCGCACCGCGTCCCACCGGTCGGGCAGCAGGGCGACCGGGGCACCGGCGGCCCGCAGGCGGGCCGCCACCTGCCCGGCCCGGCTCCGGGACGGGGCGACGACCAGCACCCCCCCGGGTCCCGTCCGGTGCACGAGCTCGAGGACGACCCGTACGGCGTCGAGGGCCGGGGCCAGGCGCACGACGGCCGGCCCGGCCGCCCGCAGGGCCGCGTCCACCAGGGCCACCGCCCCGCCGCCGGGCGAGTCCGGCGCGGGCCCGGGGTGCGGAGGTCCGGACAGGGCGCGGACCACCCGGGGCGGCGAGGCCGTCCCCAGGAAGGAGGCGAGGGGCCCGGCCCACCGCCAGGCCGCCCACTCGGCCACGGCCACCACCGGGGGGGGCGGTCCCAGCCCGCTCCAGGCGGCGAGCGGCTTGGGCTCGACCCCGGGCCCGGGCACCACCCGATCCTCCACCACCCAGCCGCCCACCCGGCGCCCGTGCAGCGAGATCCGCACCCGGTCCCCGACGGACGGCGCGCCCCACCCCTCGGGGACGGCGTAGTCGAAGCGCCGGTGGATGGCCACCACGTCGGGCACGACCCGCACGACGCGGGGGCCGGTGCCCGCCGCCGGCACCGCCGGGCCGTCCGCCGCCGTCAGAGCCCGAGCGCCTGCTTGAGGTCGTCGGCCCGGGAGGTGTCCTCCCAGGTGAACTCCTTCTCGGCCCGGCCGAAGTGACCGTAGGCTGCCGTCTTCCGGTAGATCGGCCGCTTGAGGTCGAGGTCCCGCACGATGGCCGCCGGGCGGAGGTCGAAGAGCCCGTCGACGGCGGCGGTGACGCGGGCCGGGTCGACCCGCTCGGTTCCGAACGTCTCGATGAGGACGGAGACGGGCCGGGCCACGCCGATGGCGTAGGCCACCTGGACCTCGCAGCGGGCCGCCGCGCCCGAGGCCACCACGTTCTTGGCCACCCACCGGGCCGCGTAGGCGGCCGAACGGTCGACCTTCGAGGGGTCCTTGCCCGAGAAGGCGCCGCCGCCGTGCCGGGCCATGCCCCCGTAGGTGTCGACGATGATCTTGCGCCCGGTGAGGCCGGTGTCGGCGTGCGGGCCTCCGAGCTCGAAGACGCCGGTCGGATTGGCCAGGACGCGCAGGCCCGAGGCGTCGAGCTCGGGCGGCAGCAGCGGCTGGATGACGTTCTGGCGGAGGTCGGGCAGCAGGAGGGTCTCGAGGTCGATGCCCGGGTCGTGCTGGGTGGAGATGAGGACCGTCTCGAGGGCCACCGGCCGGCCGTCCTCGTAGGTCACGCTGACCTGTGTCTTGCCGTCCGGGCGGAGGTAGGGCAGGGTGCCCACCCGGCGCACCTGGGCCAGGCGCTGGGCCAGGCGGTGGGCCAGCCAGATGGGCAGGGGCATGAGGTCCGGCGTCTCGTCGCAGGCGTAGCCGAACATCATCCCCTGGTCGCCGGCGCCCTGGGCGTTCAGCTGGTCCTCACCGCCGGTGCCGGCCCGGACCTCGAAGGCCTTGTCGACGCCCTGGCCGATGTTGGGCGACTGCTCGTCGAGCGAGACGATGACCCCGCAGGTGTTGCCGTCGATGCCGAAGGCGTCGTCGTCGTACCCGATGTCGAGGACGGTCTGGCGCACCAGCTTGGGGATGTCCACGTAGGTGGTGGTGGTGATCTCCCCGGCGACGAGCACCAGCCCGGTGGTGAGCAGTGTCTCGCAGGCCACCCGGCTCTCGGGGTCCTCGGCCAGGAGGGCGTCGAGCACGGTGTCCGAGATCTGGTCGGCCATCTTGTCCGGGTGGCCCTCGGTCACGGACTCCGAGGTGAAGGTGTAGCGGCTGCTCACGGCTGGTCCATCCTCTTGTCGTCGGGTCGTCGGGTCGTCGGGGCGGCGTCGGCGCCCCGACGGCCGGGGTGCCGCGGTCAGCCCGGCGACAGGAGCGCGCCCACCCTAGCCAAGACGGCCTCGGCCACCCGCACCTTGGAGGCCAGCGGCACCGCGGTGACCGAGCCGTCCGCGCCCAGGATGGTCACGGCGTTGGTGTCGTGCTCGAAGCCGGCGCCGGGCGCCCCGACGTCGTTGGCCACGACGAGGTCGATCCGCTTGGCCACCAGTTTGGACCGGGCCCGCTCCTCGACGGCATCGGTCTCGGCGGCGAAGCCCACCAGCACCTGCCCGGGACGCCGGCGCCGGCCCAGCTCGGCCAGGATGTCGGTGGTCGGCTCGAGGACGAGCTCGGGCACGCCGTCGGCCTTGTGCAGCTTCGTGGTCCCGGCCTCCTTGGGCCGGAAGTCGGCCACGGCCGCGGCCATGACCACCACGTCGGCCTCGGCCGCCCGGGCCAGCACCGCCGCCTCCATCTCGGCCGCCGTCTCCACGGCGACCACCTCGACGCCGGCCGGCGGAGCCAGGGGGCTGGCCGTGACCAGGACCACCTCGGCACCGTGCCGGCGGGCCGCGGCGGCCAGGGCGTGGCCCTGCTTGCCCGACGAGCGGTTGGTGATGAACCGGACCGGGTCGATCGGCTCCCGGGTGCCGCCCGAGGTGACGAGGACCCGCACCCCGGCCAATCCGTCGGGCGGCCGGGAGGCCCGGGGGCGGAGCAGCCCGAGCACCGCGTCCACGATGTCGGCCGGCTCGGCCATCCGTCCGGTCCCGACGTCACCGCCGGCCAGCCGGCCCTCCCCGGGGGGCACCACGGTCACGCCCCGCCGGACCAGGACGGCCAGGTTCTCCCGGACGGCGGGGTGGTCCCACATCTCGGTGTGCATGGCCGGGCACACGACCACGGGAGCGGCGGTGGCCACCAGCGTGGTGGTGAGGAGGTCGTCGGCCAGCCCGGCCGCGTAGCGGGCCAGGAGGTCGGCCGTGGCCGGGGCCACCAGGACGACGTCGGCGGCCTGGCCCAGCCGGGTGTGCGGGAGGGGCGACGCCTCGTCCCACACGCTGGTCTGGCTCGGCTCGGAGCCGAGGGCGTCGAAGGTGGCCCGACCCACGAAGCGGGTGGCGTTGGCCGTCAGCACCGGGGCCACGTGCACGCCGGCATCGACCAGCCGACGGCAGACCTCGACGGCCTTGTAGGCGGCGATGCCGGCCGACACCCCGAGGACGACGAAGGGACGCGCCACGGCCGGGGCGTGCGGTGCCTGCTCCTCCGGTGCCGGCTCTGCCACGGCGCTCCCCGTCCGTCCCGTCCGGCCCGGGGGCCGGTCGGGGCTACTCGGTGGTGGCGTCCTCCGACGCCGTCTCGCCCTCGCCCTCGAGCAGCGCCAGCGCGGCGGCCTCGGCGGCGGCCAGCTCCTCGGGGTCGGGACGGGAGTAGGTGGCCTTCGCCTCGGCCACCTCCTCGAAGGCGATCGACAGGGGCTTGCCCGACGGGGACGAGACCTGCGGCGGCACGACCACGCCCAGGCCCTCGCCCAGCGAGTTGTAGTAGCTGTTGACCTGGCGGGCCCGCCGGGCGGCCAGGGCCACCAGGGTGAACTTGGAGTCGACCTTGTCGAGGAGGTCCTCGATGGGCGGGTCCATGAGCGTGGTCTGGTGCTGGGCCATCTCGGTCCTTCGGGGTCGTCGGGTGGGGCGCGCCGGGCCCGTCAGGCGGTTCCGGTGCGGTGGTCGGCCAGTATACCGGCCACCTCGGCGGTGGCCTGGGCGACCGTCCCGTTGACCACCACGGCGTCGGCGATGGCCCGGCCGGACCGCTCCTCGGCGGCGCCCTCGGCCAGGCGCCGGGCGATGTGCGCCTCGTCGTCGCCCCGGGCCCGCAACCGCTCGGCCTGGACGGCGGGCGAGGGGGGCAGCAGCAGGATCAGGGTGGCGTCGGGGCGGAGGTGCCGGACCTGGCGGGCGCCCTGCAGGTCGATCTCCAAGAGGACGTCGCGGCCGGGGACGGGATCGGCCACCGGGGTGCCGTAGAGGTGGCCGAGGAACTCCGCCCACTCGAGGAACCCGCCGGCGGCGGCCCGGGCCTCGAAGGTGGACCGGTCGACGAAGACGTAGGCGTCCTCGGGCTCGCCCGGGCGGCGCTCCCTGGTCGTCCACGACCGGCTCAGCCACAGACGCGGATCCTCGGCCACCAGGCGGGCGGCCACCGTACCCTTCCCGGCACCGCCCGGGCCGAACAGCACGAAGACGCGGGAGCCCGGCGGGGCGCCGGGGTGCGCTCCGCTCAGCGGGCGGTCTCGCGCAGGAGCGCCTCTCGCTGGTTGGAGCCGAGCCCCTGGAGCCGGCGGCTCTCGGAGATGCCCACCGTGTCCATCAGCCGGCGGGCCTTCACCTTGCCGAGGCCGGGTAGGGACTCCAGCACGGACAGGACCTTCATCTTGCCGACCGTCTCGTTGGAGTCGGCCATGGTCAACAGCTCCGACAGGTTGATGGTGCCGAGCTTGAGCTTCTCCTTGACCTCGGCCCGCTCACGGCGGACCTTGGCGGCCTTGGCCAGTGCGGCCTGGCGCTGTTCGGGCGTGAGTGCGGGCGGTTGGGGCATGTCCGCGACGATAGCGCCTCGGCGGCGCCGGGTCATGTGACGCCGGGCCCGGGCCCCGGTGGGGGCGATACTGGGAGGGTGCCGGTCGTCGACCTCAACGCGGACCTGGCCGAGGGCGAGGCGCTCACGGCGCGGGATCTCGCCGTCCTCGACGTGGTCACCAGCGCCAGCGTCGCCTGCGGCTTCCACGCCGGCAACCGGCGGACGATGCGGGCCGCGGCCGCGGCCTGCCGCGAACGCGGCGTGGCCCTCGGGGCCCACGTCGCCTACCGCGACCGCCACGGGTTCGGCCGGCGCGACCTCGACGTTCCCGCCGGCCGACTGGCCGAGGACGTCCTCGAGCAGTGGGCCGCCCTGGCCGCCGAGGCGGCGGCGGTCGGCGCCCCGGTGACCTACGTGAAGGCCCACGGTGCCCTCTACCACCGGCTGGCCACCGACCCCGAGGCGGCCGACGCGTTCGTCGCCGCGCTGGCCCCCCACGTCGGCCTGGTGGTGGGACCACCGGCCGGCGCCCTCCACCTCCCGGCCCGGGCGGCCGGCCTCCGGGTGGTGGCCGAGGGCTTCCCCGACCGCGCCTACGAGGACGACGGCGGCCTCACCCCGCGGGACCGGCCCGGGGCGGTGGTGGCCGACGGCGCCGAGGTGGCCCGGCGGGCCCGGTCCCTCGTCCTCCGCGGCGGCGTGCCCTCCGTCCACGGCCGCTGGACGGACGTCGTCGTCGACACCCTCTGCATCCACGGGGACGCCCCGGGCGCCCCGGGCGCGGCCCGGGCCGTGCGGCTGGCCCTCGAGGAGGCCGGGGTGGAGGTCCGCCCCTTCGCCCCGGGGCCGGAGCGGCCGGCCGGGCGCCCGTGACCGGCCGGGGGCCGACGGCCCGCCCCTTCGGCGACGCCGCCGTCCTCGTCACCACCGGCGGCGTGCGCGACGCCCAGGCCCTGGCCCGGGCGGTCGAGGCCCACCGCCGCCTCGGCACCGCCCCCGTCCCCATCACCGATCTGGTCGTCGGGTGGGACAGTGTCCTCGCCGTCCTGGGCGGCCCCGACCCGGACCCGGCGGCGGCCGGGGCCTGGCTCGAGGCCACGGCCGCGGCGCCGGCCGGAGGGCCCCCGGTGGTCGACCGGGGGGGCCGGGTCCACGTCCTCCCGGTGGCCTTCGACGGCCCCGACCTCGAGGAGGTGGCCGCCCGCTGCGGCCTGGCCGCCCGGGCGGTCGTCGACCGGCTCACCGCGGCCCGGCTCGAGGTGGCCCTGGTCGGGTTCGCCCCCGGCTTCCCGTACCTCACCGGCCTGCCGCCGGAGCTGGCCGCCGTGCCCCGGCGGGCCACGCCCCGCACCAGCGTCCCGGCAGGCTCGGTGGCCCTGGCCGGCGGGTTCGCCGCCGTCTACCCCCAGGCCACGCCGGGCGGTTGGCACCTGCTGGGCCGGACCCCGGTCCGGCTCTTCGATCCCACCACCCCGCCCTTCGCCCGGGTGGCGCCGGGGGACGTCGTGCGGTTCGAGGTCGCGGACGGCCTGCCCGGCGGGGCGGACCCGGCCGCGCCGCGGCCGGCCCTCGGCCGGGACCGCGGGACCCACCTCGAGGTGGTGGCGCCCGGCGTGCTCACCCTGGTCCAGGACGCCGGCCGGCGGGGCGTGGGCGCCCTCGGGGTGCCGGCCGCCGGGGCCGCCGACCCGGAGGCGTTCGCCCTGGTCCAGGAGCTCCTCGGCAACGACCGCCGGTCGGCCGCCCTCGAGTGCACGGCGATCGGCCCCACCCTGGTGGCCACCGGGCCCGTCCACCTCGCCGTGGTGGGGGCCGGTCCCGGGGCGGTCGACCTGCGCGTCGACGGGCGCCCGGTGGACGACGCCGCCGTGGTGCCGGTGGACGCCGGGCAGGTCGTCGCCGTCGGGCCGGTCCGGCGGGGCCTGCGGGCCTACCTGGGGGTGTCCGGGGGGTTCGACACCCCCGACGTCCTCGGCTCGCGCGCCTCGGACGTCCTCTGCGGCCTCGGGCCCGGACCCCTCCGGGCCGGCGACCGGCTGCCGGTGGGGGCCGGCGCCCGGCCCCGGGCCCGGCTCTCCGGGCCCGGCTCCGGCCGGGACGCCGCGCCCGGGCCGCGGCCCCCGACGGCCGTCGTCCGGGTCCTCGACGGACCCCATCCCGTGCCCCCGGGCGTACTCGAGACCCTGGCCGACACGGTCTGGCGGGTGCGGTCCGACTCGGACCGGGTGGGGCTCCGGCTCGAGGCCGACGACGCCACCACCCTCACCGGCGCCCCCCCGGTGGCCTCCACCGGGATGGTCACCGGGGCCGTGCAGCTCCCGCCCGACGGCCGGCCCATCGTCCTCCTCCCCGACCACGCCACCGTGGGCGGCTACCCGGTGGCCGCCTGCGTGATCGTCGCCGACCTCCCCGTCCTCGGCCGGCTGGCCCCCGGGGACGCCCTGGCCTTCGCCCGGTGCGGGCCCGGCGAGGCCCGGACCGCCCGGGCCGACCGTCGGCACGCCCTCACCGGGCGGGTGGCGGGCTGGTACCCCACGGCCGCGGCCACCTGACGCGGGCCTCCACTCCCCCACCCGTGGCACGATGGGTCCGACGGGTCCGGGTGGACGCGCCCGCGACCGGAGGAGGAGCCGTGGCCGACGAGGACCGCATCGAGGAGCCGGGGCCGGTCCGGCCCCGTGACGACGGGCAGCTCCACTTCGCTCCCGAGACGGCCGGCCGCACCTTCCCGGTGGCGGCGCCGGCCGAGACCACGCCCCTCGGCGACGAGCCCGAGGGCACGGTGCCGGCCACGCCGCTGTGGGCCCTGAAGGAGCGCCGCCACGGCACCGCCCACCTCTTCGGGCACCCGGCCCGCCTGCGGGCCGTCGCCGGCACGGGCGACGCCGCCGTCTACGCCGTCGAGGACGGCGCCGACCACTGCATGATCGGCCGGGTGGTGGGGAGCGAGCCCGGCGGCTGCACCTACAGCCTCGTGGCCCGCGTCGACCGGTCGACCTGGGACGCCCTGGCCGCCGGCCGGATCGACGGACGGGCCGCCTTCGCCGCCTCGACCGACGCCGGGCTCTCGGGCACGGTGGAGGGCGGCGGGGCCGGCCTCGGGAACGTGTTCGACGTCGACTGGTACCCCTCCCCGGCCGACATCCCCGCCGAGTACCTCCCGCCCTCGCCCGCCGTCGCCTTCACCGCGCCGCTGCCCACGGCCGACCGCTGACGGCCGACCGCTGACGGCCGTCCCGGGACCGGGACGGCCGGGCCCGGGCCCGGGGACCGGCAGGCCACCGGACCGGCGTGCCGGCGCTCACGGTCGGGCCAGGGCCGCAGCCAGCTCGTCGCGGACCGACCGGGCCGCCGCGGCCAGGGCCCCCTCGTCGGGCCCGGCGGCCAGCACCGACCGGGACACGTTGGCCAGCACCGAGCCGGGGGGGCAGCCGGCGAAGCGGACCCCGACGTCGGCCGCCGTCGCCCCCTGGGCCCCCAGGCCGGGGGCGAGCACCGGACCGCCGAGCCCCGAGAGGGGGAAGGCCGACGGCGCCAGGGTGGCCCCGACCACGGCACCCACCGTTCCCGCCGGCAGGGTGCCGGCGCGGTTCAGCTCGGCGATCCCGGCCAGGAGCGCGTCTTCGACGGCCGGGCCGGTGCCGCCCTCGGTGCGGGCCTCCTGGATGGTGCGGCCCTCCGGGTTCGAGCTGCGGACGACGACGAGCAGCCCGGACCCGTGGGCCGCCGCCGCCACCACCAGGGGGGCCAGGGCACCCAGGCCGAGGTAGGGGACGGCGGTCACGGCGTGGACGGCCAGCGGGCTGGCCGGGTCGAGCCAGGCGGTGGCGTAGGCCTCGGTGGTCGACCCGATGTCGGCCCGTTTGGCGTCGGCGATGACGAGCAGCCCGGCCGCCCGCGCCGCGGCCAGGACCTCCTCGAGCACGGCGTAGCCGGCGGCGCCGAACCGCTCGTAGAAGGCGACCTGGGGTTTGACCACGGGCACCACCCCGGCGAAGGCGTCGACGCAGCGCAACGAGAAGGCACGCAGACCTCGGGCGTCGTCGCCGAGGCCCCAGGCGTCGAGCAGGGACGGCGAGGGGTCGATCCCGGCGCAGAGCGGCCCGGTGGCGGCGACGGCCCGGGCCACGCGGGCCCCGAACCCCGACGGGCGCACCGGCGCACCGCGCTCAGCCACCGTCGCCCCCGGGGCCCGGCCCGTGGGCCCGGTCGCGCAGGTCGCGTACGGCGGCGATCCCGTGGGCCGCGCACCACGCGGCCACCTCGTCGAGCACCCGCCACGGGGCCCGCGGGTCGCGGAAGGTGGCCGTGCCCACCTGGACGGCGTCGGCGCCGGCCATCATCAGCTCGACGGCGTCGCGCCCGCAGGCCACCCCGCCCACGCCGACGATGGCCGCCTCGGGGTGGGCGGCCCGGACGTCGAAGACGGCCCGCACGGCCACCGGGTGGAGTGCGGCGCCCGAGAGCCCGCCCCCGGCCGGCCCCGACCCGAGCACGGGCCGCCCGGTCTCGACGTCGACGGCCATGGCCAGGGCGGTGTTGACCAGCGTGACGGCCTCGGCCCCGGCACCGAGGGCGGCGCCGGCCACGGCGGCGAGGTCGGGCACGGTCGGACTCAGCTTGGCCCACCGGGGCAGGCCCGGACAGCGCTCCCCCACCACGGCCACGACCTCGGCCGTGGCCGTGGCCGAGTGGGCGAACATGGTGCGGCGGTCCTCGAGGTTGGGACAGCTCACGTTGATCTCGACCGCGGCCAGGCCCTCGAGCTCGGCCACCAGGGCCGCGGCCCGCGCGTAGTCGTCCACCCGCTGGCCCCAGATGGACACCACCGTGCGGGCCCCGGCCGCCGCCAGGCGCACCAGCCCGTCGCCGGCCCAGGCCCCGATCCCGGGGCCCTGCAGGCCCACGCTGTTGAGCAGCGAGTCCCCGGCCTGGTGGACGCGGGGCGCGGGGTTGCCCGGCCAGGGGTCGACCGAGAGGGACTTCACCACCACCGCACCGAGGTCGGCCAGCGGACCGTAGGCGGCCAGCTCGTCGGCGTGGCCGGAGGTGCCCGAGGCGGTCATGACCGGGGCGGGGAGGGCGAGCGAGCCGACGGTCACCGAGAGGTCGACGGCGCCGGCGTGCCGGGCCGGCGCGACGCGGCCGGGACGGCCCACCGAGGCCGTCATCTCCGGTGGTGCTCCTGGAGCGAGCGGACCGACAGCGGGTGGACGGCCCAGTCGGCGATGCCCGCGGCCGCGGCCCGGGCCGCGGCCACCGTGGTCAGGCAGGGCACCTGGTGGGCCAGGGCCGTCTCCCGGATGTGGTTGCCGTCGGCCCGGGGTCCGCGGCCCCGGGGCGTGTTGACCACCAGCTGGACCTGGCCCCCGGCGATGAGGTCGACGGCGTCGACCCGGTCGGCGTGGGGCTCGCCCACCTTGGCCACCACCGTGGCCACCGGGATCTCCTCGGCCTCCAGCATGGCGGCCGTGCCGGACGTGGCCGCCAGGGCGAAGCCGAGGTCGGCGAAGTGGCGGGCGGCCTCGAGGCCGGCCGGCTTGTCGCGGTCGGCCAGCGAGAGGAAGACGGTCCCCCCCGACGGGAGCCGGTTGCCGGCGGCCAGCTGGCTCTTGGCGAAGGCCAGCCCGAAGGTGGCCCCGATCCCCATCACCTCGCCGGTCGAGCGCATCTCGGGGCCGAGCAGGGTGTCCACCCCGGGGAACCGGTTGAAGGGGAGGACCGCCTCCTTGACCGAGACGTGGCCGCCCACCGGATCGGTGAGGAGGCCCTCGGCCCGCAGCTCGGCCAGGGTGGCCCCGACCATGACCCGGGCGGCCACCATGGCCACCGGCACCCCGGTGGCCTTGGCCACGAAGGGCACGGTCCGGCTGGCCCGGGGGTTGGCCTCGAGCACGTAGACGCGGGTGCCCTTGACGGCGAACTGCACGTTGCAGAGGCCGCAGACCTCGAGGGCCTCGGTGATGACGTGCACCAGGCGCTCGAGCTCGGCCACCACCTCGGGGGCCAGGGTCTGCGGCGGGAGGGCGCAGGCCGAGTCGCCCGAGTGGACCCCGGCCTCCTCGACGTGCTCCATGACCCCGCAGACGAGCACCTCGCCGGTGGCGTCGCGTACCGCGTCGACGTCCACCTCGACGGCGTCCTCCAGGAAGCGGTCGACGAGCACCGGCCGCTCCGCGGTGATCCCGCCCTCGCGCCCGAGGGCGCCGCCCACCCCCGAGAGGGCCTCGACCACCTCGAGCAGCCGCTTGTCGTCGTAGACGATCTCCATGGCCCGGCCGCCGAGGACGTAGGACGGGCGGACCAGCACCGGGTAGCCGACCTCGCGGGCCACGGCGACCGCCCCCTCGGCGGTCGTGGCCGTCCCCCCGGGGGGCTGGGGAAGGCCCAGCCGCAGGCAGAGGTCGTTCCAACGCTCGCGGTCCTCGGCCAGGTCGATGGAGGCGGGCGAGGTGCCGAGCACCAGCTCCTCGGGCAGGCCGGCGGCCAGCTTGAGCGGCGTCTGGCCCCCGAGGCCCACGATGACCCCGACCACCCCGCCCCGTCCCCGCGAGGCGGCCTGCTCGGCGGCGATCACGTTGGCCAGGTCCTCGGGGGTGAGGGGCTCGAAGTAGAGGCGGTCCGAGGTGTCGTAGTCGGTCGACACGGTCTCGGGGTTGCAGTTGACCATGACCGTCTCGAAGCCGGCCTGGCGCAGGGCCAGGGAGGCGTGCACGCAGCAGTAGTCGAACTCGATCCCCTGGCCGATGCGGTTGGGGCCGGAGCCGAGGATGATGACCCGGGGTCGCCCCGACGGGCCGACCTCGTCCTCCTCCTCGGTCGTCGAGTAGTGGTAGGGCGTGTGGGCCTCGAACTCGGACCCGCAGGTGTCGACGGTCTTGAACGTGGTCGCCACCCCGGCGTCCAGGCGCACCCGGCGGACGTCGGCGGCGGTGACGGGGGCGCCGAAGACGTGGGCCAGCTGCTCGTCGGAGAAGCCGAGCCGCTTGAGCCGCCGCCACTCGCGCCGGTCCAGGTCGTCGACGGTCACCCCGAGGGTGACCCGCAGGTCGAGGGCCATCCGGGCGTCGGAGATGCGGGCGATCTGGGCCAGGAACCACGGGTCGATGCCGGTGGTCGCGGCCAGCTCCTCGACCGTGGTGCCCCGACGGAGCAGGGCCTCGACCTCGAAGATGCGCTCGGGCGTGGCCGTGGCCGTGCGGGCCAGCAGGTCGGCCGTGGGCACGTCGTGGTGGACCGCCTCGGCCGGGTCGGCGTTGAGGCCGGCGCGGCCCTGCTCGAGCGAGCGCACCGCCTTCTGGAGGGACTCGGGGAAGGTGCGCCCGATGCCCATGACCTCACCGACCGACTGCATGCGGGTGCCCAGCACGGCGGGGGCCCCCGGCAGCTTCTCGAAGGCCCAGCGGGGGATCTTGGTCACCACGTAGTCGATGGTCGGCTCGAACGAGGCGGGGGTGGCACCGGTGATGTCGTTAGTGATCTCGTCGAGGCGGTAGCCGACGGCCAGCCGGGCGGCGATCTTGGCGATGGGGAACCCGGTGGCCTTGGACGCCAGGGCCGAGGAGCGCGATACCCGGGGGTTCATCTCGATGACCGTCTGGTGGCCGGTCACCGGGTCCACGGCGAACTGGACGTTCGAGCCGCCCGTCTCGACGCCGACCCGGCGGATGCAGGCGAAGGCCGCGTCGCGCATCTCCTGGTACTCGACGTCGGTCAGCGTCTGGGCCGGGGCCACGGTGATCGAGTCGCCGGTGTGGACCCCCATCGGGTCGAGGTTCTCGATCGAGCAGACGACCACGCAGTTGTCGGCGTGGTCCCGCATGACCTCGAGCTCGAACTCCTTCTGGCCGGCGATGGAGCGCTCGATGAGGACCTCGTGGACGGGCGAGGCCTCGAGGCCCTCGCCGGCCAGGCGGCGCAGGGCGTCGGCGTCGCGGGCGATGCCCGTGCCGGCCCCGCCCAGGATGTAGCTGGGCCGGACCATGATCGGGAAGCCGATGGCGTCACCGATGGTCAGGGCCTCCTCGAGCGAGTGGGCGAAGCCGGACGGGGGCACGGCCAGGCCGATCTCCTGCATGGCCGCCTTGAACCGCTCGCGGTCCTCCGCGGTGGCGATGGCCTCCGGGTTGGCCCCGATGACTTCGACGCCGGCCGCCTCGAGGACGCCCCGCTCGGCCAGGACCATGGTCAGGTTGAGGGCCGTCTGGCCGCCGAGGGTGGGCAGGAGGGCGTCGGGCCGCTCGCGGGCGATAATCTGCTCCACGCTGGCCACGGTCATCGGCTCGATATAGGTGCGGTCGGCGAACTCCGGATCGGTCATGATCGTGGCCGGATTGGAGTTGAGCAAAATCAGGCGCAGGCCTTCCTCGCGCAGGGCCTTGAGCGCCTGGGTTCCGGAGTAGTCGAATTCACAGGCCTGGCCGATCACGATCGGGCCCGAGCCAATGAGCAGGATCGATTTCAGATCTTTGCGTCGTGGCACCGGCGGTTAGCGCTTCTCCCTTTCCATTTCCAGCACTCGTTCCAAGGCCCCCG
>DAHVAJ010000102.1 GCA_027314705.1 Acidimicrobiaceae bacterium
GGGCCTCCGCCGCGGCCGCCCGTCGCGCCCCGGCCGGCCGCCGCGCCCCGCCACCGCGTCCCGGGGTGGGCCTGGGGCGCGGCCGGAGGGGTCCTCCTGGTCCTGATGTGGCTCCCGCCCGTCGTCGAGCAGTTCACCAACGACCCCGGCAACCTCACCCTCATCGTCCGCTACTTCCGCTCCGCCCACACCGGCCAGAGCCTCCTCGCCGGGTGGTGGTCGCTCGTCGCCGTCCACGGCATGGTGGTGGGCGGACCCGGGGTGGTCATGGCCGCCCTGCTCGGGGGCCCGCCCGCCCATGCCGGTGCGGCCGTCGCCGTCACGGTGGCGTCCCTGGCCCTCGCTGCCGGCGCACTCGGCCTCGGCCTGCACCAGCGGCGTCGCTTCGCGGCCGGACTCGGCGGGCTCACGCTGGTCGGGGCGGCGGCGGTGGTGGTGGCCGTGACCCACGTCAGCGGCCTGCTCTTCGGGTACCTCGTGGTGTGGGCGGTGGTCCTGCCGGTGGTGGCGGTCATGGCCGCCGGTCAGGTGGGCCTGTCCGGCCTGGTCCCGGCCGACACCGGCCGGCGCCCGCTGACCGCGGGAGCGGGCCTGCGGGCGGCCCTCGCCGTGGTGGCCGTGGCCGTGGCCGTGGCCGGCTGTGCACGGGTCGCCGCGCTACCGCCGCTGGCCGCGGCCTCGGACCCGGTGGTCGGGCGGCTGGCCGCCCTGGTGGCCCCCTACCTCGCGCCCGGCGGCCGCGTGTTCGTGGGCGACGCCGGGGCCGGGACGGCCCGGACCCAGCTGCTCGACACCGAGCGGTTCATCGGGCTCGTGAACCAGCTCGACCTGGCCGGCGATCGGCCCCGGGTCAACCACCTCTGGCGGGCCCAGTTCGGCCCCGGCTACCAGGCCGACGGCACCGAGCCCCGCCGGATCGTCCTCACCACCTGGACGCCGGGATCGCCGACGCTTCCCGGCTACGTCGGCCGGGCCGGGGACATGGCCGTCCAGGTCACCGACGCCGCCGGACGGCCGGTCGCGCCGCGGGGCTAACCGGAGCCGGTCGGGGCCCGGGACCCTCCGGCGCCCGGCGCGCTCGCCGCGGCCCGGACCGCGGTGCCCAGGGAGACCGCCTCGCCGAGCAACCACGGCGCCACCATCCTGGCCCCGGCCGGGGTCACGTGGATGCCGTCGGAGAAGCGCACCTGGACCCCGTCGATGGTGGACGTGAAGTGCCCGCCCGGGTCGAGGCGGGCGCCGAGGTCGGCCACCACCACCCCCGGACCGGCGGCCGCCGCCACCTGGCGCAGCAGGGCGTTGTACCGGTCCACCCGGGCCGGTGCGTCCTCCGGCCACGACGCCCCGTCGGGCTGCTCGAGCTGGTGGTAGTAGGGGGCGGTGAGCAGCACCACCGCGGCCCCGGTGGACCGCAGGGTGGCCACGGCCCGGGTCAGGGCCGCCCGCTCGAGGGCGTCGAAGGCCGGGACGCCGAGGTGGGTCCACCGTCCGCCGACCAGCTGGTCGCGGACCTCGTACTCGCCGTCGGCCAGCAGGACCACGTCGGGGTGGAAGGTGGTGAGGTCGGCCGTCCACCGGGCCAGCTGGGTGCCGCACGGCACCGGGGCGTGGCCGCCCCGGTAGCCGGTCTGCTGGGGGACGATCGTGCCGTGGAACCGGGTGGTGTTGGTGAGCAGCCCGCACCCGAAGACCCCGTCGCCGGCGTAGTAGACGTCGTGGGCCGCCGCCTCGGCCCCGAGGCCGAACCCGAGGAAGCTGGCTTCGGAGTCACCGAGGAGCAGGACCCGGACCGGACCACCGGTTCCGGCGGCGACGGCGGGCACGATGGGGTTGGTGCCGGCCGCAGCCTGGTCGGAGAAGGCCGGACCGGACGGCGCCGGTTTGGCCGCGGCCGAGGCTGTCACCGAGGACGCCGTGACCGGCAGGGCGCTGACGGCCGGGGCGGCGCCGGCCGTGGCCACCACCAGGGCGACGGCGGTGCCGCCCACGGCGAGCGGTGCGGCCGTCCAGCCCCGCCAGCCGCGGAGCGCCCCCCGCCGGATGGGCATCTCCAAGAAGTGGTAGGAGACGACGGCGACGCCGAAGGAGACGGCCAGGCGGACGACGAAGAGCGGCCAGCCCTCGAGGCCGGTCCGGGCGTGGTCGAGCACCACGAAGATCGGCCAGTGCCAGAGGTAGAGGCCGTAGGAGATGGACCCGACGTAGCGGACCGGGCGGACCGAGAGGGTCCGGGCCACCGCCCCGGTGGGCACCAGGGCCACGCTGGCGATGACCGCGGCGGTGGCCACGGCCACCAGGGCGAAGCCCCCGTGGTAGATCCAGGCCGTGGTGGAGTTGTCGACCACCGACATCCAGGCCACGACGGCCAGCCCGGCCACCCCGGCCGCCGCCAGCCCGGCCCGGGCCGCCGCCGGGAGGCGGAGGTCACGCACCAGCGACGTGGTCGGCACCCGGGAGGCCCGCCGACGGGGGAGGGGGTGGGCCAGGAGCACGGCCAGGGCGGCCCCGACGAGGAGGGCCTGGGCCCGGGTGTCGGTGCCGTAGTAGGCCCGGGCCTCGCCGGCCCCGCCGGCGAACAGCACCGACATGGCCACGGCCGAGGCCACCGCCCCGACCACGGTCACGGCCAGGAGGACGCGCAGCGAGCGGGCGAAGCGCAGGATGCCGAGGACGACGAGGGGCCAGACCAGGTAGAACTGCTCCTCGATCGAGAGCGACCAGGTGTGCAGCAGGGGTCGGGGGGTGTTGAGGGCGGCGAAGTACCCCTGCCCGCCGGCCACCTGGTGCCAGTTGTTGCCGTAGAGCAGGGTGGCGATGGCGTCGCCCCGGAGCTGGCCCAGGGTGTCGGGCGGGGCCAGGAAGGCCCCGTAGAGGGCCACGGCCACCAGCAGGGCCAGGAGGGCCGGCACCAGGCGGCGGACCCGGTGGCCCCAGAAGCGGCCGAGACCGATGCCGCCGTTCTGGCCGAACTCGGAGACGAGCAGGCCGGTGATGAGGAAGCCGGAGAGGACGAAGAAGACGTCCACCCCGAAGAAGCCGCCGCCCGCCCAGGAGAACCCGCCGTGGAAGAGGAGGACCAGGCCGATGCCGACGGCCCGGATGCCGTCGAGCGCCGGGATGCGCCCGAGCCGGGGCTCGGGCGCCGCCTGAACCCCCCCGGCTGTGGCGTGATGCTCCACAGCTGTTCCCACCGGTCGATTCTACCGCCCGGTCCCCGGGTCCCCGGGGGCGCGCCCCCGGCGTCCGGAACCGGGCTCAGCGGGCCGCGTTCCGCTGTCGCCACCGCTGGAGCGGCCGTTCGAGCAGGAACCAGCTGGCCGTGGCGATGGCGAAGACGATGGCCAGGCGCACCGCCTCGGTCGGCCAGAACCCCCACCCCGTGGCCTGGGGCTGGAGGGCGAGGAAGACCGGGAAGTGCACGAGGTACAGGGTGTAGGAGAGCTCGCCCACGAAGACCAGCGCGCCCACCCCGAGCAGCCGGGCGCCCAGCCCGTCGGGGCAGTTGAGGGCGTAGACGATGAGCACCCCGGCCGCCACGGCCGTGGTGGGCAGCCACCAGACGACGAGGGTCTCGGTGGACAGGCGGGCCTCGAAGCAGATCCAGACCAGGAAGGCGGCCGAGGCCAGGGCGGCCCCGGCCAGGACCCGGAGGGCGGACCGACCCCACCCCTCGAGGAAGCCGTCGGTGGCCAGCAGACCGAGGAGGCAGCCGAGGAGGAGGGCGTCGGCCCGCGTGTCGAAGGCGTAGTAGATGCGGTCGAACACGGCGCCGGTGAAGGGGTGGGCGTGGAAGGTCAACCACAGCCGGTCGGCCACGCTGGCCGCCAGGCCGGCCGCGGCGAAGCCGTAGGCCAGGCGGCGCCGGCCGGTGGCCACGGCCGCCACGAGCAGGACCGACCACACCAGGTAGAACTGGTCCTCGACCGAGAGCGACCACGACTGGGCCAGGTAGCCGAAGAAGGGGGCGTGCCCGAGGGCCTGGCGGTAGTCGGCGTAGTAGAAGAGCGCGGCCAGGCTGTCGCCCCACAGGCGGTGGGCGGCGTCGGCCACGTGGACGAAGGCGGCGTAGACGGCCAGGAGGCCGATGGTGACCAGGAGCGGCGGCAGCAGCCGGGCCCCGCGGCGGGCGTAGAAGCCGGCCAGGCTGATCCGTCCGTGCCGGACCCCCTCGGCCGAGAGCATGGCCGTGATGAGGAAGCCGGACAGCACGAAGAAGACCTGGACGCCGACCCACGCCCCGGGCAGGGCGCGGAAGTCCGAGTGGAAGGCGATGACCACGCCCACGGCGAAGGCGCGCAGCCCGGTGAGCGGCCGCCGGTTGCCCAGCCGGAAGGACGGGCGGGCGTCGGTCGGACCGGGCGCGGTCGACCCGTGGTCCGGGGCCGGTTGGCCGAGCGTCGCCGGTCGGCTCGACGTCGCCGGTGGTCCACCGGTCGCCGGTTGGCCGAGTGTCGCCGGTGGCCCACAGGTCACCGGTTCGGCACCGGTCACCGGGGCGGCGTCCGTGGCCACGTCGTCCACCGCCGGGCTACCCGTGCCGCCCGGGGGGACCCACCGGGCGGCCCTGCCCACCCGTCGACCGCATGGACGGAGCGTACCCCAGCGCCCCGGCCGGGCCCGGGGGAGCGGGGTGCCAAGCGGGCCTCCACTACCATCTCGCCCATCGCACGCCCCGCGGACACCGTGGCCCCGGCGGTGCCGCCCGTCGGAGGCGAGCGGACCGCCCGGCGCCGGCGCTCCCTGCCCCCGTGGTGGCCCGTCGTGGTGCCGGTGGTCATGGTGCTGGTCGGGGCCTGGCTCTACCGCTGGGTCGACGAGGACGCCTTCATCGACTTCCGCGTGGTGCACAACCTCCTCGCCGGCCACGGCCCGGTCTTCAACGTCGGCGAGCGGGTCGAGGTCGACTCCGACCCCCTCTGGGTGGCCACCCTGGCCGTGGTCCACGGAGCGACCCCGTTCTTCTCGCTGGCCTGGACGTCGGTGGTGCTCGGCCTGGTCTGCACGGCCGGTGGGTTCGCCGCCGGCGGGCTGGCCGTGGTGCGGCTCGGGGCGTCGCGGGGCGAGGGGACGGTGCTCCCCCTCGGCCTGCTGGTGGCCTCGGCCGTGGCCGGCCTCTGGGAGTTCGCCACCTCCGGCCTCGAGATGTCCATGGTCTTCCTCTGGCTCGGGTGCTCCTACCTCCTGCTGGTCCGCTTCGAGGCCCGCCGGAAGGGCGCCGTGGGCCTGGCCGTGGTGGCGGGGTTGGGCGCGCTGGTCCGGCCCGAGCTCGTGCTGGGCGCGGCCGTCCTGCTCGCCACGGTGGTGGTCCTGGTGGTGGCCCGCGAGCGGCCCGGCCGCCGGTTCCGCACGGCCGCCGTGGCCGTCGTCAGCGGCCTGGCCGCGCCGGTCGCCTACGAGCTCTTCCGGGCCGCCTACTACGCCCTCCTCGAGCCGTCGACCGGTCTGGCCAAGGCCGCCGCCGCCTCCTGGTGGTCGCAGGGGATCGTCTACCTCGGCAACCTGGTCGGGCCGTACCTGCTGTGGATCCCGGCCGCCCTGGCCGTCCCGCTCGTGGCCGGCCGGGCGGCGACCTGGTGGCGGGCGGGCGACCGGGCCGGGGTCCTCGTCCTGGTCACCCCGCTCGCCGTGGGCGCCCTCGACGTGCTCTACATCGTCCGCCTCGGGGGCGACTACATGCACGCCCGGCTCCTGCTCCCGGGCCTGTTCGCGCTGTGCCTGCCCGTGTACGCCGTGACCCGCCAACTGCGGACCTGGCTGGCCGTTCCGGTGGCCGGCATCGCCGTCTGGGCGGTGGTGTGCGCCGGATGGCTGCGCTTCCATCCGCCGCACCTCACCCGGCTGGGTCTCCAGACCGTCTTCATCTCCAACGAGCGAGACAGCTGGGTGTCGGCCACCGGCCGGGCCCACCCGGTGACCGCGGCCGACTACGCCCGGGCGCTCTCGGGCCAGGCCGGGGCCGTCCTGTCGGCGGCGGCCCGGTCCGTGCCCCCCGGCCGCCAGGAGCTGGTGGTGGTGACCGACCCCTTCGCGCCCATCGACACCTCCCGGGCGCTCCCGGCCCGCTCGCCCCTTCCCTTCTCGCTGGCCGTCAACCTCCCGGCCATCGGTGTGATCGGCTACCTGGCCGGGCCGCGGGTCTACGTCTACGACGAGTTCTCGCTGGCCAATCCCATCGGCAGCCACACCGTCGTCACCCACCGGGCCCGGCCGGGCCACGAGAAGTACGTCGGTCCCTCCTGGATGCTGGGCCGCTTCGGCCTCGCCGGGGCCACCTCCGTCCCCGGCGGCCCCTCCCCGGCCGAGGTGGCCGCCGCCCGCGAGGCCCTCGGCTGCGACCCGCTCGCCGCCTACCTGCGGGCCATCACCGCCCCGTGGACCCCCGGGCGCGCCCTCTCGGACCTCGGTGCGGCCTGGGGCTTCACCCGGATGCGCTTCAGCGCCGACCCCACCGTGGCCGTCCACCAACTGTGCGGGCACCGGGCGTCACGGCCCTGGGGCGGGTGACGGCGACGGCGACGGGGGCCGGGGGGCCCGCCGCCGGGGAGGCCGC
>DAHVAJ010000104.1 GCA_027314705.1 Acidimicrobiaceae bacterium
GCGGCCGTGACGGACCGCGTGCGCCTCGGCCCCTGCGTGCTCAATGCGGGCCTCAGGGAGCCAATGGCACTTGCAGCCGAGCTGGCCACGCTCGATGCACTGTCAGGTGGACGTGCAGTCTTCGGGATCGGTGCCGGGCACACACCAGCGGAGTGGACGATGCTCGGCATGGAGTTCCCCGAGGCAGCAGAGAGGGTCGACCGGATGGTCGAACTTGTGGGTGCGGTGCGCCTCTTGCTCGCCGGCGAATCCGTGACCACGTCGGGACCAGCCTTCCGACTTCACGAGGCCCGGCTCCGGGCCCCTCACCAGGTGCAGGATTCGATTCCCCTCCTCGTCGGCGGAAATGGCCGTCGGGTCCTCTCCTTCGCCGCTCGATGTGCAGACATCGTCGGGGTCACCGGGCTCGCAAGGACGCTGCCTGACGGCCATTCGCATGCGGTCGAGTGGAGTCCGACCGCACTGGACATCACGTTCGGATGGATCGGTGCAGAGGCCAAGCGGCTGGGTCGTCGTCCCGACATCGAGGCCTTGGTCCAGCACGTCGAGGTCACAGACGACCCCGAGCGAGTGGCCAGCGGGCTCGCCCAGTCCGTTGCCGGCGCTACCGCGGACGACCTCCTGGAAGCCCCGTTCATGTGGATCGGTACGCCAGACCAGATCGCGGCGCAGATCCTGGCGTCGGAGAAGCGTTGGGGGATCAACCGCTACGTGATCCGGGACGCCGCCATCCAGGCCGCCGGCCCGGTGCTGCAGCTTCTCCGGCCGTCGCCCTGATCCCGGGGGCATCCCGCAGCCGCCGATCAGCCGCCGTCGACAGCCGCCGCCGAGCCGGCGGTACGGGACACCCCCCGGCCGTCCGGACCTGCACCTGCCGGTCGGGGTCAACACGGCGAGGGACTCGCGCCGCGGACGGCGGCGCGGACGCAGAAGCCGGCAGGCCCGCCGGGCCGGCGACCGGAGGTGGACCGAGTCGTGGACGAGCAGAATCCGCTTCGACCAGAATCCAAGTCGTAGCTCGGAAGCTCCTTCCGGGACCAGGAGAACCCGGCCAACGTCACGGCGGCGGCGAGCCAGAGGACCGCCCCGACGGCCAGAACCCACGGCGTGGATCCCCCCGGCATCACGATGAGGCCCGCGACGGCGACGGCCAGCCCGGCGTACCCCATTCAGGCGGACCGGGCCGGTGGCGGCGGCGGCGATGGGACCGGACCGCGGCACCCCGACGACCGGTCCGCGCTCGTCGACGAACCGCCCGGCGGCGGATCAGGTGCCGTCGGCCAGGCGGCGGGCCCGCTGGTGCACCTGGGCCCGGGCCTCGTCGACGTCGACGGTCAGGCACTCGCCGGCCCGCACCACCTGGCGGCCGGCCACCCACACGTCGGTCACCAGACGGCTCGAGGCCGACCAGACCAGGTGCTCGAGGAGCATGGCGTCGTCGAGGAGGGGCACGAAGGCCGGGTCGTCGAGGCGCATGGCCACGAGGTCGGCCGGTGCACCGGGGGCGAGCACGCCCAGGTCGGACCGCCCGAGCGCCCGCCCGGCGCCCCGGGTGGCGAGATCGAGGGCGGCGGTGGCCGAGAGGGCGGCGGGGTCGCCGGTGCGCAGCCGGGCCAGCAGGGCGGCCAGGCGGACCTCCTCCCAGAGGTCGAGGTCGTTGTTGGAGGCCGGCCCGTCGGTCCCCAGACCCACCCGGATGCCCCGGGCCAGGAGGTCGGTGAGCGGGGCCACCCCCGAGGCCAGCTTGGCGTTGCTCTGCGGACAGTGGGCCACGGCCACGTCGAAGGCCGCGTAGAGGTCGAGGTCGCGCTCGGAGAGCCAGATGCTGTGGGCGGCCAGGATCCGGCCCTCGAGGACGCCGGCCGCAGCCAGGACCTCGGGGACGGAGCCGCCGTGCTCGGCGGTGAAGGCGTCGGCCTCGCGGGCCGTCTCGGCCAGGTGGAGATGGACCAGGGCGTCCAGCCGGCGGGCCTCGGCGGCCACGTCGCGCAGCACGGGGAGGGGGACCGTGTAGGCGGCGTGGGGGGCGAAACCGACCTCGATGCGCCCGGCCTCGCCGTGACGTCGGGCGTGGAGGTCGACAATCCCGGCCAACCGCCGTTCCCACCAGTCCGGGGCGTCCTGGCCGGGCAGGCGGAGGATCCCGGGGGTCACCAGGGCCCGCGAGCCGGCCGCGACCACGGCGTCGGTCAGGGCGTCGTCGAAGAAGTAGGCCTCGCAGGTGGTGGTGACGCCGAAGCGGAGGAGCTCGGCACAGGCCAGGGTCATCCCCCAGTAGACGTCCCCCGGCCGCAGCCGGGCCTCCCGGGGCCAGAGGACCTCGCGCAGCCACCGGTCGAGGGGGAGGTTCTCGCCGGTGCCCCGGAAGAGGGTCATGGGCGAGTGGCAGTGGGTGTTGACCAGTCCGGGCAGGAGGGCGCCGTCGATGCGCACCTCGGGACGCCCGTCGGCCGGCGGGCGCCCGTCGGCGGGTCCGACGGCGGTGACGGTGCCGTCGTCGACGTCGACCACCCCGGGGGCGAGGACGGTGCCGCGCCCGTCGCAGGGCACCACGGCATCGGCCACGAAACGGACCCGTCCCTCGGCCGCCCCTCCGGACGGGTCCACCGGGCCGCCTCCTAGGAGGGACGGGGTCCGGGCCACGTGCACCGGACGGCCCGCTCGGGGCGCACCCTGCCGTTGTCGACGAACCACCGGGCCGCCCGCTCGAGGGCCTCGGCCGCCGGGCGCGAGGTGAAGCCGAGCTCCTCCCGGGCCCGCCGGTCGTCGAAGGCCATGTGGGTGGTGGACATGCGGGCCCCCTCGAGCGGCACCGAGGGCTCCCGCCCGAGGAGGCGCCCCTCGACCAGCTCCGACAGGTGGCCGGCGGCGAGGGCCAGGCGGCCGGGCACCCGCAGGCCGGGGGTGGGGAGGCCGGTCACCGCGGCCAGGGTGGCCAGGACGTCGCGGAGCGAGAGGTTGGTGCCGCCCAGGATGTAGCTGCGACCCTGCCGGCCGCAGGCGGCGGCGAGGAGGTGGCCGGCGGCCACGTCCTCCACGTCCACGATGTTGAGGGTGGTGTCCACGTAGCCGGGGAGGCGGCCGTTCAGGAACTCGAGGACGGTGCGGCCGGTGGGGGTCGGTCCGCGGTCGCGTGGCCCGACCGGGGTGGTCGGCTGGACCAGCACCACGGGAAGGCCCTCGGCCGCCTCACGCAGGACCTCGTGCTCGGCCACGTACTTCGACTGCTTGTAGCCCCCGAACAGGTGGTCGACGTGGGCGAAGGAGCGCTCGTCGGCGGGCCGGTCGGGCGTGGCCCCGCGGAGCCCGAGGGTGCCGACCGTCGAGGTGTAGACCACCCGCTCGCAGCCGTGGCGTCGGGCGGCGGCGAGGACGTGGCGGGTGCCGGCCACGTTGATGTCGTAGAAGGCGGCCGGGTCGGGCGCCCAGAACCGGTAGAGGGCGGCGACGTGGAAGACGGTACGGCACCCGGCCACGGCCGTCTCCACGGCCGGCGCGTCACGGAGGTCGCCGCGGACGACCTCGGCCTCGACGCCGTCGAGGTTGGCGGTCTCGCCGCCCGGCTCGACCAGGGCCACCACCCGGTCGCCCCGGGCCACCAGCGCCCGGGCCACGGCCGAGCCGATGAAGCCGGCCGCGCCGGTGACGAGGACCCGGTCGCCCGGGCCGGGACGGGCCGGTGTCGGGCCCTGGCCGGCCGGTGCCGGGCCGCTCACGAGGGTGCCGTGGCCGAAGGCCGGGCCCGCCGGTGCGGACGGCGCAGGGAGTTGCGGGCCATGGTCGTGCCCACCTCGAGCAGGAGCCCGGCGCTGCGGGTGGCGTCGGCCAGCACGTCGTCGAGGGCGGCCACGAAGGCCTCGATCTCCTCGTCGCCGACGACCAGCGGCGGCAGCAGCTTGATGATGTTCACGTTGTCCGCCGCCACCTGGGTCAGGATCCGGTGCCGGTGGAAGAGGGGCACCACGATCAGCTGCGAGAAGAGGCCCTTCCTGGCCAGCTCCATCATCCTGAACCGGGCCCGGCCGGCCCGCGACGAGGGTGGGCCGAAGACCAGCCCGATCATGAGGCCCAGGCCGCGCACCTCGTGCAGGAGCTCGTACTTCTCGACCAGGGGGGCCAGCGCGGCCTGGAGCCGGGCGCCCCGGACCGCCGCCTGGGCCACGAGGTCCTCGTCGTCGAGGACCTGGAGGGTGGCGAGGCCGGCCACCATGGCCAGCTGGTTGCGGGAGAACGTCGACGAGTGGACGACGGCCCGGTCCATCGAACGGTAGACGGCGTCGAAGACGACCTCGGTGGTGAGCACGGCGCCCACCGGCACGTAGCCGCCGGAGAGGGCCTTCGACAGGGTGATGAGGTCGGGCCGGAGACCCCAGTGCTCGTGGCAGAGGAACCGGCCGGTCCGGCCCATGCCGGTCTGGACCTCGTCCATGACGAACAGGGTGCCGTGCTGGCGGCAGAGGGCCTGGGCCCGCAGCCAGTACGACTCGGGGGCCAGGTAGACCCCCTTGCCCTGGATGGGCTCGGCCACGAAGGCGGCCACGTCGCCGCGCCGCAGGGCGCGCTCGAGGGCGTCGAGGTCGCCGAAGGGCACCGGGTCGCACCCGGGCAGCAGCGGTCCGAAGCCGGCCCGGAACTCGGCACCGCCGTTGAGCGAGAGCGCCCCGTTGGTGAGGCCGTGGAAGGCGTGGTCGCAGTAGAGGATGCGGGACCGACCGGTCGCGCACCGGGCGAACTTGACGGCCACCTCCACCGTCTCGGCCCCCGAGTTGGCGAAGACGACCCGGCCGATGCCCGGATGGGCCCGCTCGACCAGGGCCCGGCCGAGGAGTCCGGGCAGGAGGGCGCAGTCGAGCTGGGCCAGGTTGGGCAGGTCGAGGTCGAGGGCCTGGCGGAGGGCGTCCTTCAGGACCGGGTGGTTGCGACCGAGGGCGAAGACCCCGAACCCGGAGAGGAAGTCGAGCGTCCGGCCGCCCTGGTCGTCGATGAGGTAGGCGCCCTCGCCGCGGACGTAGGTGCGGTCGAAGCCCAGGGTGGTGAGCACGCGGGCCAGCTGGGGGTTGAGGTAGCGCCGGTGCAGGTCGTAGGCCTCACCCCGGTGGGCCTCCATCAGCTCGCCCAGCTCGAAGGCCATCGCGCCCCTCCGTGGGTCGGTTCCGGGCCGGGCAGGCGGGCCGTCCGCTGCCACCGACCGCAGCGTACCGGTGACGACCCCGCCACCCGCCGGCACGGCCGCTACCGGTGCCTGCCCGGTCCTCCCCCCGGGGAGCGGGCGCGACGGCGTCCCGGCGGCGAGGCCTCTGCGGTCACGGGGGGTCGGGCGGTCCGGCCGCCGGCGAGGGTCGCCACGGACGTGCCGGCGGACGCCGGGCCGGGCCTCACCGGGCTGGTCGTCGACGATCCCGTCGACGAGCTCGCCCCCCAGGGATGATCCCGCACCGTGCCGGGTGGGCCGGAACGGTGCACAATGGAACCCAGACAGCACGTCGACGACCAGGAGGCAACGGATGATCATGCGTCGCAGGGGGAGGCCCGGGCTCATCGGTACGGCGGCCCGCACCGCGGTGGTGGCGGGCACGGCCGCGACCGTGGCGGGCAACGTGCAACAGCGCCAGGCGGCCCAGGCCGAGGCGGCCGAGCAGCAGGCCGCCCCCGAACCGGCGGCACCGGCCGCACCGGCGGCACCTGCGGCCGGCGGCCTCACCGACGAGCTGCAGAAGCTCGCCGACCTCAAGGCCGCGGGCGTCCTCACCGACGAGGAGTTCGCCGCGGCCAAGGCCAAGCTCCTCGCCGGCTGACGGCCGGCCCGGCGGTCCTCCGCCGAACCGGGTTCCGACCGGGCCCCGGACAGAGCGCCCGCCGCATCCGGGCCGCACCCGGGCCGTACCCAGAGGGCGACGGTCCGCGCTCGCGACGGCGCCCCGGGGACGTCCCCGGGGCGCCGTGCGGCCGGCGGTGCCGGCGGGAGCTCGTGGGCCGGATCAGACGTCGAAGGCGACCACGCCGCGTACGTTGGTGCCGGCGTGGAGGTCGTCGTACCCGTTCTGGACCTGGTCGAGGGTGTACTCCTGGGTGATGAGGGCGTCGATCTCGAGCAGGCCGGCCTCGTAGAGGCGGAGCAGGTTCGGGATCTGGACCCGGGGGCTCACCGAGCCGAAGACCGTGCCCAGCAGGGCCTGGTTGAACATGGCGAAGTTGAAGAGGTTGAGGCTGACCTCCTCCTGGTTGAAGGGGGCGATGGCCGTGGTCACCACCCGGCCGTCCTTCGACGCCATGCCGAGGGCCGGCGCGATGAGATCGCCGGTCAGCACCCCGGGGGTCAGGATGACGGCGTCGGCCATCCGGCCCTCGGTGAGGTCCGGCAGCAGCATGGCCGCCTCCAGCATCGACGCCGCCGTGTGGGTGGCCCCGATGGCCTTGGCCTTCTCGAGCTTGAACGGGAGCAGGTCGACGGCGATGATCTGGCGGGCACCGGCCAGCCGGGCACCCTGGACGGCGCCGGACCCGACGCCGCCGCAGCCGACCACCACCACCGTCTCGCCCGGGCGGACCTTGGCCCGGTCCACGGCCGAGCCGAAGCCGGTCGAGATCCCGCAGCTGATGAGGGCGGCGGCCTTGAGGGAGGCGTTGGGGTCGATCTTCACCAGCGACGCCTCGTTGACCACCATGAACTCGGAGAACGTGCCGAGCTGGGTCATGCGGTTGACGTTCTTGCCGTCGAGGTGGTGGCGCCAGGTGCCGTCGCTGATCATCGGACCGGCCAGGGTGGCCATGCCCAGGTCGCAGAGGTGCTGGCGGCCCGAGGCGCACCAGAAGCACCGGCCACAGGCCGGGATGAAGGCCGCGGCCACGTGGTCGCCGGGGGCCACGGTCTCGACGCCCTCGCCGACCTCGACCACGACGCCCGCCCCCTCGTGGCCACCGATGGCCGGGAAGAGCGAGTCGACGCCGAAGACTGACAGGACCTCGGGCGGGGCGCTGATGTCGCCGCTGCGGAGGTGCTCGTCGGAGTGGCACATGCCGGCGTAGGCCATCTGCACCCTGACCTCGTGGGCCTGTGGCGGGTCGATCTCGACCTCTTCGACCTTCCACGGTTCGTGGAGCCCGCTGCAGACGGCGGCACGGATCTTCATGGCGACCTCCCCTTCGGCTCGACACCCCCCGGCGCCGGGCGGATCGGCCCCAGCATCGCGCCACGGGGCCGGTCCCGTCGAACCCCCGGCCGCCCGGCCGGCCTCAGGTCCGGAGGCGGGCCTCGTCGAAGCCGGTGGCGAGGAGCCGGAAGGCCCGGTCGACCTCGTCGGAGAGGTCGTCGGCCGCGCCCCCCGCCCATCGGGCGAAGGCGGCCATCGCCACTCCGAGGGCGGCACGGGCCACGGTCTGGGGGCCGAGGTCGTCGGGGGACGCGTCCAGGCGCCGGGCGGCGAAGGCGGCCACGACGGCGCACCACGCCTCGTAGCGCACGGCGGCGTGGGCCACGAGCTCGGGCACGGTGTTGATGAGCACCATCCGGGTGCGCAGCTCGTCGAGCTCGCCGGCGCCGAAGCGGTTGGTGGCCACCACCGACCGGCGGAGCACGTCGAGGAGGGGCTCGCGGTCGGGGGCCTCGGCCAGGCGGTCCCGCAGCCGGACCAGCTCGACGTCGAACTCCCCCCAGACCACGTCGCGCTTGGACTCGAAGTAGCGGAAGAAGGTCCGCCGGCTGATGCCCACGGCCGCGGCGATCTCGTCGACGGTGGTCTCGTCGAACCCCTGCCGGTCGAAGAGCCCGAAGGCGGCCCGGGCCACGTCGGCTCTGGTCGTGCTCGGGCGCCGGCCCCGGGTCGCCTCGGGAGCGCCGGCGGCCTCGGGCGGGAGGGGCGGCTCGGTGGGCATCGGCGTCCCATTTTGACATCAAGTGCAGGAAATGGGAAGCTGCACTCCGTCCCGGCGCCGCCGGCCGAGTAGGGGAGGACCCATGAGCGTCACCGCGACCGAGCCCACCACCAACACCGACCCGGGCACCGAGGCCGGGGCGGACCCGGCGGGCCCCCCGGCCGGCCCCGCCGACCTCGTCGAGCGGGAGCTGCTGGTCGAGGACGTGTCCATCGACGGGATGTGCGGCGTCTACTAGGCGTCCGACCACCCCCACCGGCCGGCCCCCGCCGTGTGCCCCGCCCTTGGAACCGAGACCGGCGCGCCCTACGACCCGGCGCGTGCGTGGACCGTCCACCCCCAGGTGGCCCTCCGGCCCGAGTCCTTCGGGGCCCTGGCCTACCACTTCGGCACGCGCCGGCTGAGCTTCCTGAAGAGCCGGACCCTCCTGGCCGTGGTCGAGTCCCTGGCCGCCCACCCCTCCGGCCGGGCCGCCTGCCTGGCCGCCGGGGTGCCCGACGGGGAGCTCGCCTCCTACGAGGAGGCCCTCGGCACGCTGGCCGGCACCGGCATGATCTGCGAGCGGCCCCGGTGAGCGCCCCGGCCGGCGCCCCCCGCCTCGTCGACCGCTTCGAGCGGGGCCTCGACGCCCCCATCTGTCTCACCTGGGAGCTCACCTACGCCTGCAACCTGGCCTGCGTGCACTGCCTGTCGAGCTCGGGCCGGCGCGACCCGGGCGAGCTCACCACCGCCGAGTGCCTGGCCCTCATCGACGAGTTCCAGCGGATGCAGGTCTTCTACGTCAACATCGGCGGCGGCGAGCCCACCATCCGCGCCGACTTCTGGGACCTCCTGACCTACGCCACCGAACACCACGTCGGGGTCAAGTTCTCGACCAACGGCTCGCGCCTCACCGAGGCCGCCGCCCGCCACCTGGCGGCCAGCGAGTACGTCGACGTCCAGCTCTCCCTGGACGGAGCCACGGCCGCCGTCAACGACGCCGTCCGGGGCGAGGGCTCCTACGCCACCGTGCGCACGGCCATGGCGCGACTGGCCGCCGCCGGGTTCGAGGGCTTCAAGCTCTCCGTCGTGGTGACCCGCCACAACGTCGGCCAGCTCGACGCCTTCGCCGAGCTGGCCGCCGACCACGGGGCGCAGCTGCGGCTCACCCGCCTCCGGCCCTCCGGGCGCGGGGCCGACGTGTGGGACGCGCTCCACCCGACGGCCGACCAGCAGCGCCTCCTCTACGACTGGCTGGTGGCCCACGGCGAGGACGTGCTGACGGGCGACTCCTTCTTCCACCTGGCCCCCTACGGCGGGGCGCTGCCCGGGCTCAACCTGTGCGGGGCCGGGCGGGTGGTCTGCCTGGTCGACCCGGTGGGCGACGTCTACGCCTGTCCCTTCGCCATCCACGAGGAGTTCCGGGCCGGCAACGTGCGTTCGCCGGGCGGGTTCGCCGGGATCTGGCGCACCTCCGAGCTCTTCGCCGGGCTGCGCCGGCCCCAGGCCGCGGGCGCCTGTGCCTCGTGCGGGCACGCGGCCACCTGCCGGGGCGGGTGCCTGGCGGCCAAGTTCTTCACCGGGCTGCCCCTCGACGGCCCCGACCCCGAGTGCGTGCTCGGCCACGGCGAGGAGGCGCTGGCCCGCCGGCCCGCCGCCGAGCCGCCCCGTCCGTCGCCCGACCACTCGGCCCGGCCCGGCCGGGTGGCCGTCGCCCTCCTGTCC
>DAHVAJ010000112.1 GCA_027314705.1 Acidimicrobiaceae bacterium
GGCCACCACGCCGATCACGACACCCAGAGCGACGATCTGTCGCCAGAAGCGCTCCACGAAGACCCGTACCTGGTCGAAGTGCAGGGCGACGAGGATGCCCGCCACGAACTGCTCTTGATACGTGATCGGGTCGCGGGCCCACGGCCAGACCGATCCGATGGCGTTGGTCGCGCTCCCCACGGCTCCGAAGGAGGTCGTCCAGTGCAGATCGGCAGCGAGGGCGAGGGCGAACAGCAGGCTTGCCACCATCACGACGACGTGGTGCGTGGTGGCGCGCAGGAGCCGGAGCACGAACGGGAAGACGAGGTAGAGCTGGAGGAGCACCACGACGAAGTAGAGCTGGCAGTAGCCGAAGACCAGGTCGCTCCACAGCAAGGAGCCCGCCTGGTCCCACGAACCGTCGACGCCCATGGTGAAGAGCCAGTAGATGCCGGTCCACGCCAGGAAGGGGACG
Source organism: Acidimicrobiaceae bacterium (assembly GCA_027314705.1). Classification (GTDB taxonomy): domain Bacteria; phylum Actinomycetota; class Acidimicrobiia; order Acidimicrobiales; family RAAP-2; genus Bog-756. The sequence continues at coordinate 455 of DAHVAJ010000112.1, forward strand.
CCGACCTCCGCCAAGCGGTGCCGCCAGAAATCCGTGACCGACCTCGGCCGATGGAGCGCGCTGTCGGTGATGAGGAAGGCGGTCAGAAAGAAGAACGCGGTCCGGCTGAAGTGCAACAGCATGACGAACGCCCACGCCGTGGTGTTGCCCGGCTGGACGTTCCACAGCAACGAGTGCTGCAGCACCACGGCCGCGCAGGCGATGACGCGGTACGAATCGAACTGACGCAGGTACGCACCGCCGCGCTGGGTCGTGACGCCGATGGAGGGGGACGCCAGCTGCGCCATTGGTGCATCCTGACGCGCCGTTCTTGAAGGAAGCTGAGAGAACGGAGGTTGCTCTCAGCCCACTTCCGCAGTCAGCCCAATCCGGCGCTCAGCCCAGCTTGGTCAGCGCGCTGCGCAGGTGCCGCACCGCCTGCCCGATGCGCTGCTCGTTCTCGATGAGGGCGAAGCGGACGTGCGAGTCGCCCCCGGGGCCGAAGCCGATGCCCGGTGACGTGGCCACGCCGGCCTCGCTGACGAGGTACTTGGAGAACTCGAGCGAGCCCATTTCCCGGTAGGGCTCGGGAATGGGCGCCCAGACGAACATCGTGCCCCGGGGTCGCTCCAGCTCCCAGCCGATCCGGTTCAGCCCGTCACAGAGTGCGTTGCGTCGCGCCTGGTACGTCTCGTTGATCTCCTTGGGGTAATCGGGCGCCTCGTTCAGCGCCACGATGCCGGCGATCTGGATCGGCTGGAACGTGCCGTAGTCGAGGTAGCTCTTGAGCTTGGTGAGGGCCTGGACGATCTCGGCGTTGCCCACCAGGAAGCCGACCCGCCACCCGGCCATGGAGAACGATTTGGTCAGCGTGTACAGCTCGACGGCGACGTCCTTCGCCCCGGGGACCTGGAGGATCGAGGGCGGACTGTAACCGTCGAACGCCACGTCGGCGTAGGCGAAGTCGTGGACGAGGACGAGGTCGCGCGCCCGGGCGAACTCGACGAGCCGGGTCATCCAGGCGAGGTCGACGCACTCGGTGGTCGGGTTGTGCGGGAACGAGAGGATGAGCACCCGGGGCTTCGGCCAGGCGTCCTCCCAGGCCTCCATCAGGTTGTCGAAGAAGGCGGTCCCCGGCTCCGCCCCGCTGTCCTCCCCGGCGGCGTCGAGGCGCACGTGGCGTACGTCGGCTCCGGCGAACAGGGGGGCGTAGATGTGGATCGGGTAGGAGGGCGAGGGCACCAGCGCGGTGTCGCCCGGCCCCACGAGCACCCACATCAGGTGGGAGAGCCCCTCTTTGGCCCCGATGGTGGCCACCACCTCGGTGTCGGGATCGAGGTCCACCCCGAACTTGCGCAGGTAGAGGTCGGTGATGGCCTGACGGATCTTCGGGATGCCGCGGCTGGCCGAGTAGCGGTGGTTGCGGGGGTTGCGGACCGCCTCCGCCAGCTTCTCCACCGCCACGTCGGGCGAGGGGATGTCGGGGTTGCCGAAGCCCAGGTCGATGACGTCCCGCCCGTCCCGCCGTGCCGCTGCCTTGAGGTCGTTGATGGTGGCGAAGACGTACGGCGGCAGCCCGTTGATGCGGCGGAAGTCCATGCCCCAGCCTACCGCCGCCTCCCCGCGGCCGGGTCAGCGCACGGAGTCGGCCGCCTCGGCCACCACCTCGAGGGCTTCGGGCCAGGCGCACACCGCCCAGGTGGCCCCGGCCGCGGCCAGCCCGGCGAGCCGGGCCGTGACCTCCTCCACACCGCCGTCGACCGGGCCACCCCAGGTGACCTCCAGGCCGCCGGCGGCCAGGTCGGCGACCCGGTGGGCATCGGCCTCCCACAGGTTGACGGCCACCCCGGCCGTGCGGGCCAGCTCGACCGTCTTCGCCTCCCCGCCCCCCACCCACACCGGGATGCCGCGGACCGACACGGCGGCGGCCACGCCGCCCAGGCGCTCCCGGCGCACGTCGGCCGGCTCGAAGGCCAGCCCATAGGCCTCGTTCTCCTCCCGGCTCTTCGCGTCGCCCGTGCCGATGCCGGCCACGAACCGGCCACCCGAGAGGGCGTCGAGGCCGCACAGCACCTCGACGAGGACCTCGTCGGGAAGGAGGCCGATGCGGGCGACGAGCGTGCCCAGGATGAGGGTGGTGGTCGAGGCCACCAGGGCACCGAGGAGGGGACCGGACGAGAGCGCGGGCCGGCCGGGCTGGCCCATGGGCCAGAGATGGTCGAAGCAGAAGGCGCCGTCGAGGCCGAGGTCCTCGGCCCGGCGGGCGGCGGCCAGGGCCGTGTCGGCCTCGTCACGGAACTGCGGCAGCGTCACCCCGACCTTCACGGCCGCCCCAACCGGACCGGTCGCGGCGGGCCGGTCACGCCGCCGACTCGGCCCGGGCCTTCAGGTCGCGCAGGGCGATGGCCATGATGCGGCTCTGGGCCCGCATCTTGATGAAGCCCGGGAGGGGGACCTTCAGCTCCACCTCGAGATGGTAGGTGACCTCGGTGCCCCCGTCGGCCGTGGCGGTGAAGACGTAGCTGCCGTCGAGCTTGTTGGTGATGTCGCCCTCCGTCTGGACCCAGGCCAGGACGTCAGGGGCCCCCGAGTAGTCGTAGGACAAGGTGTAGCTCGTGCTCCGGCCGAAGGCGGCGGCCCGGAAGGTCACCAGGCGGGGCCGGCCCCGGTCGTCGGTCTCGTCGACGGTCACGGCCTTGATGTCCGCCGCCCACGACGGGTACCTGGCGATGTCGGCGCTGACCGCGTAGCAGCGCGCCGGGCTCGCCGACACGAACATGTGCTCGGTGGCTTGTTCGGCCACGGTTTCGGCCCTCCTCACGTCCCGCCGGCTCCAGACCGCCGAGAGGTCAGCCTCCCACGTCGGCCAGCGACGCGGCCAGCCTAGGGGCGAGCACGTCGTAGTCGAAGGATGCCTCGGCCCGCCGGCGCGCCGCCCCGCCCATCCGGTGCCGGAGGTCGGGATCGGACAGGAGCCGGTCGAGCGCCCCGACCACCTCGTCGACCCGGGTCGGGTGGCGGACCACGAGCCCCGTCGAGCCGTCGACCACCGCCTCCCCGGCGCCGCCCGATTGGCCCGCCACCTGGGGTACCCCCGCTGCGGCGGCCTCCACGAAGACGATGCCGAACCCCTCCTGCTCGAGGCCGAGCCACCGGTTCCGGCAGAGCATCGCGAAGACGTCGGCCGCGGCCACCAGGCGGGGCAGGTCCTCGGCCGAGACCCCACCGAGCAGCCGGACCGGCGCGCCGAGCTCGGCGACCCGACCGGCCAGACGCTCGGCGTCCCGGCCGCGCCCGGCGATGGCCACGGTGAGCCCCGGGTGGCGGGGCGCGAGGCGGGCGGCCGCGTCCACCAGCACGTCCATGCCCTTGCGCGGGACGAGGCGGCTCACGCTCACCACCAGGGGCCCCACCGCCGGCAGGTCGAGCCGGGACCGGGCCACGGACCGCGACGGGCCGTCGAGGGGCACGAACCGTCCGAGGTCGACCCCGGGTGGGATCTCGACCACCGGGGGCATGCCCCGGCCCCGCACGGCCCGGCGAGCCTCGGCCGCCGGGTACCCGCCGGCCGAGACGGCCAAGGCGGCGCCCCGCAGGACGTGGGCCAGCGCGCGCCGCGCCCCGGGGAGACGGCCGGGGATGGTGACCTCGGCCCCGTGGAGGATGACCGCGTAGGGCAGGCCCAGGTGGGGGCCGATCAGCCCGAGCGGGACGGCAGGGTCGAGGACGACCAGCCCGGCCCCGACCCGGTCCGCCATCTCCCGGACGGCCCGGGCCACCCGGGGCACGGGCATCAGGACCGGGGCCGGCACCCGTTCGATGCGTACGCCCCCGGTGGCCTGCTCGGCGTCGAAGGCGGCAGCGTCGGGGTGGGAGGAGGCGGTGAGCACGGCATAGCTGTCCGGGTCGAGCCGTCGCCAGAGCTCCCAGAGGTAGACCTGGATGCCTCCCACCTTGGGTGGGAAGTCGTTGGTCACGAGCAGGTGGGTCACGGGCCCGTCGCCGGGGCGGCGACCACCAGGTCGTCCCGACCCAGCTGCCGGGCGGCCCACGCGGCGTGCTCGGCCAGCATCGGGTCGTCCCCGGCGAGGACGCGTGCGAGGGTGGCCTCGGTGGCCGGGTCGTCGCCGTCGCCCAGGTTCCCGAGGGCCACCAGGGCGTTGCGCCGCAGGTACCGGGGGTCACGGGCGGGCACGTACCACCGGCCGTGGGCGGCCAGCAGGTCCTCGTCGGTGGCCCCCAGCAGGGCCAGGAGGTCCACGGCGGCGACCGAGTCCGGCTCGGGGACCGGCGCCGGGTGGCGGCGGTCGGCCAGCCTGTTCACCGGGCAGGACGTCTGGCAGTCGTCGCACCCGTAGAGCCGGCCGCCGAGGGCCGCCCGGTGCTCCTCGGGGAAGGTCCCCGGGGACTGAAGGAGCCAGGCCAGGCACCGCCGGGCGTCGAGCACGCCGGGCGCCACCAGGGCACCGGTCGGGCAGGCGGTCAGGCACCGGGTGCACGCTCCGCACCCGGCGGCCGGGGCGGCCGGGCCACCGGGCGCCGTCGGGACGAGCGGGGCGTCGGTCACCACCGAGCCGAGCAGGCACCACGAGCCGAGCCCGGGGACGAGCAGCAGGGAGTTTCGGCCGTACCAGCCGAGGCCGGCCCGGTGGGCGGCGGCCCGGTCGACCAGGGCGTTGTCGTCGCACACGACGACCGCTCGCCACCCCTGTCCGGTCAGGTACCCGGCCACGGCGACGAGGGCGGCCCGGAGATCGGCGTAGTGGTCGCGGCGGGCGTAGCGGGCGACCTGGCCTCGGGGGCGCAGCGGCCGGGCCTCCGGCCCGTCGGACCCGTCCCGGCGGCGGTAGGGCCAGGCGCCGACCACCAGGGCCCGGGCGCCCGGCAGGATTCGGTCCGGGTCGGTCGAACGCCCGGGGTTGCGGTAGGTGAACTGCATGGCATCGGCCAGACCGGCCCGGCGGCGCTGGTGGAGCACGGCCCGGACGTCGGTGAAGGCCTCGGCCCCGGCGATGCCGACGGCGGCCAGGCCGCCGGCCCGGCCCCGGCGCACCGCCTCGGCACCGAGGTCACCGGGGCCGAGGTCGGAGGCGGCGCAGGAGCGCGGGGTCGTGGAGGCGACGGCTCGGGTCACGCCCCATCGTGGCACGGGGTGCGGGACGTGCCGGTCGGAACCGACGGCAGCCGGGCGTCACCGACCGGCGGTCCGGTCGGAGTGGCGCACGCCCGGTACCAGGCCGGCCTGCTCGAGCAGTCGGACGGCGCGAGCCTCGTCGGCGTCGACCACCAGGGCGTCCCCCGGGTCGCGGCCGACGATGAAGGAGACCACGCAGTCGTCACAGACGTCCGTGCCCCGGTGGGCGCACGCGGCGCAGTCGATGGTCAAGGTGCCGTCGCCGGCCGGTCGGTCGGCGGCGCGGCGCGGCGCGAGGGTGACGACCACGGGGGCGGGCCGGCCACCCGGGTGGGACTGGGTGGGCATGTCGGTGGCGAACGGCACGGTCCGGCCTCCTGTGCTCCGTCCCGCGGGGACCGTCCCCGCAGGCACCTGCATCGTGCCCGCCGGGTGTGACGCCGTCAGTAGCCGGCGGCGGGGTCGACCAGGCCGACCAGGGGGGCACCGGTGGCGAACCGGGACACGTTGGTGCGGATGCGCTCGGCCAGCAGCGGCACCACCATCTCGATGGTGTCGGCCGTGTGCGGGGTGACGAGGCAGTTGGTCAGCTCCCAGAGCGGATGCCCGTCCGGGAGGGGCTCGGGTTCGGTCACGTCGAGGGCGGCACCGGCGATCGCTCCGGCCCCGAGGGCGGCCACCAGGTCGTCGGTGACGACGTGACCGCCACGGGCCACGTTGACCAGCCAGGCCGTCGGGTCCATGGTCGCCAGCTCGGGGGCGGCGATGATCCCCTCGGTCGCCGGCGTGAGGGCGAGGGCGAGGACGACGACGAGGGCGCCGGGCAGGGCGTCGTGGAGGGCGCCCACCGGGAGGGTCCGGGCGGCGCCCGGCACCGGGTCGGGCGAGCGCCGCACCACCGTGGCCTCCACGCGGAACGGGGCGAGCAGCTCGAGCAGCGAGGTGGCGATCCCGCCGCCGCCGACGATGGTCACCCGCTGCCCGTACAGGCTGGTGCCGGCCGGGACCCCCCAGGAGCGGGCCTCGGCACGGGCCGGGAGGTGGCGCAGGCCGGCCAGGGAGAGGGCGAGCGCGTGCTCGGCCACGGGCTCGGCGTAGGCGCCCTTGGCGCACGTCCAGGTGCGGGCCGGATCGAGGAGCCCGGCGGCGACCACCCGCTCGACACCGGCGAAGGGGAGCTGGACCCATCGGGCCCCCGGGGCGGCGACCAGCCAGGCGGCCAGGCCGTCCATGTCCCCCGGGTCGAGCCACACCACGGCGTCAGGGCCGTCGTCCGCGCCCACCACCTCGCCCCCCCCGTGGGCCACGGCTTCGGTGGCGAAGGTGGAGGGCAGGGGTCCGACGGCGACACGGGGCGTGGGCATGAGCGCACACTACCGAGGCGGCCGCATCAGCCGCCGGGTCCGCAGCTTTGGTTCAATGGGGGTCCGACCACCGCAAGAGGGGGCCCATGCACCTCGACATGAACGTCCGGGACTTCCTGGACCGCGCCGTCACCGCCTATCCCGACCGTGTGGCCGTGGTGGACGAGCCCGACCAGCCGGCCCGCTCCTGGGGCGAACTGACCTTCGCCCAGCTGGCCGGGAGGGCCCGGGCCCAGGCCGCCGGGCTGGACCGCCTGGGCGTCGAGCCCGGCGAGCGGGTGGCCGTCGTCTCGCAGAACGCCGCCCGGCTGCTCACGTCGTTCTTCGGGGTGTGCGGGTGGGGACGCATCCTGGTGCCCGTGAACTTCCGGCTGGCCCGACCCGAGGTCGAGTACATCATCGAGCACTCGGGGGCGTCGGTCCTCCTCGTGGACCCCGAACTCGACGACGCCCTGGCCGGACTGGGACCGGTCCGCCGTTTCGTTCTCGGCTCGGACAGCGACGCCGAGCTCTTCGGTGACGCGCAGGACCCGCGCCCCTGGGCCGCCCACGAACAGGCCACGGCCACGCTCAACTACACCTCGGGGACGACGGCCCGGCCGAAGGGCGTCCAGCTCACCCACCGCAACTGCTGGGTCAACGCCTCGGTCTTCGGCTGGCACGTCGGGGTCTGCGACCGCGACGTCTACCTCCACACCCTGCCCATGTTCCACGCCAACGGGTGGGGCATGCCGTGGGCCACAGCCGCCATGGGCGTGCCCCAGGTCGTCCTGCGCAAGGTCGACGGCACCGAGATCCTCCGTCGGGTCGAGCGGCACGGCGTCACCCTCTTGTGCGCTGCCCCGGCCGTGGTGAACGCCGTCCTCGACGCGTCGGCCGACTGGACCGGCGCGCTCCCCGGGCGGGGCACGACCCGCATCGTGGTGGCCGGGGCGCCACCGCCCAGCCGCACCGTCGAACGCATCGAAGCGGAGCTGGGCTGGGAGTTCATCCAGATCTACGGCCTCACCGAGACGTCGCCCCTCCTGACCGTCAACCGGAGCCGCGCCGAGTGGGACGACCTGCCCGCCGGCGAGCGGGCCCGCCGGCTCATGCGGGCCGGGGCACCGGCCGTCGGGACCGAGCTTCGCATCAGCGACGGGGGGGAGGTGCTGGCCCGGAGCAACACCGTGATGGACGGCTACTGGCACCAGCCCGACGAGACGGCGGCGGCGTTGGCAGACGGGTGGTTCCACACCGGCGACGGCGGCGCCCTCGACGCAGAGGGCCACCTCGCCATCCTCGACCGCAAGAAAGACGTCATCATCAGCGGTGGGGAGAACGTCTCCTCCATCGAGGTCGAGGACGCCATCTTCTCCCTGGCCGGTGTGGCCGAGGTGGCGGTCATCGGCGTACCCCACGACACGTGGGGCGAGATGGTGCTGGCCCTCGTCGTCCCTGGGCCGGGCAGCGGCCTCACGGAGGCCGACGTCGTGGCGCACTGTCGGACCATCCTCGCCGGCTACAAGTGCCCGAAGCAGGTCGAGTTCCGCGAGGAGCTGCCCCGGACGGCCACCGGGAAGCTCCAGAAGTTCCGCCTGCGCGCCCCCTACTGGGAGGGGTTCGAGCGCCAGGTCAACTGAGCCGGGGGCCACCGGGGCCGGTGTCCGCCGGGGAGTCCAGCCCGGCCACCCACTCCGCCACCCGCAGGGCGGTCCACTGCGGGGCCTCGAGCATGGGTGCGTGGCCGACGTCACGGGCCACGGCCAGGCGCCAACCGGGTCGGCGGTCCACCATCCGCCGGGCCGCCGACAGCGGGACGAGGAGGTCCCGCTCGCCGTGGAGGACGAGGACCGGTCGGTCGATGGAGTCGAGGCGCTCGAGGGTCGGCCCGGGACGGGCCAGAGAGCGGGCCAGAGAGCGGGCCGATTCGAGATAGGCCGCCCCGCCGGTGGCCCGGTCGGCCTCGGCGGTGAGGGCCACATGGGCGGCCACCACGTCGTCGGGGACGCGGCGGGGGTCGACGCAGCACGCGGCCAGCACCCGGCGGACATGCTGCTCGGGTGTGGTGCGCCGCCGGCGCACCTCGAGATAGCGCTCGCCCAGCCCGGGCACCGAGCACAGCGCGAAGTTCGCCACCACCCGGGGGTGGACGAGCCCGGGCCGACCCGTCGGCAGCGCCGGATCGATGAGGACCAGGCCGGCGACCCGCTGCGGCGCCCTGGCCGCGACCAGAGCGCTCACCAGTCCGCCGAGCGAATTGCCGAGCAGGACCACCGGTGCGTCGGACCCGGCCTCGAGGACCGCCTCCACCAGGGTCACGTGGCCGTCGACGTCCGGCACCCGCCCGGCGGCCGGGGTGCGGCCGTGACCGAGGAGGTCGGGGGCGACGAGGCGGAAGCGGTCGGTGAGGAAGGGGGCGAGGGCGGCCCAGTTGAGGTGCGACCCGCCGAGGCCGTGCACGGCCACGAGCAGCGGTCCGTCCGGGGGGCCGCCGTAGTCGGCGACGTGGACGGGTCCCGCCGCCTCGACCAGGCGCGCCGCCGGTGGCACGGGGATCACCCCTGACGCGGAGGAGGACATTGCAGCAGGCTACCGGCCGGCTCCGGCGGTGAGGAGCATCAGCAGCACGCCGTCGACGAAGGCAGACGCCGACGGGACGGCGAACGGATCGAGCCACCTCCACGAGATGGCGAGGTGCGACGGGAGCGCTCCCCCGGCCCGGTGTCACCAGGGCCACCACGGAGGGGAGCAGCAGCATCGTGAGCTCGAGGCCGGGCAGCACCTTCTGGAAGTCGGCCGACACCTCGAGCCCGATGGAGCAGTCCACCGTCATTGTCACGATCCACGCCATGCCGACCAGGAGCACCGAGCCACTCGACGGATCGTGCCCGATGCCGTCGGCACCGAACAGGAGGAACAGGTACGGGCCGGCGACCTGGGCGAGACTGGCCATGACGAGCACGTCGGCGGCGACGATGGCCCACCCGCCCATCCACCCGGTCTTCGGGCCGAACGCCCGGGGCCCCCAGGTGAACGTCGTCCCGCAGTCGGGGTCGGCGCTGTTCAGCTCGTTGTAGGCGAAGGCGATGAACATCACGGGGCGAAGCCGATGACGGTCACGATCGGCGCCTGCAGGCCGATGGCGGCCACCACCCACCCGAGCGTCGCGGCCAGGCTCTAGGCGGGTGCTGTCGACGCCGCGCCGACCACGGTGCCCGAGATGAGCCCGAGGGCCCCCGAGTTCAGGCCCTTCTCCTGGCGCTCCGATGCCGGAGCCCCCGGCGCGCCTACCGTCACCGGTGCACCTCCCCGGTTGTCGCCGGCCGGTCCGGGGCCGCGGGGCGCCCCGCGCCGTGCCTGCGGGTGGCCGCGGCGCCTGTCGCGGCCGACGATCTGGGACACGGGGCGGTCACGTCGCATCTCCGGACGGCAGGCGGAGGCCGCTCCGGCGGGGCGCCGGTGCCGACGCCGGCACGGGCCAGCGGGTGGTGATCGACTTGAGCCGGGTGTTGAACCGGACCCCTTCCATGCCGTGGACGTGGGCGTCGCCGAAGAGGGAGCCCTTCCAGCCGCCGAACGAGTAGTAGGCCGTGGGCACCGGGACGGCCACATTGATCCCGACCATGCCCACGGCCACGTCCCGACGGAAGTGCCGGGCGGCGTGGCCGTCGCGGGTGAAGATGGCGGCGCCGTTGCCGAACGGGTTGGCGTTGACCAACCCGATGGCCTCGTCGAGCGAGCCCACCCGCACGACCGAGAGGACCGGGCCGAAGACCTCGTCCCGGTAGACGCTCATCTCCGGCGTGACCCGGTCCACCAGGCACGGCCCGAGGAAGAACCCGTCGTCAGACCCGACCACCTCGACCGTGCGACCGTCGACGACCAGCTCGGCACCCTCCTCGACGGCGGCATCGAGGTACCCGGCGACCCGGGCGCGGTGGGCCCGTGTGACGAGGGGCCCCATGTCGGCCGCCGGGTCGGTGCCCGGACCGACGACGAGTGCTCGGGCCCGTGCGGCCACGGCGGCGAGGAGCGGGTCGGCATCCCCCACGACGACGACGGCCGAGATGGCCATGCACCGCTCCCCGGCCGAACCGTACCCGGCGGCGACGAGGGCATCGGCCGTCGAGGCGAGGTCGGCGTCGGGCAGCACCACGGCGTGGTTCTTCGCCCCGCCGAGGGCCTGGACCCGCGTGCCCGCAGCGTGCGCCCGGTCGAAGACGTGGCGGGCCACCGGGGTGGAGCCCACGAAGGAGACGGCGGCGACGCCCGGATGGTCGACCAGGGCATCGACGGCCTCCGCGTCGCCGTGGACCAGGGTGAAGACGTTCTCGGGCAGCCCGGCGTCCCGCCACAGCTCGACCACCAGCTCCGAAGGGGAGGGAACTCGCTCCGACGGCTTGAGCACGAACGTGTTCCCGCACGCGATGGCGACGGGATACATCCACATGGGCACCATCACCGGGAAATTGAACGGCGTGATGCCGGCCACCACGCCGAGGGGCTGGCGGATGGCGGAGGCGTCGACCCCGGTCGAGACGTCCTCGGAGAACTCGCCCTTCAACAGTTGCGGCATGCCGCAGGCGAATTCCACGACCTCGATCCCCCGCGCCACCTCGCCCCGGGCGTCGTCGAGGACTTTTCCGTGCTCGGCCGTCACCAGCCGGGCGAGATCGTCGCGGTGGCGGTGGCACAGCTCCCGGAAGGCGAAGAGGACCCGGGTGCGGGCGGCGAGGGACGTGTCCCGCCACGCCGGGAAGGCCCTGGCCGCGTCCTGCACCGCCCGGTCGACGTCGGGCGCGGTGGACGCCACCACCTCGGCGGTCTGGGCGCCCGTGGCCGGATCGTAGACGGGCGTGGTCCGCGCGGCCGCGTCACCGGACGAGCCGATCCGCCTCACGGCGCCGACCTCGCCGGCCCTGCGGCTCGCCGGCCGTCGGGCGGTGGGGGCGCGGCCACGCCGTGCCGCGGCGCCGGGACCGGACTCGTCGGGCTGCGCCTCATGCGAGGATGCGCTCGAGAGGCACGTAGGCCAGTCCGTGGGCCTCCGCCACCGGCTGGCAGACGACGGCGCCACCCACGACGTTGACCCCTTCGGCCAGGGCCGGATCGGCCCGCACCGCGTCCTTCCACCCGAGATTGGCGATGGCCAGGACGTAGGGAAGGGTGGCATTGACGAGGGCGTGGGTCGACGAGTGCGGGACGGCGCCGGGCATGTTGGCCACGCAGTAGAAGAGGGAGCCGTGGACCTCGAAGGTGGGGTCCGAGTGCGTGGTGGGCCGGGTCGACTCGAAACAACCTCCCTGGTCGACCGAGAGGTCCACCAGGACCGACCCCGTCCGCATGCGGGCCACGAGCTCGTCGGAAACGAGGGTGGGGGCCTTGGCCCCGACGACCAGGACCGCTCCGATGACGATGTCGGCGTCGACGCAGAGCTCCTCGATGGCGTGCGTGCTCGAGGCCACCGTCTCCAGGGCACCGCGGAAGTGGTGGTCCACCTGCCGGAGGCGCTCGAGGTTGCGGTCGAGGATGAACACCTCCGAGTGCATGCCCACGGCAATGGTGGCCGCGGCCATCCCGGCCACACCGGCACCCAGGATCACGACCTTGGCACAGCGCACGCCGGGCACGCCGCAGACCAGGGTGCCCCGACCCCCGCCGGGGCGCATGAGGTGATGGGCTCCCATGAGCGGGGCCATCCTCCCGGCCACCTCGCTCATCGGGGTGAGCAGCGGCAGCGACCGGTCGGCCAGCCGGACCGTCTCGTAGGCGATGGCCGTCGTGCCTGCGGCAACCAGGGCATCGGTGCACGACCGCGAGGCCGCCAGGTGGAGGTAGGTGAACAGCACCTGGTCGGCACGGGCGCCGAGACGCGGGTACTCGACGGCGATGGGCTCCTTCACCCCGAGGACCAGGTCGGCCGCGGCCCAGAGGTCGTCCGGGTGGGCCAGGATCACCGCCCCCGTGGCCACGAAGTCCTCGTCGGGGATCGACGAGCCCTCGCCGGCCCCATGCTCGACGTAGACGGTGTGGCCGGCCGACGTCAGCTCGCGCACCCCGGCCGGGGTGATGGCCACCCGGTACTCGTCCTCCTTCACTTCCCTGGGCACCCCGACGATCATGCTCCGCTCCTCACCGTCCCCCGGACGGAGGTACCCCACGCCCCGCCGGCGGAGAGTAGGCCCTCATCGACCGATGTAACTCATGACGTGCTTGACCCGGGTGTAGTCCTCGAAGCCGTATCCGGACAGGTCCTTGCCGTAGCCCGAGTGCTTGAAGCCGCCGTGAGGCATCTCGGCCACCAGGGGGATGTGCGTGTTGATCCACACGCACCCGAAGTCGAGGGCCCTGGCCATGCGCAGTGCCCGCCCGTGGTTCTGGGTCCAGACGCTCGAGGCCAGGCCGTAGCGGACCCCGTTGGCCCAGGCGACGGCCTGGTCCTCGTCGGTGAAGCGCTGGACGGTGATGGCCGGGCCGAACAGCTCCTCCTGGATGACCTCGTCGTCCTGGTCGAGGCCGGCGATGACCGTCGGCGCGAAGCAGTAGCCCCGCTGGCCGACCGGCACACCCCCGGTGACGATCTCGGCGTGGTCGGGCAGGCGGTCGAGGAAGCCCCCCAGGTGGGCCAGTTGGCCGGCGCTGATGAGCGGGCCGAAGTCGGCGTCCTCCACGTCGGTACCGCCGACCGTCTGGCTCCGGGCCTGCGCGGCCAGCGCGGTCACGAAGTCCTCGTAGATCCCGGGTGCGACCAGCACCCGGGTGGCCGCCGTGCAGTCCTGGCCGGCGTTGAAGTACCCGGCCACGGCGATGCCTTCGGCGGCCGCCTCGAGGTCGGCGTCGTCGAACACGACGACCGGTGCCTTGCCACCCAGCTCGAGATGGACCCGCTTCACGTCGTGCGCCGCCGCTCCGGCCACCTCCATCCCGGCCCGCACGCTCCCGGTGATGGCCACCATCGCCGGGGTCGGGTGCTCGACGAGGAGCCGGCCGGTGTCGCGGTCACCGCAGACCACGTTGAAGACCCCTTCGGGGACGAATTCGGCGATGACCTCGGCCATGAGGAGGGTCGAGACCGGCGTGGCGTCGGCCGGCTTGAGCACCATGGCGTTCCCGGCGGCGAGGGCGGGGGCCCACTTCCAGGCCGCCATCATCATCGGGTAATTCCAGGGCGTGACGGCCGCGCACACACCGATGGGCTCACGCCGGATCATCGACGTGTGGTCGGCCAGGTACTCGCCGGCCGACCTGCCCTCGAGGTGACGGGCGGCCCCGGCGAAGAACCGGATCTGGTCCACCATCGGGGGGATCTCCTCGGCCCTCGTCACCGCCACGGGTTTGCCGGTGTTGGCGCTCTCGACGGCCACGAGCTCCTCGGCCCGGGCCTCGATGGCGTCGGCGATGCGGAAGAGCGCCAGGCTCCGCTCGGAGGGGGTCGCGTCGCGCCAGGACGGGAACGCTGCAGCCGCCGCCGCCATGGCGGCGTCCACGTCCTCCCGACCGGAGACCGGCGCCTCGAGGTACGCGTCACCCGTGCTCGGGTCGACCACGGGTGAGGTCGCGGCGCGGTGAGCCGGGACGTACCTTCCTCCGACGAAGTTCTCGAGCGTGGCGTGCTGGGTCACGATCCCTCCCCGGCGCTGGCGTCCGTCCCGTCCGCGGGGCGGCGGCGCCCGGGTCGGGAGACCCTCGACGCCGTGTCCGGCACATCGTTGCCGAAGATCCGGATTGAGACAAGTGTTTTGTGATCGTTTCGTCCCTTCCGCCACGGATTTCTCATGCGCTCCCCCAGGATTCCGCGGTAACTGCTATAACCGGAAGAGAATGAACGCTCCCAGTTCGCGCCCACGCGGCCCCCGATCCCTGCCCGGGACCCCTCGACCGGGAGCCGGACGGTGAGCGGGACCGGTCCCGGCAACGGGCTCCTCGACGACGTCAACAAGGCCATCGTCGAGGAGCTCCAACAGGACGGGCGGCGCACCTACGGCGCGATCGCCGAGGCGGTCGGCCTGTCCGAGGCGGCGGTGCGCCAGCGGGTCCAGAAGTTGCGCGAGGCCGGCATCATCCAGATCGTCGCCGTCACCGACCCGTTACAGGTCGGCTTCCGGAGCCAGGCCATGGTCGGCATCCGGACCGACGGTGACGCCCGCAAGGTGGCCGACCGCCTCGCCGCGGTCGATGCCATCGACTACGTCGTCATGTGTGCCGGCTCGTTCGACATCCTGGTCGAGCTGGTGTGCGAGGACGAAGACCGAATCCTGGAGCTGCTCAACGGGGTGATCCGGAAGATCCCCGGCGTCCGCGACACCGAGATGTTCCTGTACCTCCAGTTGAAGAAGCAGACCTACACCTGGGGGACACGATGACCGAGCACGTCGACGACGGCCTGCAGGAGGCCGCCCGACGGCACTTGTGGATGCATTTCACCCGCATGTCCGCCGCGCCCGACCAGGAGATCCCGGTGATCGTCCGGGGCGAGGGCGTGTGGGTCTACGACCAGAACGGCAAGCGCTACCTGGACGGCCTCTCGGGGCTCTTCACCAGCCAGATCGGCCACGGCCGTACCGAACTGGCCGAGGCCGCGGCCCGCCAGGCCTCGACCCTCGCCTACTTCCCGGTGTGGAGCTACGCCCACCCCACCGCCGTCGAGCTGGCCGCCCGCATCGCCGACCTGACGCCCGGCGACCTCAACCGGATCTTCTTCACCGGCGGCGGCTCCGAGGCCGTCGAGTCGGCCTGGAAGCTCGCCCGCCAGTACTTCCGTGTGACCGGGCAGCCCGAGCGGACCAAGGTGGTCAGCCGCAACATCGCCTACCACGGGGCCACCATGGGGGCGCTGTCGATCACCGGTCTGCCCGAGATCAAGACCCCCTTCGAGCCGTTGGTGCCCGGCTCCGTCAGAGTGCCCAACACCAATTTCTACCGCGCCCC
The DNA here is from genome assembly GCA_027314705.1 of Acidimicrobiaceae bacterium. Taxonomy (GTDB): domain Bacteria; phylum Actinomycetota; class Acidimicrobiia; order Acidimicrobiales; family RAAP-2; genus Bog-756. The sequence goes on from DAHVAJ010000112.1 coordinate 15,842, forward strand.
GTACTTCGGCGACGACCTCGAGGCCTTCGGCCGCTGGGCGGCCGACGCCATCGAGCAGGCCATTCTCATGGAGGGAGCCGAGACGGTGGCCGCCGTCTTCCTCGAGCCCGTGCAGAACGCGGGTGGCTGCTTCCCTCCGCCTCCCGGCTACTTCCCCCGTGTGCGCGAGATCTGCGACCGGCACGGCGTCCTCCTCGTCTCCGACGAGGTCATCTGCGCCTGGGGGCGCCTCGGGCACTACTTCGGGTCCGAGCGGTTCGGGTACCAGCCGGACATGATCACCATGGCCAAGGGCCTCACGTCCGGATACTCACCCCTCGGTGCCCTGGCCGTGAGCGACCGCCTGGTCGAGCCGTTCCTCAACGGCGCGAGCTTCCTCCACGGCATCACCTTCGCCGGGCACCCGGTGAGCGCGGCCGTCGCGCTGGCCAACATCGACGTCTTCGAGAAGGAGCACCTCCTCGACCACGTGCGCACGCACGAGTCGGCGTTCATGGCCTCCCTGGAGACCCTGCGCGACCTCCCCATCGTCGGCGACGTCCGCGGCGCGGGCTACTTCTACGGCATCGAGCTGGTCAAGGACAAGGAGACCAAGGAGACGTTCGACGACGACGAGGCGGAGCACCTCCTTCGGGGATTCCTCTCCGGCGCCCTCTACGACGCCGGGCTCATCTGCCGGGCCGACGACCGGGGCGATCCCGTCGTCCAGCTCGCGCCACCGCTCACCTGTGGTCCGGAGGAGTTCGCCTACATGACAGACGTGCTGCGCTCCGTGCTCACCGAGGCATGGGCCCAGATCTGACCCGACCGTCGGGGGAGGGGTACCGCCACGTCTCCCTCTGGTGGGACGGCCTGCCCGGAACGATCTCACTGCGCGACCCCCTGCCCGGCGACCTCGACGCCGACGTGGTCGTGGTGGGGGGCGGCCTCAGCGGCCTGTGGACCGCCTACTACCTCACCGAGTCCGACCCCCAGCTGCGCGTCGTCGTCCTCGAACGCGACGTGGCCGGGTTCGGTGCCTCCGGGCGCAACGGCGGCTGGTGCTCGGCACTCTTCGCCGTGCCGGAGGCGCGCCTGGACGCCGAGTGCGGACCCGGGTCCGGGTCGGCCATGCGCCGGGCCATGCAGGAGACGGTGGCTGAGGTCGGACGGGTGGTGACGTCCGAGGACATCGCCTGCGGCTACGCCCGGGGTGGCACGGTGGTGCTGGCCCGTACCCCGGCCCAGTGGGCCCGCACCCAGGACGAGGTGGCCGCCGCACGGGAACTCGGCAGAGGCGACGAGGACCTCCGCCTGCTCGACGCCGACCAGGCGCGGGCCCGGGTTGGCGCGACGAACGTGCTCGGCGCCACCTTCACGCCTCACTGCGCGGCGGTGGACCCGGCCCGCCTGGTGCGCGGCCTCGCCGAGGTCGTCGAGCGGCGCGGGGTGCGCCTGTTCGAGCAGACCGAGGTGCGCTCGATCGCACCCGGGGTCGTCACCACGGCCCGGGGCACGGTGCGGGCAGCGGCGGTGGTGCGCACCACCGAGGGGTACACCCGCTCGCTGGCCGGGGAAGGCCGGGCGCTCGTCCCCGTGTACTCGCTCATGATCGCCACCGAGCCCCTGCCCGACGGCTTCTGGACCGAGGCGGGCCTCGCCGACCGCGAGACCTTCGCCGACCACCGTCACCAGGTCATCTACGGACAGCGCACCGAGGACGGGCGCCTGGCCTTCGGCGGCCGGGGCGCCCCCTACCACTTCGGGTCGGCCGTGCGCCCCGAGTTCGAGCGGGAGGGACGCGTCCACGACACCCTGCGCCGCACGCTGGTCGAGCTCTTCCCGGCCCTGGCCGGCGTGCGCATCACCCACCGCTGGGGCGGGCCCCTCGGCATCGCCCGCGACTGGTTCCCGTCGGTGGGGCTCGACCGCGCCACCGGCCTGGCCTGGGCCGGCGGCTACGTGGGGGACGGCGTCTCGACGACCAACCTGGCCGGATCGACCCTGGCCGATCTCATCCTCGGCCACCAGACCGGGCGCACCGGACTCCCGTGGGTCAACCACCGCTCCCGGCCGTGGGAGCCCGAGCCCCTCAGGTTCCTCGGCATCAACGCCGGGCTCCGGCTCACCGCACGGGCCGACCGGCAGGAGGAACGTCGCGGACGACCGACCTGGCACGCCCGTGCCCTCGAACGCCTCCTCGGGGGGTGAGCCCCCACCGGCGGGACCTCAGGGCTTGCCGGGGCGGGTGATCTCCGGGCGGATGGTGCCCTGCGCGGCGAGCGAGCCGGACATGCCGCCACCCGGACCGCGCAGCAGGAAGGCCACCCCCACCGCCACCACCGCGCCGAGCAGTGGCCCGGCCAGGTACACCCAGTAGTCGGCCAGGTCGGCGGCCACCAGGTCGGGGCCGAGGGTCCGGAACGGGTTCATCGAGGCCCCCGTGAGGGGGCTGGCCCAGAGCCCGGCGAGCGCGATGTACCCGCCCACCCCGAGGGCTCCGAACAGCCCGACCTGCTGGGCGCCGGAGGCGGTACCCAGGATCACGCTCACCAGGCCCAGGGTGAGCACGGCTTCGATCAGGAACGCGTCGAGGGCGGACGTCCGGCCGGCCGGGTAGGTCGATCCCCAGGAGGCCGAGACGTGCACCACGACCTGCAGGAACCATGCGGCCAGGACGGCGCCCCCGATCTGGACCACGAGGTAGGCCGGCACCCGGCGCCAGGGGAAGTCGCGCCGGAGGGCGAAGGCCAAGCTCACGGCCGGATTGAGGTGGGCACCGGAGACCTTGCCCATGAACAGGATGACGGCCATGACCATGACGCCGGGCGCCACCACCGCCGCCGCCCGCCCCACCGAGCCGGGGATGGCACGGTCGACCATCGGTCCACCGGCGGCCACCAACACGAGGAAGAACGTGCCGAGCAGTTCGGCGCAGAGGCGGCGCCACTCCTGGGCGGGGTCCTCGAAGTTGTGGACCATGCGGGCGAATCGCTGCTCGGCGGGGACCAGCAGGGGCGTCGTGTCCGAACTGCTCGGGAGTTCGACGTCGGTGAACTCGTGGTCGTCGCCGGGGTTGACCGTCACCCGCAACCTCCTTCCCGGGGGACTGCCCCCCCGTTCGCCACGTCCCACACTCCCACGACAGGGCACGCTACCAACGCAGCCCCACCGCTTCGGGCTGTCCGTCCTGCGTCCGTCGACCGTTGCGCCTACGCTGACCGGACGCCGGCGCAGGGGCGGCGGCCCACCCCGGGGAGGACCCATGACCATCCGCGTCATCCAGTGGGCGACCGGCGGCGTCGGCCGAGCCGCCGTGGCCGGCGTGCTCAACCACCCCGACCTCGAGCTGGTCGGGTGCTGGGTCCACAGCCCGGACAAGGTCGGCCGTGACGTCGGCGAGCTCTGCGGCCTCGACCGGGTCGGCGTGACCGCCACCGACGACGTCGACGCCCTGCTCGGCCTGGGCGCCGACTGCGTGGTCTATGCCCCGGTCATGGCCGATCCCGCCGTGGTGGCGAGGATCCTCGCCTCCGGGGCCAACGTGGTCACGCCCCTCGGCTGGTTCTTCCCCCTGGGCCGGGACGAAGCCGCCATCGAGGCCGCCTGCGCAGCTGGCGGCACCTCGATCCACGGCACCGGCATCCACCCCGGGGGCATCACCGAACGCTTCCCGCTCATGGTCTCCGGTCTGGCCCAGTCGATCACCCACGTGCGGGCCGAGGAGTTCTCCGACATCCGCACCTACGGTGCCCCCGGGGTGGTCGGCGACATCATGCTCTTCGGCCGCACGCCCGAGGAGGCGGAGGCCTCCGCCATGCCGGCCATCCTCGGAGACGGCTTCCGCCAGTCCGTCGCCATGGTCGGCCACGCCCTCGGCTTCGCCCTCGATCCGGCCGTGCGGGTCTCCCACGAGGTGGCGGTGGCCACCGCGCCGATCGACTCGCCCGTCGGGCCCATCGCCCCCGGCCGCATCGCCGCTCAGAAGTTCCGGTGGGTGGCCACGGTGCGGGACACCCCGGTGATCACGGTGGCCACCAACTGGTTCATGGGCGAGAAGCACCTCGATCCGGCCTGGGAGTTCGGACCGGCCGGCGAGCGCTTCGAGGTCGAGGTCACCGGCGACCCCTCGGCACAGGTGACCTTCCACGGCTGGCACCCCGAATCGATCGAGGCCGGGCTGCGCCGGAACCCCGGGGTCGTGGCCACGGCCACCCACTGCGTGAGCGCGGTACCGGCCGTGGTCGCCGCCCCGGCGGGCATCCGCACCTATCTCGACCTGCCCGTCTACACCGGTCGCGCCGCCGCACACCTGCGCTGAGCCGCCGTCCACGGCGCGCGACGCCGTGGGACACGGGCAACGGGCCGGCAGTCGGTAGGGTGGCCGGCCATGGACATCGGCATGGCCCTTCCGACGATGGCGGTCGGCTTCACCCGGACGACCTTCACCGAGTGGTGCCGGGGCATCGACGCCGGGCCGTACTCGAGCGTCTCGGCCGGTGAGCGCATCACCTTCCACAACCCCGAGTTGCTGGTGGCCAACACGGCGGCAGCCGCACTGACCGAGCGGGTCGCGGTCGTGGCCAACATCGCCGTCGTGCCCCTGCACCCCCCGGCCCTGCTGGCCAAGCAGCTGGCCACGCTCGACGTGGTGGCCGGTGGGCGGCTCGTCGTCGGGGTCGGGGTCGGGGGCCGGGAGGCCGACTACCGGGCGGTCGGCGCCTCCTTCGCCGACCGGCACCGCAGGCTCGACGAGGGGGTGGCCGAGCTCCGACGCCTGTGGCGGGGCGGCGCCGCCTACGAGGGCGGCGAGCCGGTGGGCCCCCCGCCGGTACGCTCCGGCGGCCCGGCCCTGTGGGCCGGCGCCCTCGGACCGAAGTCCATGGCCCGGGCGGCGGCATGGGCCGACGGGGTGACCGGCTTCTCCATCGGCGCCGACCACGCGGAGATGGTGCGCACGAACCGGATGGCCCTCGACGCCTGGGAGGCGGCCGGGCGGACCGGGCGGCCCCGGCTGGTCAACGGCACCTTCTACCTCCTCGGCCCGGACGGCCGGGCGGCGGAGTCCGAGCTCCGGGCGTTCGCGCGTGCATACCTGGCCGTCTTCGGCGCGCCGGCCGCCGACGCCCTCTCCGCCCTGGTGCGGGTGAACTCCCCCGCCCGCCTGCTCGACACCCTGGCCGCGGCCGAGGCCGCCGGGTGCGACGAGTTCATCCTCGTGCCCGGCACGGTGGATCCGGCCTGCCTCGAACGCACCACGGCCGCCCTCGGGGGCTGAATCCGTCCGGCTGCCTCAGCCGGTCCCGGACACGGGTGCCGACGGCCACGCCCCGGGCGACCACCGGTCGACCCACTCGGCGAGCACGTCGAGCAGGTCCGGCACCGGGTGGGCGGTCAAATGGAGAAGTCCTCGCCGCGCCAGATCCCGGCGGCCGAGGGACGGATGTCGGGCACCGTGACCGCACCCGTGACCGAGCGCTCGAGCTCCTCGACCCGCTCGCGGAGAGCGGCCAGGCTCACGCCGACCAGGTCGGGCTGGCGGCCGTCGTCCACCGGACGGCCGACCACTTCGCCCTTGGGGTGGCTCCGGGCGATGACCTGGCCGGGCACGCCCACGACCACCGAGTCGCGGGGTACGTCCCGCACGACCACGGCGTTGGCGCCGATCCGGCTGTCGTCGCCCACCGTCACCGGGCCGAGCACCTTGGCCCCGGCACCGATGACCACCCGGTCCCCGACCGTCGGGTGACGCTTGCCCCGCTCGAGGCTCGTCCCGCCGAGGGTCACGCCCTGGTAGATCGTCACGTCGGCGCCGATCTCGGCGGTCTGGCCGATCACCACCCCCGTGGCGTGGTCGATGAAGAGCCCAGGCCCGATCCGCGCCTCGGGGTGGATGTCGACCCCGGTGAGGACCCGCACGGCGGCCGACACGACGCGCCCGGCGAGGCGGTGGCCGGACGACCAGAGCCGGTGGGACAGTCGGTGGCCCCAGACGGCGTGCAGGCCGGGATAGCAGACCGCCACCTCGACGGCCGACTGGGCCGCCGGGTCCCGCTCGCGGACGGCGGCGACGTCCCGCCGCATGTCGGCCAGCACGGTCAGTCGCCGAGCCCTTCGAAGAGGGCCGTCGAGAGATAGCGCTCGCCGTTGGAGGGCACGATCACCACCACGAGTTTTCCGGCGTTCTCCGGGCGCTTCGCCACGAGCGCGGCGGCCCAGACGGCCGCTCCCGACGAGATGCCCACGAGGAGCCCCTCCTCGGTGGCCATGCGGCGGGCGGTGACGAAGGCGTCCTCGTTGGCCACCTGCACCACCTCGTCGAGGAGATCCACCTCCAAGATGGCGGGCACGAACCCGGCGCCGATCCCCTGGATGGGGTGGGGGCCCTTCGCTCCACCCGAGAGGACCGGCGACGACGCCGGCTCGACGGCGACGATCCGGAGTTCGGGCTTGCGCTCCTTCAGGACCTGGCCGATGCCGGTGACGGTGCCACCCGTGCCCACGCCCCCGACCACGACGTCGACGGCGCCGTCGGTGTCCGTCCAGATCTCCTCGGCCGTCGTGCGTCGGTGGACCTCCGGGTTGGCCGGGTTCTCGAACTGCTGGGGCATGAAGTAGTGAGGGCCGCTCTTGGCGATCTCCTCGGCCTTGGCGATGGCACCGCCCATCCCGTCGGGCCCTGGCGTCAGGACGAGCTCGGCTCCGTAGCCCCGCAGCAGCATGCGGCGCTCCTTGCTCATGGTCTCGGGCATGGTGAAGACGCACCGATAGCCCCGGGCGGCGCAGACCATGGCCAGGGCGATCCCGGTGTTTCCGCTGGTCGGCTCCACGATCACGGACTCGGGATGCAGGAGCCCGGCCGCCTCGGCGGCGTCGATCATCGAGACGGCGATGCGGTCCTTCACGCTCCCCGCCGGGTTGAAGAACTCGAGCTTGGCCGCCACCTCGGCCCCGGCCCCGTCGGTGACGTGGCGGAGGCGAACGAGCGGTGTGCCGCCGATGAGCTGGGTGATGTCGTCCGCGATGCGCATGTTGCTGGCCTTTCCCCGATCGCCTCCCGGTCGTCGGGGGCGTGCCTGCTAATCCTGACCCAAACTATCGGGTTTCGGCCCGGAACGTGCCGTCGGCCTCGTCACCGCCCCCGCCGCTCGGCACGGCGCTCCTGGCGACGGCTGCGGATCATGCGCTGGCCGATCACGTCGGCCAGCGCCGTGGTGGCCCAGATGACGAGGGTGGCGAAGACGTAGGTGGAGAGGCCCGACACCCGGAGATCGGCGACGACCAGGTTGGCGATGACCAGGGCCACGATGGTCGAGGCCACGGCCAGCAGTCCGGCCATGGCCACCGACGGCTGGCGGATCAGGACCCGGAGGGCGAGGAACTGCACGACGATGTGGACCAACCAGAAGATGACCGTGGCGGCGACGATGCCCTTGGCCGTGATGGACAGGCCCGTGAGCACGGCTGAGGCGACGAGTATGCCGGCGGCGACACCGGCCAGGCCCATGCCGATCCGGATGCCCCAGCGGACCAACACCTGCGCTCCCTTCCCCGTCTCCACGTCGAGACGGCGCATCCCGTGGCATCGTGCCCTCGCCGACCAACGTAGTCCGGCCGCCGTCGCCGGCCGCGACCGGCGGCGATGTGGGCGGCGGGCGCCGACCAGAGGGCGGAGCGCGTGGTGACCCAGTCGTTCAGGCAGGGGACCCTCGCCCAGGGCGGCCCGGCGGACGGGCCACGACGGGGCCACGTGAGCAACCTCGAGCCCACCACCCTCGGCCGGGTCCACCGGTTCGACGAGGATCGGCTGCACGGCTCCCGCGGCCAGGTCCCTCCTGTCGACTGCGGCGCAGCGTCCTCCGCTGGTCGAGATCCGGCCCCCCGGGGCCTGGCCGCCGCACGATCTGCCATCAGACCCAGGGCGGTGCAGACCGTCCCCCGGACGAGACGCACCGGTCACGCTCGCACGCCTGGCGAGCAGTTCGCACAGACCACGCCGGTCGAGGGCCACCGGGTCGGCTCCATGGGGTGCGTTCTTCCAGGAACGCATCGAGGTTCACCCGGGGGACCACCTACGAGTTGGCCCCTCCGGTCACCTCGACGCCCACCACTCGGTGGGACGCCAGCGTGCCCTCGATACCGTGGCCAACGATTGCGCGGCCGATGGATCCACGTGGTCGTTCCGGCATCGATCCCGGCAGGATTCGAGCGGTGTCCGTTGTGCCCGCCATTCCAGCCAGGACGGTCAAGCCGAGCAGCACGATGAGGGGTCCCGTGTTGGGGTCGGTCGCTCGACCGCTCAGCAATTGCCCGAAGCTCTGGCCAACGACCCAATAGAACCCCGCCACGATGATTCCGCCGACGACGGCGGCATTGCGCACGCGGCGACGTCCAAAAACCAACAGACCGACCGCCAGTTCGACCATGACAACGAGCGCGACGGTTCCGTCACCACCGGCGCGCGCCGCGTGAGCAACCATTCGATCAATAGACGCCAACGGGGCGGGCACCACCGCGACGTTCGCCTGGACTTGCCTGCTCAGTGCTGGCCCAGAGTCGTTGGCTGGAAGAGCACTCAAGACGGCGAAACCGCCCCAGAGCAATGCCCACACGCTGAGCGTCCAGCGAGGAGGTGCCTGGAGCCGAGTCGAGGTCGAGGGTGAAGGAGAAGTCGCACCAGGCCAAGTCGCAAGGGCCAAGACGGCATAGAGCAGAGCTGCACCGGGCGCACCGACAAGAGCGCTCACGCGACCGCCCGCCAGTCCTCCGAGCCCCTCTCCGAAGTACCACACGCCACCGGCCCACACGACCGACACCACGATGGCGGCCTTGGCGGCGTTCCGGATCAAGAATCCGATGCCCAGCGCGAGCTGGATGGAGGCGATGACGCCGTCGAAGAGGACCGGATGCCCGGCGATCAGGTGGGCGTTCCACGAAACCAGGTTGGCAACGAAGAAGGGCTGTCTGGTGGCCGCCGGCGCGATCACCGTCCTGGCAAAGGTCGGGGAGAGCATGAAGGGCTGCAGCTGAAGCACGCCGTCGAGCAGCCAAAGAACCCCGAGAGCGATTTGCAGGGTTCGCCGGGACAGGAGTCGGCGAGGAATTCGCTGAGCATGGACGGCAGAGACCATCACTCCCCCTCTTCGAGGTGCAGGGCAACCCACCGGTGATCGGCGTCCCAGGACGGAGGACTCGAGTCGTCCTCCGCCCTGGGCGCCAACGTGGGCCGGAGCGCTCAGGCCGCCGAGCCGAAGAAGGGCATGTTCTCGCCAGGGGGACCGTAGGTGAAGACGCCGCCGTCGGAGGCGATCAACCAGTAGCCGTCGTAGGAGTTGTTGTTCGCACCGACCACGACCGGCCGGTTGAGATGGAGGGCCCCGGCCGATCCGAAGAACGGCGCGTTGTAGGAGAACACGCCGCCGTCGGAGGCGATCAGCCGATACCCACTTCCGTCGGACACCGGCGCGATGCTCACCACCGGACCGTTGAGGCGGATGCTCCCTGTCGAGCCGTAGAAGGGGGCATCGTAGGAGAACACACCGCCGTCGGCGGCCACCAGCCAGTAGCCGCCCGTCGCCCGATCGAGACCCATGCCCACGACCGGCTGATTCAGCTGGATGCCCCCGGCCGAGCCATGGAACGGAACATTGAAGGAGAAGATGCCGCCGTCGGAGGCCACCAGCCAGTACCCAGCACCGTTGAGATCGGCCGACATGCCGACCACCGGCTTGTTGAGGGCACGTCCGCCCATGGAGCCGAGATAGGGCGCATTGAAGGCGAAGACACCGCCGTCGGCGGCCACCAGCCAGTAGCCGCCCGTCTGGCGGTCGACTGCCATGCCGACGATGGGCTGGGTGAGGTGCACGCCGGCCAGGTCGCCGTAGCAGGTCGCTGCGCCGAAGGCCGCGACGTTCCCCGAGGCGTCGACTTCGTAGTATCCGGTGCCGTCGTCGAGGGCCGCTCCACCGACAACCGCGCCCGGGCTCATGTGCGAGACGCAGTTCGTCTGGACGGGTCCGGGTGTCGGCGCGCTGCCCCCCGGCAGGGTCTGGAACCACAGGTAGGCATTTGTCGGCACCTCACCGATGCCGTTGACGCCGATGCCACTGCCGGGCTGGTTCTCGAGCGCCTTGACCGAGGCGTAGTCCTTGGCCGACTGGACAGAGGCCAAGCCCTGAGGCGAGGTGACCGGGATGACGATCACGTTCCACCACTCGGGCTGGTCGCCGTTGCGGGTGGTGAGCAGATGGTCATGGCCCGGCAGCGCCACGTTGTAGAGCGACGAGGCTGGGGCGCCGAGCACCGAGGACAGTTGGGACAGGTCGATGGTGGCCGGATGGTCGATACAGGTGATCGCCATCGAACACTGCACGTAAGGGACCGCTGGAGTCGAATACAGCGGGACCGGGATATACAGCGGATCGATCTGGCTGTTGGTCTGCGTCGGCGTGGGCGGTGTGGTGTCGGACACACCCGGGGGGACAGACGTTGGGACGGACCCCGCCTCGCAGCCAGTCGACGAGTGCACTGCGGCGCTCGTGGTCCCACAGAAGTAGGGCTCGGTGTAGAGGGCTTCAACATCTTGTCCGCCGATCCAGTCGTGGCTGACCCCGATGTTCTGGCAGTTGGGCGCCGTCGCGCCGCAGTCGTTGTTCAGGTTGTTGAAGGTGCTCCCGGCTTCGACCTGGCTCGCCGGCGGTGCCGAGGGGGCCGAGGCGACGGCCGGTCCGGGAGGCGCCGTCGCACTCAAATTGGCCGCCATGGCGGGCGAGAGGGTTCCGGGAAGTACCTGGAAGAACAAGAAGACATTGGTCGGCACCGGGATGGCGTTCCCGCCGCTCACTGCGGCGTTGATGGCGCCCACACTGGTCAAACCGGAGAAGGTCGACGGACTGGTGGTGGCCACGACTTCGACGTTCCACCATTCCGGCACGCCGTTGTTGCGCGTCCCGACGACATGATCATGGGCCGGGATCGGCACGTTCGAGACGCTCGAGGGAGACGGATTCCCCGGCAGGGCTCCGGCGATCCGGGACAGGTCGATGGTCGGCGGATGATCGATGCAGGTCGCCGTGGCGATGCACTGGGTCGGCGGCGGGTTCGAGAAGAGCGGCACGGGGATGTAGAGCGTGTCGCCGTGGGTGGTGTTGCCCAGCGAGGTTCCTGAGCTCCCCGCCGAGGTCGCGCTCGGGGTGGCCGAGGGTCCGGCCCCCGCCTCGCAGCCGGTCGTCGCAGCCGACGAGACGTTCGCATCGCAGTAGTAATTCTCGCTGTACAGCAGATCGACGTTGGTCCCGTTGTAATAGCCGTTGGACTCGCCAACGTGTCCGCACGTGGGTGCGTCGTTGCCGCAGTTGTACTGGAGCGGATCGATGGTCGTCCCATTGTCTCCATTCGGGGGCGGTGCCTGCACAGCATGTGCCGGGGCCGCGCCAGCGGCCGAGGCGAGGTCCGGTGCGCTGGCTCCAAAGAGCACCAGGAGAAGCACGATTCCGCTGACTACTGCTGCTCGCGCTTTGCGACCTTTGATCTTCCGGTTGATGACTGCTGACTCGTGGTGCACGGTGACGTCCTTTCGCGGGACACTTGGCGTCAGGAGTTCGGTGCCAGATGTCTGCCGGATGAGAATTGTCTGAGTTTCTCGGGGACGGCCCGGCCT
>DAHVAJ010000119.1 GCA_027314705.1 Acidimicrobiaceae bacterium
TTCCCAGTCTGACACGACCTTTGTAGGCCTTGACGTCCACAAGAACTCGATCACTTCCGCGGTACTCGAGCCCGGATCCGACACCGCCCTGATCGACCGGTTCTTCCCCGACGACGCCTCCATCCGGCGGTTCGTGGGTGCTCTGGGCGACCCGGCGTCCCTGGCCGTCTGTTACGAAGCCGGCCCCTCCGGATATGCCCTGGCCCGGTTCCTCGGACAGATGGGGATCGCCTGTGACGTCATCGCCCCTTCGCTGATCCCGATGAGCTCGGGCGCCCGGGTCAAGACCGACCGGCGCGATGCCCGGCACTTGGCCGAGCTCTACCGGGCGGGGCAGCTCACGCCGGTGCGCATCCCCACCGAGGCCGAAGAGGCCATCCGGGACCTGTGCCGGACGAGGAGCGACCTCGTCACCGACCGCACCCGGGCCCGACACCGGCTCGTCAAGTTCCTGCTCCGCCACAACATGGTCTTCCGCGAGGGATCCCACTGGACCATGCGCCACGAGGCGTGGTTGGCCAGGGTGCGTTTCGACGACGAGGCGCTCACCCGCACCTATGCCCGCTACCGCTCCGTGCTGTCGGGCCTCGACGCCGAGCTGGCAGCCGTCGAGAGCGACCTCAAGTGCTACTTCGAGTCCGGGCCCTTCGCCGAGACGGTGGCCCGCCTGGCCGCCTACCGGGGCGTGACCGAGCTCGGAGCGCTCGCCCTCGGGGCCGAGGTGGGCGACTGGGTCCGCTTCCCCCGGGCCACCTCGTTCATGGGCTTCTGCGGCCTCACGCCTTCGGAGTACTCCTCGGGGGACCGCACCAAGCGGGGTCGGATCACCAAGACCGGCAACATCCACCTGCGCACCGCCCTGGTCGAGTCCGCCTGGTCCTACCAGCACCGTCCGGCCACCGGGGCCGTTATCGCCCGGCGCCAGGCCCGGGCCAGCGACGAGACCATCGCCCGGGCCTGGAAGGCCCAGGTCCACCTGACCGCCAAGTTCTCTCGACTGGCCGCCACCAAGAGCTCCCGCAACGTCGTGGTCACCGCCGTGGCCAGGGAGCTGGCCGGCTTCCTGTGGGCCGAGATGGTCGCCTGACGTGTCACCCCATCAGCTCGCTCCACCCTCGGCGGGGTCGTGAGCGAGGCCTCCACCATGCACCGGGCCGCCGCCGCGGCAGAGAAGATCCCCGTTTGGGCTGTGCGACCCCGGACCTCCCGGTCCGGACGCGATCTCAGTGAGGGGCACCGTTCTGCGCATCGTCATCTTGCGGTGAGAACCCGCGAACATCAGCGTGGCGGTTCGTCGAACCGCACCTGTGTCCCGGTGCATGGTCGAGTTCTCGACCGATCTCCGCCCAGCTCAACGGGGAGCGCGTAGCAGCCGCCACCCCTGCGTCAAGACCGTTCGTCCTCGCTTCGCTGCGGGCGCTCCGTCCTGACGCAGGGGCCCCGTCGACTGCTCAGGACCACCCAGGTGTCGAACCTCTGGTTCGACGCGGCCAGAAACCACTCCGCGCAAGATCCGCGCGGGAGGTTGACATTCCGTTCCACATCAGCCCAGGGTGGCGCCGACCGGGTCCAGGCCGAGGTGGGCGAAGGCCCGGGGTGCGGCCACCCGGCCGCGCGTGGTGCGCTGGAGCAGGCCCTGCTGGAGGAGGTAGGGCACGTAGGCGTCCTCGACGGTGACGGGCTCCTCGCCGATGCACTGGGCGAGGGTGGTGAGCCCGACCGGCCGGCCGGTGAACCGCCGGCAGAGGACGTCCAGGATGGCCCGGTCGACCTTGTCGAGCCCGAGCTCGTCGACGCCGAAGACGTCGAGGCCGATCACGGCGGCCTCCGCGGTGATCGTCCCCTCGGCCCGCACCTCGACGAAGTCCCGGACCCGGCGGAGCAGCCGGTTGGCGATGCGGGGCGTGCCCCGGGAGCGCGCGGCGATGTGGCGGGCACCGCCGGCGTCCATCGGCACGCCGAGGATGCCGGCCGAGCGGGTCACGATGGCCTCGAGGTCGTCGACCCCGTAGAGGTCGAGCCGGCCGACGAAGCCGAAGCGGTCGCGCAGGGGCCCGGCCACCAGCCCGGTGCGGGTGGTGGCACCGACCAGGGTGAAGCGGGGAAGGTCCAGCCGGAGGCTGCGAGCGGTCGGCCCCTTGCCGATGAGGATGTCGAGCTTGAAGTCCTCCATGGCCGGGTAGAGCACCTCCTCGACCGACCGGTGGAGGCGGTGGATCTCGTCGATGAAGAGGACGTCCCCCTCCTGCAGGTCGGTCAGCAGGGCGGCGAGGTCCCCGGGCCGCACCAGCACCGGACCGGAGGTGACGCGCAGGCCCACGCCCATCTCGGTGGCCACGATGCCGGCGAGCGACGTCTTGCCCAGGCCCGGGGGGCCGGCGAAGAGGAGGTGGTCGGCGGGTTGGCCGCGGCGGCGGGCCGCCTCGATGACGATCTGCAGGTGCTCGGTCAGCTGGCCCTGGCCCACGAACTCGCCCAGGGTGCGGGGCCGCAGGCCGGCCTCTTCGACCTCCTCGCTGGGGCTGGCCGCCGGGTCGACGGGCCGGGCCGGGCCGGGCCCGTCGTCGGGGTCGACGGCGCCGGCCAGCACCTCGCGTCGGGCCTCGGGACTCATCGGTTGCGGGCCAGCTCGCGCAGGGCGGTGCGGACCATCTCCTCCACCGGGACGTCGTCGTCCACGCCGTCGAGGGCGGTGCGGATCTCGTCGGGGGCGTAGCCCAGACCGGCCAGGGCGTCCCGGGCGTCGCCCCGGGGCGAGCCGCCCGTCGGCGTGGGCGGGCCCCCGCCCAGCGTGGGCAGGTCGAGCCGGGCCTTGAGCTCGAGGAGCAGGCGGGCCGCCGTCTTCTTGCCCACGCCGGGGACCTGGCAGAGCGTGTCCGCGTCGTCCTCGAGCACCGCGGTGGAGAGGGTCGCCGGCGAGAGCGACGAGAGGATGGCCAGGGCCAGGGACGGGCCGACCCCGTGGGCGCCCAGCAGCGCCTCGAAGCACCGCCGCTCGTCGGCGTGGGCGAAGCCGTAGAGCACGATGGCGTCCTCGCGCACGTGGGTGTGGACGTAGAGGAAGACGGCCGAGCCCGGCGGCCCGAGCGATGCCGCCAGCGACGTGGGCACGGCGGCGCGGTAGCCCACCCCGGCGACCTCCACCACGACCTCGCCCTCGGTCGGGCGGTCGAGGAAGGTGCCGCGCAACGAGCCGATCACCGGGACGCTCCGGTCGCCGCGGCCACGGCCCGGCGCAGGGGCTGGGTGGTGAGGTGGCAGGCGGCCAGGGCCAGCGCGTCGGCCACGTCGGGCGGCCGGGGCGGCGCGTCGAGGCCGAGCACCGAGGCCACCATGCGCTGGACCTGCTCCTTGGTGGCGCTGCCGTAGCCGACGAGCGCCTGTTTGACCTCGTTGGCCGTGTACTGGGCCACCTCGCACCCGGCCTCGGCCGCGGCCAGCAGGGCCACCCCGGCGGCCTGGCCCGTGGCCATGGCCGTCTTGGCGTTGACCTGGAAGAAGACCCGCTCGATGACGACCGCGCCGGGCCGGTACTCGGCCAGCAGGGCACGGAGCTCCACGGCCAGGGTGGCCAGGCGGTCGGGCAGGGCCGCGTCCGGGGGCGTGGTGACCACGCCGCCGGCCACCGCCGCGAGCCCGCCGCCGCGCCGGGTGACCACGCCGTAGCCGCAGCGCGACAGCCCGGGATCGACACCGAGGACGAACATGCGTTCGACAGTACTCCCCCGTGGCGGCGGGGGGGGTGATCCCCGCCGGCCCGGCCCGCGATCAGCCCTCGTAGGCGGACAGGAGCTCGTCGGGGATGTCGAAATTGGCCCACACGTTCTGGACGTCGTCATGGTCGTCGAGCGCCTCGATGAGCCGGAGCACCCGCTTGGCCTCGGGCTCGGAGGCCACCTCGACGGTCGAGGTGGGCACCATCTGCAGCTCGGGCGCACCCGGCTCCAGGCCGGCCTCCTCGAGCCCGGACCGCACCGCCATGAGGTCGGCGGGGTCGCTGGTCACGAGCCACCGCTCGCCCTCGTCGGTCAGGTCCTCGGCCCCGGCCTCCAGGGCCACCTCGAGGACCCGCTCCTCGTCGTGGCGGTGGGGCACGGCCACGACGCCCTTGCGCTCGAACTGCCAGGACACGGCGCCCGGCTCGGCCATGGTGCCCCCGTTCTTGTTGAACAGGTTCCGGATCTCGGCCCCGGTGCGGTTCCGGTTGTCGGAGAGGCACTCGACGATGACGGCCACCCCGTCGGGGGCGTAGCCCTCGTAGGAGATGGACTCGTAGCGCACGCCCTCGAGCTCGCCCGAGCCCCGCTTGATGGCCCGCTCGATGGTGTCGATGGGCACCGAGGAGTCGCGCGCCTTGGCGTACATGGTCCGCAGGCTGGCGTTGGACGACAGGTCACTGCCGCCCTCGCGGGCCGCCACCTCGATCTGGCGGATGAGCTTGGCGAAGACCTTGGCCCGGGCCGCGTCCTGGGCTCCCTTGCGGTACTTGGTCGTCGCCCACTTGGAGTGTCCCGACATCCCCTACCGTCTCTCCTCTTTCGTCATCTCCACGAACAACCGGTGCAGCCTACGGTCCGGGGTCAACTCGGGGTGGAAGGCGGTCACCAGCACCCGACCCTGTCGGCACGCCACGGCACGCGCCCCGTCGCCGGGCAGCGTGGCCAGCACCTCGACGCCGGCCCCGACCGCCTCCACCACCGGGGCCCGGATGAAGACGGCGGGCAGGGGCCCGCCGCCCAGGACCGGCACGTCCAGCTCCGACTCGAAGGAGGCCAGCTGGCGGCCGTAGCCGTTGCGGCGGACCGTCACGTCGACCACGCCGAAGCGTCGCTGGTCGGACCGTCCGTCGAGGACCTCGCCGGCCAGGAGGATCATCCCGGCGCAGGTCCCGAGGACCGGCAGGCCGCCGACGAGCAGCTCGGCCAGGGGCTCGAAGAGCCCCGACGATCCGAGCAGGAGCGAGAGGGTGGTCGACTCGCCGCCGGGGACGACCAGGCCGGCCAGGCCCGGGAGGTCGGCCGGGGACCGGACGGCACGGACGGACTCGCCGAGATCGGCGAAGGCGGCGGCGTGCTCTCGGACGTCACCCTGGAGGGCGAGGAGCCCGATCGTCACCGGTGCGGTCCCTGCCGCACCGGGGCCCGGTCACCAGCCACGGTCGGCCAGGTGCACCCCGAGGGTCCCGATCTCCTGGCCGGCCATGGCCTGGCCCAGCCCGGTGGAGACCTTGGCCACCAGACCGGCGTCGGTGAAGTGGGCGGTGGCCTCGACGATGGCGCCGGCCATCCGGCCCGGGTCCGAGCTCTTGAAGATGCCCGAGCCCACGAAGACGGCCTCGGCCCCGAGCTGCATGACGAGCGACGCGTCGGCCGGGGTGGCGATGCCGCCGGCGCAGAACAGGGGCACCGGCAGACGGCCCGTCTCGGCGATCTCCTGGACCAGCCCCACCGGGGCCTGCAGCTCCTTCGCCCAGGCGTAGCGCTCGGTGGCGTCGGCGGTGGTGATGCGGCGGAGGTCGCCGAGGATGGAGCGCAGGTGGCGCACGGCCTCGACGATGTTGCCGGTCCCGGCCTCGCCCTTGGAACGGATCATGGCCGCGCCCTCGGCGATGCGGCGCAGGGCCTCGCCCAGGTTGGTGGCTCCGCAGACGAACGGCACCTCGAAGGCCCACTTGTCGATGTGGTGGGCCTCGTCGGCCGGGGTGAGGACCTCGCTCTCGTCGACGAAGTCGACCCCGAGGGAGGCGAGCACCTGGGCCTCGGCGAAGTGGCCGATCCGGGCCTTGGCCATGACCGGGACGGTCACCGCCGCCTTGATCCCCTCGATGAGGGCGGGGTCGCTCATGCGGGCCACGCCGCCGTCGCGCCGGATGTCGGCGGGCACCCGCTCGAGGGCCATCACGGCGACCGCACCGGCGTCCTCGGCCACCTTGGCCTGCTCGGCGTCGACGACGTCCATGATGACCCCGCCCCGGAGCATCTCGGCCAGTCCGCGCTTGACGGTGAAGGTACCGGTGGGACGGTCGGGCCGGGCAGCGTCGGTCATGGACCCCATCCTACCTGCGGGTCCACGTGCGCTCGCCCCGGACCGGCGCGCCGGGAGGCCTGCGGGGCGGGCCGGCGCGCGCCTGCGGCCGCCCCCGGGGGGACGGCCGCAGGTCGGCGGCCGCGGTTCAGGCCTGCAGGGTGGCCTCGGCCTCGATCTCGATGTCGACCTTCTTGCCCACGACCAGGCCCCCGGCCTCCATCACCGCGTGGAAGGACACGCCGAACTCGTCACGGTCGATCGAGGTGGTGGCGCTGAAGCCGACCCGATGGTTGCCGTAGGGGTCCTGCACGACGCCCTCCAGGGTGGCGTCCAGGGTGACCGGCCTGGTGACGCCGCGGATGGTCAGGTCGCCGTCGACCTTCCACTCGGTGGCGTTCACCGGCCGGATGGCCGTGCTCACGAAGGTCCAGGTCGGATGGGTCTCGACGTCGAAGAAGTCGTTGGTCCGCAGGTGGTTGTCGCGAGTCTCGTCCCGGGTGTCGACGCTGCCGGGCTGGATGGTCACCGAGACCTTCGAGTCGGCCGGGTCCTCGGCCAGCTCGAGGGTGCCCCCGAACTCGGTGAACTG
Source organism: Acidimicrobiaceae bacterium (assembly GCA_027314705.1). GTDB lineage: Bacteria > Actinomycetota > Acidimicrobiia > Acidimicrobiales > RAAP-2 > Bog-756. The sequence goes on from DAHVAJ010000119.1 coordinate 6,617, forward strand.
CCCGCGCACCTTCGAGACGGCCATGTGGCGAGCGGCGAAGCCCAGGCGGGTGTGGCTCGGGTCGAGGGCGTAGGTCCCGACCGCCGGGTACTCGACACCGTTCACGGTGCGGCTGGTCGTTGTGGTGTCTGCCATGGTCATCCTCCTGGTGGGTCCGGGCCACGTCGGCGCCGGCGCTCGAGTTGGTTGCGTACTCAACTATAGCACGGCTACTTGCGTTCGCAACTACCCGACCGGGACGGTATCCTGCAGGGATGGCACACAACGGTGCGACCCCGGACGGCGACGACGCCCGCCTCACCACCGTGGGCCTCCTCTTCGAGACCTCGGCCGGCCTCCGGCGCCTCTTCCACCGCCAGCTGGAGGAGTCCGGCCCCGGCGGCCAGTCCTTCGACGTCCTCATCCGCCTGGCCCGGACCCCCGGGAACGAGCTGCGCATGAGCGAGCTGGCCGCCCAGACCTCCCTCACCCCGAGCGGCCTGACGCGGGCCGTCGACCGCCTCCAGGGGCAGGGCCTGGTGAGCCGGCGGACCTGCCCCGAGGACCGCCGCGGCTCGTTCGCCCAGCTCACCCCCGAGGGGCGGGCCACGATGGACCGGCTCATCCCCGGGCACGTCGCCCAGATCGACGCGCTGCTCGACGAGGTCTACTCCGTGGAGGAGGAGGCCCAGCTCGAGGCCCTCCTGCGCCGCATGCGCGACCACGTCCTGGCCCGCAACCTCGATCTCGGGACGGCGTGCGAGGGCGCCCCCGAGCCCTGCCCGGCCGCCGACTGACCGGGGCGGCCCTGCTCAGTCCAGGGCCAGGGCCGCGGCCCGTACCCGCGTGTCGTCGAGGTCGCCCTCGAGCGAGCCGGGGGTCCCGCCGGCCAGGGGGTCCACCCACAACCACCGGGTGAGGGCCGCCGTCCGGGCGGCACCCGGCGGCCATGCGTCCGCCCGGTCGGCGCCCCGGTCCGCGCCCCCGGCGGGGTCGCGCCCCGCCATGGCCCCGAGGGCCGAGCCGAGCCCCGACGGGTAGCGCACCACCGCGGCGGCCCGGCGATCGGCCGAGAACTCCCGGCCCGGCCCCACCAGGCGGTGGACGGTCTCGGCCCCGGCGGCCGCGCCCCGTACCAGCGACCAGGGAACGGTGACGACCACCGCCACCCCGGCCAGGACCGTGTCCTGGCGCTTGACGTGCACGAGCTCGTGGGCCAGGACCCCTTCGAGCTCGACGAGGCCCAGGCCCTCGAGCAGCCCACTGGTCACGATCACGGTGGCGCGCCGCGGATCCCGCCCGAGGGCGAGGGCGTTGGGGACCCCGCTGGCCACCACGTGGAGCGCGGGTCGCTCGAGGCCCATGGTGGCGCACAACCCGTCCACCAGGTTGTGCAGGCGCGGGTGCTCCTCCTCGCTGCTCGGCCGGGCCCCGAGGGAGCGCAGCACCATCGCCGGCGCGGCGCGCCACACCCAGGCGGCCCCGGCCGCGGTGGCCACCACCAGGGCGGCCACCCCGACCAACGGCTGGCCGATCACGGACAGCGCCACCAGGAGCGCGACACCGACCCCGCCACCGGGGACCAGGCACAGCAGCGCGGCCCGCCGGCGGTTGGTGGCGGCGACCGCCTCCTCGGTGCGGTCGGCGACCGCGGCGGGTCGGGGCACGACCGGTGGGACCGCCGGAGCCGGTGCCGGTGCCGGTGCGGCCCGGCCGGGCCGGGCGTCGCCGCCGGTCCGTCCCCCGCGTCCAGGACGAGCGTGT
>DAHVAJ010000120.1 GCA_027314705.1 Acidimicrobiaceae bacterium
ATCTGGCCGACCATGCCCGTGCCCATGACCCCAAGGGGGTGAGCGCCAGGGACTGACCTACACTGCAACCGGCTCACCGAGGTCACGGGCAACTGGGGAATTTCGGTGATCGGCAGTGGGGAATTTCCGCGATCCGCGACAGAGTTCCGGCCCAAGTGGCCGAAGGCTGCCGACAAGCTCGCCTGCGACCTCGAGGTCCTGCTCCGCTTCTACGACTACCCGGCCGAGCACTGGCTGCACCTGAAGACCTCGAACCCCATCGAATCGACCTTCTCGACGGTCAGGCTCAGGACGAAGGTCACGAAGGGGCCGGGATCTCGAGCCGCCGGGCTCGCCATGGCCTTCAAGCTGATCGAGGCCGCCGAGGACCGCTGGCGCTACGTCAACGGAGCCCATCTCGTAGCGCTCGTGCGGGCCGGCGCGACGTTCCGGAAGGGGGTGCTGGTCGAAAGCGAGACGCAGGACCGGGAGGTCGCCGCGTGATCAGCGGGTCGGGCCGATCCACAACTCTTGACTATTCCTCCGGGGGGGCACCGCAGGAGCCAGACATGGGTCACTTCATCCTGCTTGATGTGGTCGAGATGCCCGTAGTTCCGAATCCCGAGGGTACTTGGATAGCGGGGTCCACCCCCTCGCTGGGGACCGCGCGTACCGTGGGGAATTCCGACGCGCGATCCCTCTCCACGTGGTGACACCGGCTCGATCGCCGAGCTGACGGCAGCGGTCGTCCGCCTGGAAGCCCGGATCTCCGAGCTCATCGGATCGCTCGCCAGCCGTGACGCGCGGATCGCCGAGCTGGAGAAGCTCCTGGAGGACAGCCGGCGTTCGGGGAAGCGCCAGGCGGCACCGTTCTCGAAGGGCGACCCGGCAGAGGAGCCGGCCCTCCCGGGCCGGCGTCCGGGGAAGAACCACGGTCGTCACGGTCACCGTGCCGCACCGGTCGGTCCGATCGACCGGGAGCTTCAGGCTTCCGTGCCGTCCTGCTGCCCGGACTGTGGCGGGGAGGTCGTCTTCGAACGGGACGCCGAGCAGTTCCTCTGCGAGCTGCCCGACGCCCGCCCGGTCGTCACCCGCTTCACCGTCGGGATCGGTCGGTGCCGGTCGTGCAGGAAGCGGGTCCAGGGTCGCCATCCCGAGCAGACCTCCGATGCCCTCGGGGCTGCCGCCAGCCAGATCGGCCCCCATGCCCGGAGCCTCGCCACGTGGCTGCACTACGCACTCGGGCTCAGCTTCGCGAAGACCTCGGCCGTGCTCTCGCACCTCGGGGTGCCCGTCACCGCCGGTGCGCTGTCGCAGAGCGCCCAGGCGACGGGCGGCGATCTCGTGCCGGCCCACGAGGAGATCGTGGCGAGGCTCAACGACGCCGACATGGTGGTGATGGACGAGACCGGCTGGCGGGTCGGGGGCAGTGGTGCCTGGCTGTGGGCGGCGACCTCCAAGGAGGCGACGGCCTACAACATGGCCGAGGGGCGGGGGTTCGACGCGGCGACCCAGCTCCTCTCCGAGGCGTACTCGGGCACGCTCGTGCGGGACGGCTGGGTCGTCTACCGCAGCTACGAGCACGCCGCTCACCAGACCTGCATCGCCCATCTCCTCCGCCGGTGCGTCGAGATGGAAGCGGACCTGCCGGCCTGGGCGAGGGGCACGCCCCGCGAGGTGAAGGAGATCCTCCTCGCCGCCCTCGACGCCCGCGAGCTCTCTGCGCGCAAGCGCAGGGCCGTCGCCTGCGACCTCGCCGAACGGATTGAGCTGCTCGGGGAAGCCGCCCAGCCCCACGACGCGAACCGACGGCTGGTTAAGCACCTGACGACCGAGGCCGACGCCCTCTTCACCTTCCTCGGCAACCCCGGCGTCGACGCCACGAACTGGCGGGGCGAACAGGCCATCCGGCCCGCCGTCGTGAACCGCAAGGTGTGGGGAGGCAACCGGGCCTGGCGAGGGGCCGCCACCCAGGGCCGGATCATGAGCGCCCTCCGCACCGCCGCCCAGCAGGGCATCGACCCGATCGACTTCCTCATCCGGCTGGCCCGGGCACCCGACCCCGGTGCCGTCAGCCTCTTCGCCTGAACTCCTCACCTCCGTCACGGCTCATACGCCGATGAAGGACCGGTCACGCCCCGCTATCCAAATACCGGGTGACGAGGTACTCGATCCCGGTCACCATGCCCGAGGGCTACGCGGGTGAGGCGATGCTCGCCGGACTGGTCGTCGGCCTCGACCAGATCCCTGCTCATCTCCTGCGCTCGATCACGTTCGACCAGGGATCCGAGTGG
>DAHVAJ010000121.1 GCA_027314705.1 Acidimicrobiaceae bacterium
GCGGACTCAGATGCAGTGCTGGAAGGCGGGGAGGTGTTCGTCGCGGGACGCGGTCTGCAGGTTGGTGAAGACCTGGGTGACCGCGGCGGACGACGTCACCTGGGGGAGCAGCTGGTTGTAGAGGGCGATCATCCCCTGCTCGACGCTGACCCCGAGCATGCAGGCGGCCGTCCGGGTGGACGGCGACGGCAGCCCGGCGGCCGTCCCGGCCGGGAGCGGCACCTGGGCGTTCTTGGCCGCCAGTTCGAGGGTGGCGACGTGCTGGGTCTCCGCCTCGTGCACGTTCACGAACGGCGTGATCTGCCCGAGCCGGGCCAGCACGTTGGCGTAGGTGGCCTCCGTCTCCCGTTCGGCCCGCAGCGCCGTGGTCAGCGCGCCGGCCACGGTGCTGCTCACCGGGGCCGTGGTTCCGGACGGCGCCGGCGGCGTGGAACCGGCGGTTCCCGTCGAGGTGGTGGTGGACCGGACCGTCGACGGGGTGGTGGTGGCCGTGGTCCCGCCACCGCAGGCGGCGAGGAGGACCACGACCGCCCCGGTGGCCGAGGCCGCCGCCAGTCGGCCGTCTCGCCGGAGCCACCCCCGGCGCCTGCCCGGCGCCGGGGGTGAAGAGGGCCGCACCGGCGGGCCGCTGCGGCGCATCAGTCGCCCACCATGGCCACCATGGGCTGGTTGAGCGTCGCCCCGCCCATCGAGCCCAGGTAGGCGGCGTCGCCGAAGGCGAAGACCCCGCCGTCGGCACCGAGCAGCCAGTAGCCGGCCTGGTCGGGAGTGGCCGCGATGCCCACGATGGGCGCCTTGAGGGCGAACCCCTCGGCCGTTCCGAAGACGTTGGCGTCCCCGAGCCCGAAGACCTCGCCGTCGGACGCGGCCAGCCAGTACCCGTGACCGTCCAGGGTGGTGGCGATGCCGACCATGCGCACGCCGAGGTGGTTGGCTCCGAGCGAGCCGTAGTAGGGGGCGTCGCCGAAGGCGAAGATGCCGCCGTCCGCACCGAGCAGCCAGTACCCGGCGCCGTCCCGGGTGGCCGCCATCGCCACGATGGGCTGGTTGAGGGTCTGGCCTCCCATCGAGCCGTGGAAGGCGGCGTCCCCGAAGGAGAAGACGCCTCCGTCGGACGCCACCAGCCAGTAGCCGTTGCCGCTCGGCGTGTCGTCCAACTCCACGACCGGGGCGTTGAGCGGCACGCCGCCCATGGATCCGGCGTGCACCGAGTCGCCGAAGTCGAAGACGCCGCCGTCGGACGCAGCCATCCGGTAGCCGGTACCCCTCGGCACGACGGTCACCGACGCGGCGAGGGTGGCCGAGTCACTCCCCGGGTTGGTGACCACCACGTCCCGGGTGCCGGTCGAGGTGGTCGGCGAGACGTCCACCACGGCGGTGAGCTGGGTGGACGAAACCCAGGTCACGCTGGTCGTCGTGATGCCCGACCCCAGGGAGACCACCAGGTCGCCGGGGACCGTCGGGCTGGTGAAGTTGGAACCGGTGATGGTGACCGTCTGGGCGGTGCGCCCCCGGCCCAGGGCCGTCGGGCTCACCGACGTCACCGCCGGGAGGTTGGTGGTCCGGACGAAGACGGCCCCCTCGGTGCTCACCCCGGTCGTGGCGCCCTCGGTGCTGATCGGCCGGTCGGCGGCCAGGTCGCCGTTGGACAGGAAGGAGACGTAGCGCCCGTCGTAGTTGATGTTGTCGTCCGACCCGTTGACCTGGTCCACCGTCGCCCCGGTCTTGCCGTCGGTCCTCGTGCCGCTGGCCTCGGTGCCCCCGGCCACGGGCACGCTCACCCGGGTGAGGGCGCCCGTGGCCAGGTTGCGCTCGTAGACGTCCAGGACGCCGTTGGTGTCGTCCGGGGTCAGGGCGGCGTTGCTCTCGAAGGCCACGTACTGCCCGTCGCCGCTGAGTTGGGGGTTGGCCCCGGCCACGGGGCTCGCCGTGAACTCCATGGCCGGTGCCGTCACCTGCGCGCCACCGGCATCGAGGCTCACCCGGGTGGTGGTGCCCGTGGAGAGCTCGTGGACGAAGGCGTCGCGCTGGCCGTTCGTGTCACCCGCCACCAGGTTGGTGGCGTCGGACTCGAAGGCCACCAGGTTCCCCGAGGCGCTGATGGACGGGCCGTAGGTCCCCGCACTGGCCCCGTCACCGGGCACGCCGTTGCTGTCCACGCTCACGAGGGTGTTGGTGCCGGTGGTCATGTCGTGCACGTAGATCTGCTGCACGGCCGGCACCGTGGTCGCCACCAGGTTGGAGGCGGCCGACGCGAAGACCACGTCGTGCCCGTCCGGCGTGATGGCCGGCAGCACCGAGTTGGCGTTGCCCAGCGTGGTGGTGCCGCCGGACGTCGTCGCGCTCACCGGGGTCATGACCCCGGTGGTCGTGTCGTAGACGTAGATCTGCGACGGTGAGCCCCCGGTCGCCGCCGGGGTGCCGCCCAGTCCCTGGGCCGTGGTCTGGAAGGCCACGTAGCGGCCGTTCGCGCTCACCGACGGGTAGTCGGAGATGCCGGCGGCCGGGCTCCCGTCAGAGTTGACACTCACCATGGTGGTCGTGCCCGTGACCCGGTCGAACAGATAGATGCTCCGGTTGCTGCCGTAGACGGCGTAGGCCACGTCGCGGCCGTCCGGGCTGATGGCCGGGTGCTGGTCGAGGGCGTTGGAGACGCGCTGGGTGGTGCCGGCCAGGCGGTCGACCACGTACACACCCTGGCTGGCCCTGTTCCGACCGATGAAGGCCACGTAGCGGCCGTCGGAACTGATCACCCCCTGCTCGCGGCCCCCGTCGGTCCCGCTGTTGTTGCTCACCCGGACCGTGGTGCCGGCCGTCGTGTCGGCCCGCGCCACCGGCGCCGCCACCATGAGCCCCGTCACGGTGGCCGCGGCAACGGCCGCGCCCAATGCACTTCGTATACGCAACGACATCGCCAACCGCCTCCGCCTCGGGGACGTCCGACCGTCTCGGTCAACGCCCG
>DAHVAJ010000125.1 GCA_027314705.1 Acidimicrobiaceae bacterium
ACGGAGGGCTGCTCAGAGGCCGGTCGGCTCGTGACCAGGCGGGTGCCGGGGCGCTTGGCCGGTGGGCCGGAGGCCGGCCCGTCGGACTCGCCCGACGCCACTGCCGGCGCGGCGGCCTTGGCCGCCACCGGCGCCTTCTTGGACGCGGCCTTCTTGGCCGGTGCGGCCGGCTCCTCGGGCTGGACCGCCCGGCGCAGGCCTTCCCGGTCCGCCTTGCGTCGGGCGCGATCGGCCTGCGCGTCCTCGATGGACGACGAGTGGCTCTTCACACCCATCCCCAGGGACAGGCAGAGGTCCAAGGCCTCCTTGTTGGTCAGGCCGAGCTCATGAGCGAGCTCGTATACCCGGATCTTCTTCGGCAACGGCGGTTACTGCCCTTCCTTCGACGTCGTACGTGCCGGAGGGCACATACGCACTTCCATCCTCGCACATCACGGCACCCCATCCTCCGAGCCCGGCACCGGAACGCCGTCGGGGTACCCGAGCAGCCGGCGCAGGTCCCCGACGGCCCGGTCGGCCACCGGGCCCCGCAGCGCCCGTCCGAGCGCACGCCGACGCTCGGCCCGCTCGAGGCAGCCGGGGGCGTCCCGGCAGAGCCACGCCCCTCGGCCCGGGAGCGTCCGACCGACGGCCAGGGACCCGTCCGCCCGGCGGACCACCCGGACGAGTCCGTCCGTCGGCCCCGTCCGCCGGCAACCGACGCAGGTCCGCTGCGGGCCTATGCCTGCTCCTCCCCGGCCTGGTCCTCGGCGGTGGCCTCGACCGTGGCACCGGCGCCCGCGCCGTCGGCGCCGGTCGGGGCGGAGGCCCCCCCGTCCGCCGGCTCGCCCACCACCCCACCGTCCCCGGCGTCCGCGGCCTGGGTCCACTCGGACGCCGACACGGCCGTGCCGCCCTCGGCCGGCTGCCAGACCATCTCTCCGGCCTCGTTCTCGACCCACTCGCCCTCGGCCCACTCCTCGCCGGCGTAGCCCGACTCCTCCTCGGCCAGCTGGGACTCGCTCTTGATGTCGATGCGCCAGCCGGTCAGCCGGGCGGCGAGTCGGGCGTTCTGCCCCTCCTTGCCGATGGCCAGCGAGAGCTGGTAGTCGCTCACGATGACCGTGGCCGTGCCCGTCTCGTCGTCGAGGCGCACCTCGCGCACCCGGGCGGGAGCCAGGGCCGACTGGATGAGCTCGATCGGATCGTCCGAGAAGGGGACGACGTCGACGCGCTCGCCGCGGAGCTCGTTGGTCACCATGCGGACCCGGGACCCGCGGGCACCCACGCACGCGCCCACCGGGTCGACGTTGGAGTCGTTCGACCAGACGGCGATCTTCGTTCGGTGGCCGGGCTCGCGGGCGCAGGCCTTGATCTCGACCGCGCCGGAGGAGATCTCGGGGACCTCGAGCTCGAAGAGGCGCTTGATGAGCCCGGGGTGACTCCGGCTGACCACGATCTGGGGTCCCTTGGTGGTCTTGCGGACCTCGACGATGTAGGCCTTGAGCCGGGCGCCGTGCTCGTAGCGCTCGTAGGAGACCTGCTCGGCCTGGGGCAGCAGCGCCTCGACCTTGCCCAGGTCGAGCAGGGTGTAGCGGTTGTCGGTCTGTTGGACGATGCCGGTCACGATGTCGCCCTCCCGGCCGGCGTACTCCTCGTACTTGAGGTCGCGTTCGACCTCGCGGATACGCTGGAGGATGACCTGCTTGGCCGTCTGCGCGGCGATCCGACCAAAATCGTCGGGCGTGTCGTCCCACTCGCGCACGACGTTGCCGTCGTCGTCGAGCTCCTGGCCGTAGACCCGGATCTCCCCCGAGTCGGGGTCGATGGTGACGACCGCCTCCTCCGCCGCGTCCGGACGGCGCTTGTACGCGGCCACGAGGGCGTTGGCCAGGGCGTCGAGCAGCGTCTCCACGGAGATGCCCTTGTCCCGGGCGATCTGACCGAGCGCATCGAGGAACTCGAAGTTCGTCTTGCTCATGGGGTGGCGACCTGCTTCCTCTTCTCCGTCTTGTCCGCGGCCCGACCCCCGGACCCGGCTCCCGCCTGGCCACCGCCCCACTCGAAGACCGTCCGCGCCTTGTCGATGTCGCCGTAGGCCAGACGGACCGGCACCTCGACGCCCTCCACCGCCAGTTCGAATCCCTCGTCGTCGGCGCTCCGCAGCGTGCCCCGCAGGCGGCGCTCGCCGGGCACCTGGGGGCGGGTCTTGACCGTCACCGTGGAGCCGACGGCCCGGGCGAAGTGGGAGGGGGTACGCAGTGGCCGCTCGAGCCCGGGGCTCGAGACCTCCAGCGAGTACCGGCCCGGGAGAGGATCGAGCTCGTCGAGGACGGCCGACACGGCCCGGTTGGCCTCGGTCAGCGCGGCGAGGTCGACCCCGCCCGCTCGGTCCACCGTCACCTGGAGGACGCCCGAGCGCAGCTCGACGTCGACCAGCTCGAGGCCGGCAGCCTCGATCACCGGGTGGAGCGCTGCGGAGAGATCCTCGACCATCTGCGCTGCCTCCTTCCCCTTGTCGTGACCGTCGTCGGTGCGTGCGTCGTGCGTGCGTCGTCCTGGCCCGGCGGCCCGTGGGCGCCGGCGCGTCCCTGCCCTCGGCGGGGGCCGTGTGACCAAACAAAAAGCGTGGGCTGTCCGCCCACGCTGCGTCAGCGTCCCTTCACCCCAACCGAACGGCAGGTTGGGAAGTATAGCAGCGCCGGGTCGCCGTGTGACGGCCCTGACGTGCACATTCGCGGGCTCCCGTGGGGGACGGACCGGGCCGCCGTCACGGGGCGAGGACGGACGCCACCGGGGCGTCGAGGGGGACCTCGCGCTCCTCCCCGGTGGCCCGCGACCGCCGTTCGAGCACCCCTCGGGCCAGCCCCTTCGCCCCGACCAGGAGGCGGACCGGCATGCCCAGGAGGTCGGCGTCGGCGAACTTCACCCCGGGCGACACGTCCCGGTCGTCGTAGAGGACCTCCACCCCCGAGGCCATCAGGCGGTGGTAGAGGGCGTCGGCGGCGGCGGCCACCTCGGGCGCCCGCCCGGGGCCCAGCGACACCAGGTGGACCGGGTAGGGGGCGAGGTCCTCGGGCCAGGCCAGACCTCGCTCGTCGTGGTGCTCCTCGGCCACCACCGAAAGGAGGCGGCTCACCCCCATCCCGTAGCAGCCCATGGAGAAGGCCGCCTCGCCCCCGTCCTCGGTCACGTAGGTGCCACCGGCCATCACGTCGGAGTACTTGGTCCCGAGCTGGAAGGTGTGGGCGGCCTCGACGGCGCGCACCAGCTCGACCGCCGAGCCGCACCGGGGACAGGGGTCGCCGGTGACCACCTGGGCGAACGAGCCCCACCGGTCGACGGTGAAGTCGCGACCGAGCAGGACCCCGCTCAGGTGGTGATCGGCCCGGTTGGCCCCCGTGACCCAGGGACCGGGGCGGCCGACCCCCACGTCGGCCACGACGAGCACCCCGTGGGCCTGCTGGCCGGTGGGGCCGATGTACCCCTTGACCAGCGATCGATGGTCGACGAAGTCCTCGTCCTCCATCAGCCGCCAGCCCGAGGGCAGCCGGGCCTCGCGGTCGCCGGCCACCAGGAGGAGGACCTCCCGCTGGTCCTCGTCGAAGACGGCCAGGCTCTTCAGGAGGTCGCCGGGGCGAACGGCCGGGTCGTCGAAGAAGTCGACCACGTCCTCGATCCCGGGCCGGCCGGGGGTGTGGTGCTCGACGGCGGGCGGCGCGTCGTCGGGCGGTGGGCCCGGCGCCGGGGCGTCGCCGCCCCGGGTGGCCGCCTCCACGTTGGCCGCGTACCCGCAGCCCGGGCAGCGTACGAAGTGGTCCTCCCCCACCGCCGAGGGCACCATGAACTCGTGGTTGACGTCGCCGCCGATGGCGCCCGACTCGGCCTCGACGGGCGAGGCGTCGAGCGACAGCCGCTCGAAGATGCGCAGGTAGGCGTCGTAGACCGTGCGGTACGACGCCTGCATGGCCGTCTTGTCGGCGTCGAAGGAGTAGGCGTCGGCCATGATGAGCTCGCGGGTCCGCAGCAGCCCGAAGCGGGGTCGGGCCTCGTCCCGGAACTTGACCTGGATCTGGTAGACGGTGACGGGCAGCTGCCGGTACGACTCGACCTCGGCGCCGACGGTGACGGTCACGACCTCCTCGTGGGTCGGCCCGAGCACGAAGGTGCCGCCCCGGCCCTCGACGGTCAGGGCGGGCAGGACGTCGCTCCCGAAGAGGGCGGCACGCCCGCTCTGCTCCCAGAGCTCGACGGGGTGGAGGGCCGGCAGCAGCAGCTCCTGGCAGCCGGCCCGGTCGAGCTCGCTGCGGATGACGCCCTCGATGCGATGGAGCACCCGCAGGCCGAGGGGCAGGAACGAGTAGACGCCCGAGGCCAGCCGGCGGATGTAGCCACCCCGCACGAGCAATTGGTGGCTCACCACCTCGGCGTCGGCTGGCGCCTCGCGGAGGGTCCGGACCAGGAGGCGGGACATGCGCATGGGCGGAGAGCCTACTTTCCGGCCCACCCGCCGCCGGCGGGTCCGGCCGGCCCCGCCCCGGCGCCGGGGTCAGTCCGAAGCGGTGTCCCCGCCGAACCGCTTGCGGATGAGCGCCACCTTCGCCTCGGAGGCGTTGGCGTCGGTCCCCTTGGCCTGGAGGAGGTCGCGCCGGTCGGCGGCGGCCGCGGCCTCGGCCCCCTCGTCGGCCGCGGCCAACCGGGCGTCGACCCCCTCGGCCACGAGCCGCTCGGCCTCGGCCACCAGTTCGGCCACCATGTCCTCCTCGGGGACCACCCGGACGATCTTTCCCCTGATGAACAGGTGGCCCTTGCGGCGCCCGGCGGCGATGCCCAGATCGGCCTCACGGGCCTCCCCGGGCCCGTTGACCACGCAGCCCATCACCGCCACCTGGATGGGCAGGTGGCGGGACTCGAGCGCTTCCTGGACGGCGGCGGCCACGGCGATGACGTCGACCTCCGCCCGGCCGCAGCTCGGGCAGGCGATGAGGTCGAGGCCCTTGCGCTCGCGCAGGCCGAGCGCCTCGAGCAGCCGGCGGCCGGCACGGGCCTCCTCGACCGGGTCGGCCGTGAGCGAGTACCGGATGGTGTCCCCGATCCCCTCGGCCAGCAGGGTGGCGATACCGGCGGTGCCCTTGATGAGACCGGCGGGCGGCGGGCCCGCCTCGGTCACTCCGAGGTGGAGCGGGTGGTCGAACGTCTCGGAGGCGAGCCGGTAGGACTCGATCATGAGGGGGACCGAGGACGCCTTCACCGAGATCTTCACGTCCTCGAACCCGACGTCGGCGAAGTAGGCGAGCTCCATCCGGGCCGACTCGACGAGGGCCTCGGGTGTGGCCCCGCCGAACCGCTTGTAGAGGTCGGGGTGGAGCGAGCCGGCGTTGACCCCGATGCGAATGGGTACGCCACGGTCCTTCGCCTCGGAGGCCACCAGCTTGATCTCGTGGGCCTTGCGCAGGTTCCCGGGGTTCAGCCGGAGTCCCTGCACCCCGGCCTCCAGCGCGGCCAGCGCCATCTCGTGGTGGAAGTGGATGTCGGCGATGATGGGCACCGGCGAGCGGGGGATGATGCGGGCCAGCCCCTCGGCGGCCGCCTCCTCGTTGCAGGTACAGCGCACCAGGTCGGCCCCGGCCGCGGCCAGGGCGTAGATCTGGGTGAGGGTCGCCTCGGCGTCCGCCGTCTTGGTGGTGGTCATCGACTGCACCGTCACCGGCGCATCCCCGCCGACCGGCACCGTGCCGACCTGGATACGGCGAGTGCGGCGGCGTCGGGCGAGGGTCCCACGGTCGCGTGCCATGGCCTCCATGGTAGGGCCCGACCGGTGGGCTCGGACCGGCGGGCTCGGTGACGATGGAACGGCCGGCGCCGTTCAGCCGAACGGGTTGGCCATCGGGTGGAGCAGGTCGGTGAGGAGCGACGTGGCGAAGATGATCCCCAGGAAGGCCACCATCGCCCAGGTGAAGGGCAGGAGCTTGGCCACGTCGGCGTGGTAGGGCTCCCGGCGGCGGCCGGTCCGGATGCGCTCGTACACGGCGATGGCCACGTGCCCGCCGTCGAGCGGCAGCATCGGGAAGAGATTGAAGATCCCGATGAAGAGGTTGATCGAGATGAGGATGACGAGCAGGTCACCGATGCCGGCGTGGACGGCGTCCTGTGCGGTCTGGACGACGCCGACGATGGACTGGACCCGCGTCCCGTTGGCCGTCGCCTGGCTGGCGGCGGTGGCACTCGTCACCTGGTCCACCCGCTGGACCACGGCCCCGGGCGAGAAGACGTGGGCGACGCCGACCACCGACGCCCAGCTGAACCGGACCAGGTCGGTGGTGGAGGTGGTCACGGCGCGCACCGGCCCGGCCCGCTCCACCGGCGAGCCCAGGCTGACCCCGATCACGCCGAAGGGGGCGTCCCCCGCGGGGGCGACCACACCCGCCTCGTGGACCGTGCGCCCGTCGGCCGGGACCACGACCACCGTGCGGGTGGCCCCGCCCCGGTCGACCACCAGGGTGACGGCGGTCCCGGGATGGTCCTTCACCGCCGAGATGAGGGCGGCCGGGTCGCCGCCGACCGGCCGGCCGTCCACCGAGACGAGGACGTCACCGGGCAGGAGGCCGGCCGTCTGGGCCGGGCCGGGCCGGCCGTCCAGGCGTGCGGTGCCCTGGATCGAGACCCGGTGGCCGTTCGGGAGCCCCACGAAGGTGAGGAGCGACCACAGGAGCAGGAAGGCCATGAGGAAGTGCATGGCCGAGCCGGCCACGGCCACGAGGAGGCGGGCGCCGAAGGGCTGCTGCCGGTAGGTGCGCGGCTCGTCGTCCGGGTCCACCTCGTCCAGTCCCGTCATCCCCGGGATCTTCACGTACCCGCCGAGGGGGATGGCCTTCACGCCGTACTCGGTCTCTCCCCGGCGGAACGACCACAGCCGGGGGCCGAACCCGAGGAAGTACTCCGTCACCTTCATGTGGCCGCGCTTGGCCGCCAGGAAGTGGCCGAGCTCGTGGACCATGATCATGACGACCAGGCAGGCCACCACGAGCAGCAGGTCGCCCTGGCCGAAGGCCATGGCCGCGGCCACGACCAGGGAGACACCGAGGAGGAGGCGGACGAAGGCCCTCCGGGGGGACACGTCCCCGGGCCCAGCGGCCGACACCGGGACCTCGGACGTGGGAGCCACCTCGGGGGCGCTCACGCCGCCGCCCGCTCGCGCACCACGGTCCCGGCCCGCCGGCGGGCGTCGGCGTCGGCGGCCAGCACGTCGTCGACGGTGCGCTCGCCTCCGGGCGGCGCGTCGTAGTCGTCGAGGGTGGCGGCCACCACCTCGGCGATGGCCGACCAGGCGATCCGGCCATCGAGGAAGGCGGCCACGGCAACCTCGTTGGCCGCGTTGAGCCAGGCCGGGGCCAGGTCACCGGTGCGGCCCGCCCGGAAGGCCAGGTCCAGGCAGGGGAAGGCCGTCCGGTCGGGCTCCTCGAAGTCGAGCCGGGCCAGCTGGCGCCAGTCCACCGCCCCATAGGCCACCTCGAGGCGCTCGGGATAGGCGAGGGCGTAGCCGATGGGCAGCCGCATGTCGGGTCGGGAGAGCTGGGCCACGACGGCGCCGTCGGTGAACTCGACCATCGAGTGCACCACCGACTGCGGGTGGACCACCACGTCGATGGCGTCGTAGCCGACGCCGAACAGCTCGTGGGCCTCGATGACCTCGAGCCCTTTGTTCATGAGAGTGGAGGAGTCCACCGAGATCTTCGGGCCCATCGTCCAGGTCGGATGGGCCAGCGCCTCGGCCACCCCCACGCCGGCCAGCTCCTCGCGGGACCGGCCGCGGAAGGGCCCGCCGGAGGCGGTGAGGAGCAGGCGGGCCACGTCGGACGGCCGCCCGGCACGGAGGCACTGGTGGAGCGCGCAGTGCTCGGAGTCGACCGGGAGCACCTCGGCCCCCGGAGTCCGCCGCGCCCGGGCCACGACCGGCGCTCCGGCGATGATCGACTCCTTGTTGGCCAGGGCCAGCCGGCGACCGGACTCGAGGGCGGCCAGGGTGACCCGGAGGCCCGAGAAGCCGACCACCCCGTTCACGACCACCTCGGCCGTGGCCGCCGCCACGGCCAGCCCGTCCGCCCCGGCCACCACCTCGGTACCGGCCGGCAGGCGGCGGGCCAGATCGGAGGCGAGCGCCGGGTCGCCGACGGCGACCACCCCGGGCCGGAAGCGGAGGGCCTGGGCCACCAGGGCGTCGACCGAGCGGTGGGCCCCGAGCGCGACCACCCGGAAACGGTCCGGTGCGGCGGCGATCACGTCGAGGGCCTGGGTGCCGATCGAACCGGTGGAGCCCACCACGGCCACCGAGACCGGGCCACCGGGAACGGCCCAGCGGGCGTCGGCGGGGCCGGTGGCGGAGGGATCCATCCCCCTAGCCTGCCCGAAGATCACCCGATATTGAGCGCACGCACCAGGTAGTAGGTGGCGGGGAGGACGAAGAGCAGGGCGTCGACACGGTCGAGGACGCCACCGTGACCGGGCAGCATCGTGCCCATGTCCTTCAGGCGCAGGTCGCGCTTGAGCAGCGACTCGCAGAGGTCACCGAGCGGTGCCACGACGGCCACGACCACGCCCAGCAGGGCCCCGCTCGACGGCGACCAGGGGTGGATGGCCCCCACGGCGACGGTCGACACGACGATGGAGCCGAGGGCCCCGCCGACCAGCCCCTCCCACGTCTTGTTGGGACTCACGTTCGGAGCGAGGGCCCGACTGCCGACCCACCGCCCGGTGACCAGGGCCCCCACGTCGTTGGCCACGGTGGCGATGATGGCCCCGAGGAGGAAGGCCACGCCGTGCCGGTCGGGGAAGGTGGACGGCGACAGGAGCAGGCCGGCATAGGCGCCGAGCAGCGACACCCACCCGACGACGAGGAGGGTCGCCGCCGTGCCCGCCACCGGCGAGCCGCGCTCGACGCCGAAGAGGTACCAGAGCAGGGTGAAGGCCACGATGAGGACGAACACGAGCGGCAGGGCGGCCACGCCCTTGTCGTAGGCCCCGATCATGAGCGACAGGGTGCCGACCAGCCCGAGCAGCGTCGCCGGACGGTAGCCCGCCTTCCGGAGCACGGCGAACGCCTCACCGGCGGCGAAGGTGACGACGACCAGGGCGAGGACGAGCGAGGTGACGGTCCCGAGCTTGAAGGCCACCAGGGCGACCACGGCCACCGCCACCCCCGTGCCCACCCGCAGCCCGGTGCCGCCGGCGACTTCGGGCCCGGGCCGGCCGGCCCTGGACCGGCGCGTCGGCTCCGGCGGCCCCCCGCCCGTCGCCTCGGGGCCGCGGTCGCTCGAGGACCTGGGCCGGTCCTGGAGGGCCGGGGCCCGGTGCCGCGACCGGCGCCGGGCCGGCTCGGGGTGGTCGAACGGCTCGTCCCCGTCGGGGAGGTCCTCCGGGCCGGGCTCGGCCACCCGCCCCACGCTCCGGTCGGCGGCGGCCAGGCCCGCCACCCCACCACGGCGGCGGCCGGCGCCAGGCACCTCGGTGACCGAAGCACCCGGCGGCTCCGCGGCCAGCGGGGCCTCGGTGACGCCTTCGCCCTCGTCGGGGCGTTTCGCCCGCACCCTGCCGGGCCGGAGACCGCTGCGCCGGGCCCTCCCGACCCGGGGTTCGCCGGTGGGCCGGTGCCGGACCGGCTGGTCCAGGCCGTCCGGCTCCCCGGACCCGGGGACCGGAGCGGCGCCGTAGCCGGCGGCGGGCGGGGCGGCCGGGAAGGCGGTGTCGGCCGGCTCGGGCGGGGCTGCAGGGGGTGGCTCGTCGTGCCCTTCGCCCGTCGGGCCTGCCGCCCGGGGTCCGGGCTGGCCGGGGGTGACCGACCCGAGGTCGAACTCCCACGGACGCAGCTCGGCGGAGGCGGCGGCGTCGGGGGCCTCGTCGAGGGCGCCGAGCGACGTCCCCTCCTCGCTGAAGATGGCCGGGTTGTACCCCTCCTCCTGGGCCGTCCAGTCGGCGTCCTCCTCGCGCCAGGTCGGCGGGAGGATCCCGGCGCTCGTGTCCTCCGTGTCCCGGGCCAGGACGGCGGGGACCTGGCCGGTGGGGGGCTCGGTCCAGTGCGGGAGTTCCGTCGGCGAGCCGGCGGATCCGGACTCGGGGCCGCCGTCGGGCTCCCGAACGGCCGGGGCCGCGGCGTCGGCCGCGGCGTCGGCGTCGGCGGGGACCGACCCCTCCTCCAGGATGCGGACGGTCGCCGAGCCCCCCCCTCCGGGGTCGATGTGGGCGGGTGGGACCAGTGGGAGCTCGGAGGTGATCTCGGCGGCTGTCTCGGCCCCGACGATCCGGACGCGTTCGGTGGACGGGCCGGCGGGCTCCTGCGGGACCGCAGGAGTGTCGGTCCTCGTCAGGTCGTCCTCATCTTCCCGGTCCGGGCCGTTGTCCACGTCGTTCGCTTTCTCCAGGATCGGGCCGGTGCCGGCCCTCTCGGTGCTGGCCCTCTCGGCGCCGGGCCGTCACCGGCCGGTCCCCGGGCCGGTCAGATCTCGAGGAGCTCCTGCTCCTTGTGGGTGAGCAGTCGGTCGATGGCGGCCACGTGGTCCTGGGTCAGCTTGTCCAGGTCCTTCTCCACCCGCTCGAGCTCGTCGGTCGAGAGCTCACCCTCCTTCTGCATGGACTCGAGCTCCTGGCGGGCGGTCCGACGGAGGTTGCGGACCGAGACCCGGCCCTCTTCGGCCTTCTGCTTGACCACCTTCACCAGCTCCTTCCGGCGCTGCTCGGTGGGGACCGGGAAGGCCAGCCGGATCACCGTGCCGTCGTTCGACGGCGTGATGCCGAGGTCCGACCCTTGCAGGGTCTTCTCGATGGCACCCAGCGAGCTCTTGTCGTAGGGCGACACGACGAGCAGCCGGGCCTCGGGAACGCTGAAGCCGGCGAGCTGGCGCAGCTCCGACTCCGTTCCGTAGTAGTCGACCTTCAGATGCTCCACCAGGGCGGGCGTGGCCCGTCCGGTGCGGATGGCCCCGAACTCGGCCTGCGTGTGCTCGACGGCCTTGCCCATGTGCTCGCGGGCATCCGAGACCACGAGCTCGATCATTTCGTCGTCCATCAGCGGCCCAGCGTAGCCAGCAGGGTTGCGACGCACCCGGACGAGCTCCTCACCTGCTCATTCGACGGGCGGGTCATCGGATGAGGGTGCCGATCGGCTCGCCCCCGAGGGCCTTGCGGATGTTCCCGGGAACCATCAGGTCGAAGACGCGGATGGGAAGCCCGTTGTCCTTGCAGAAGGTGATGGCCGTGAGGTCCATGACCCGGAGGTCCTGGGCCACGACCTCCATGAAGGAGATCTCGTCGTACCGGGTGGCCCCGGGGTCGAGACGGGGGTCGGCGCTGTAGACGCCGTCGACGCCGCCGTGGGTGCCCTTGCAGAGGAGCCCGGCACCGATCTCCGCGGTCCGCAGGGCCGCCGAGGTGTCGGTCGTGAAGTACGGGTTGCCCATGCCGGCGGCGAAGACGACGACCCTGCCCTTCTCGAGGTGACGGATGGCCCTCCGTCGGATGTAGGGCTCGGCGACCTCCACCATCTGGACGGCGGAGAGCACCCGGGTCGGCTGGCCGTGGTGCTCGAGCGCGTCCTGGAGAGCCAGGGCGTTGATCACCGTGCCGAGCATCCCCATCGTGTCCGACGTGGCCCGGTCCATGCCGGCACCGGCGCCCGTGGTGCCCCGCCAGATGTTGCCGCCCCCGACCATGACCGCCAGTTGCGTGCCGAATTCGGCGCAGGTGGCCGCGATCTCTCGGGCCAGCTGCTCGACGGCGGCGGCATCGATGGTCTCGTCCGACGCCGACGAGGCCAGGGCCTCTCCCGAGAGCTTGAGGACGATGCGCGGGCGGTCCGCCACCGTCGCCTCAGCCGCCCACGACGACCTGGGCGAACTCCGTCACCCGGGCATCGCCGAGGAGCTGGGCGACGGTCCGCTTCTCGTCCTTCACGAAGGGCTGGTCGAGGAGCACCCGCTCCTTGTACCAGCCACCCAGCCGGCCCTCCACGATCTTCGGGAGGGCGGCCTCGGGCTTGCCCTCGTTGCGGGCGATGCGCTCGACGGTCTCGCGCTCGGCGGCCACCTCGGCCTCGGGCACGTCGCCGCGGGAGACGTAGCTGGGTCGGGCGAAGGCGATGTGCGCGGCCACGTCGTGGGCGAGGTCCGCCGTCCCACCGTCCAGGGCGACGACGACGGCGTTCACCCCGCGACCGGCCTGCAGATGCAGGTAGGAGTCGACGGCGCCGCCCGCCGGCGCCTCGATGCGGACCACCTGACCGATCGAGATGTTCTCCTTCAGGGTCACCCTCATGTCGTCGAGCCTCGCCGCGCGCTTCTCGACTGCCTCGCCGCCCTCGGCCGCCACCAGGTCGGCCAGCTCGGCCACCAGCGCCACGAACTCCGGCGACTTCGCCACGAAGTCGGTCTCGGAGCGGAGCTGGACGATGGAGACGGCGTTGCCGGCCCGGCCGACCGCCACCGCCCCCTCGGACGCCTCGCGGTCGGCCCGCTTGGCCTGGCTGGCCAATCCCTGCTCGCGTAGCCAGGTCACCGCGGTGTCCATGTCACCGTCGTTCGCCTCGAGGGCACGCTTGGCGTCGAGCATGCCGACACCGGTCAGTTGGCGCAGCTTCTGGACGTCCTTGGCGGAGAAGGCGGACATGGTTCAGCCCTCCTCGGTCGGCGCCGCCGGAAGGGCCTCGGCGGCCGGCGTGGTGGGGTCGGGAGCCGGCTCGGTGGCAGGTGCGGGAGCGTCGGTGGCCGGGACGGAGCCCGCGGGGGCCCCGGCGTCCGCCTCGGGGACCGCCTCGCCTTCCGGCGCAGGAGTCGCGGCCGGGACACCCGGTGGTGCGGCGGCGGGCGCTGCGGTTGCGGCGGCGGGCGCTGCGGGAGCGGCGGCCGGGCGCTGCTGGGCGATGAACCGCCCCTCGGTCACCGCGTCGGCGATGACCCGGCAGAGGAGCGAGCCGGACCGGATGGCGTCGTCGTTGCCCGGGATCACGTGGGTGATCACGTCGGGGTCGCAGTTGGTGTCGACCACGGCGACCACCGGAAGGCCGAGCTTGTTCGCCTCGGTGACGGCGATGTGCTCCTTCTTCGTGTCGATGACGAAGATGGCGTCGGGGAGGGCATCGAGACCGCGGATGCCACCCAGGTTGCGCTGGAGCTTCTCGAGCTCGCGGGTGTGGCGCAGGGCCTCCTTCTTGGGCATGGCGTCGAAGTCGCCGGCCCGCTGCATGGCCTCGAACTCCTTCATGCGCTTCACACGGGTCGAGACCGTCTGGAAGTTGGTGAGCATGCCGCCGAGCCAGCGCTCGTTGACGTAGGGCATGCCGCAGGCGTCGGCGTACGTCGCCACCGGGCCCTGGGTCTGCTTCTTCGTGCCCACGAACAGGACGGTCCCGCCTCCGGCCACGAGGTCCCGCACGTAGGCGTAGGACTCCTCGATGCCCTTCAGGGTCTGGCGGAGGTCGATCAGGTAGATCCCGTTCCGCTCACCCAGGATGAACCGTCGCATCTTGGGGTTCCACCTGCGGGTCTGGTGCCCGAAGTGGACGCCCGCGCCCAGCAGTTGCTTCATCGTGACGACGGCCATGTTCCTGCTCCTTGTGACGGTTGGACTTCCCCGACCGCAGCGCCCCGCCTGGCGGGGCGACCGTGGACGCGATCAGGTGCATGGATGGACTGCTCCGGAGGCCCGGCCGGACGGCAGGGCCGTGCCATGCTACTGCGCGGGGCGCACGTCCTCCACTCGGTGCGGCGCCGGAGGGCTCAGCCGGCGGCGCGGGCCGTCGCCGGGGCCGCCTTGCGACCGGCACCCTCGGGCCGGTCGGCCAGCTTGGCGCGGAGCTGGAGGACCGCCTTGGTGTGGATCTGGCACACCCGGCTCTCGGTGACGCCCAGGATCTCCCCGATCTCCGCCAGCGTCAGGCCTTCGTAGTAGTAGAGCGTGAGGACCGTCTTCTCCCGCTCCCCCATCTGGCCGACCGCCCGGATGAGGGCCTCCTTGGTCTCTTTGACCTCGTAGGTGTCCATCGGCCCCGCCGTGGCGTCGGGCAGGGTCTCACCGAGGGTCGATCGGTCCGACCGGTCGCCGCCCCGGAACACCTCGTCGAGGGCGACCACGCCCACGAAGGAGATCTTGCGCAGGGCGGTCTGGAACTCCTCGTCGGTCATCTCGAGGTCGGCGGCGACCTCGTCGTCGGTCGGCGTGCGGTGCAGGGTGGCCTCGAGCTTGGCGTAGGACTGCTCGACGGCCCGGGCTTTGGCCCGCACCGAGCGGGGCACCCAGTCGATGGACCGGAGCTCGTCGATGATGGCCCCCTTGATACGGGGGATGGCGTAGGTCTCGAACTTGATGTTGCGGGCCGGCTCGAAGCGCTCGATGGCGTCGATGAGGCCGATGATCCCGTAGCTGGCCAGATCGGCCTCGTCGACGTGGCGGGGCAGGCCGACCGAGACGCGGCCGGCCACGTACTTGACCACGGGGGCGTAGTGGACGATGAGCTGGTCGCGCAGCGCCCGCACCCCCGTCTTCTTGTACTCGGCCCACAGGCGCTCGATGCCGTGGCCCACCGTCTCCGACTCCGTCGCCAATTCTCCCCTTAGGCCCGAGGGTGCGTCCCGGCGTACACCGTGAGCAGCCGCTCCTTGCTCACATGAGTGTAGACCTGTGTGGTCTGCAGGCTGGCATGCCCCAGCAATTCCTGGACCACCCGGAGGTCCGCGCCCCCGTCGAGCAGGTGGGTGGCGAAGGTGTGCCGGAGGGCGTGGGGATGGGTGGGGACGGGTGACCGGCGGTCGAGGATGCGCCGGACGTCCCGCGGACCGAGCCGGTGGCCCCGGGCGTTGTAGAAGAGCGCACCGGCCGGGCTCCCCTCGCGGACCATGGTCGCCCGGGCCGGACCGAGCCAGCGAGCCACGGCGGTGGCACCCCGGGCGTGGATGAGGACCCTGCGCTCCTTGGCGCCCTTGCCCACCACCGTCACCACGCCCGAGCCGAGGTCGACGTCGCCGACGTCGAGCCCGCACAGCTCGGCCACCCGGATGCCGCTGCCGTAGAGCAGCTCGAGGACGGCGTCGTCGCGCCGGTCGCGGGGCGAGGGCTCGCTGGCCCCGTCCGTGCCGGAGGACCGCGGGTCCAAGAGACGGTCGAGCTCGGCGTGACCGAGCACGCGGGGCAGGCGGCCGTCGGGGGCGGGCGCCGCGAGACGTGCCGAGGGGTCGGCGGCGACCAGGCCCCGGCGGGCGCACCACTGGAAGTACGAACGGAGCGAGGCGGCGGCGCGGGCCGTCGTGGCCCGTGCGTACCGCCGTGTGGCCAGATAGGCGAGGTAGCGGCGCAGCAGGAGACGGTCCACGTCGGCCGGTCCGGTGACGCCGCCCCGGCCCGCCCATTCGGCGAAGCGGGCCACGTCGGAGGCGTAGGCGCGCACCGTGTCCGGGGCGAGGCCGCCGACGGAGCGGGCGTAGGCGTCGAGCTGCCAGGTCACGGTGCGAGGGTACCGGGCCTCGGGAGGGCCCGGAGGGACCCACGCGGCCGGAGCCGGCAGGTCCGCCACGGACGCGGCCGGCGGAGTAACGTCGCCCCGTGACGTCACCGGCCGGCCACACGGGAGGACCGGGCCGGGGCCGCCATGCTGTCCAACTGCCGAACCGGCACCCGCATCCGGGCGTCCGGCCAAGCTCGAACGGGACCGCCGCTCGGCCGGGCCCGAGAACCAAGGGGGACCATGTCTGATCGCATCGACCGCCGCTCGTTCCTGGCCCGCAGCGCCGCCGCCGGTGCCGGGATCGCCGTCGTAGGGGCGTCGGGAGGGCTCCTGGCCGCCTGCAGCAGCTCCGGCTCGGGCTCGTCGTCCGGGTCCACGGCGACCCACCCGAACGGCATCTCCACGGCCACGCCCAAGCCGGGCGGACAGCTCATCATGGGCGTCGACACCGAGGAGAAGGGCTTCTCCCCCACCCTTGGCACCTTCGACGAGGTCGGCGTCATGTACGCCCGGACCGTCTTCGACCCGCTCATGATCCTCGACGCCAGCGGCACACCCCAGCCCTACCTGGCCCAGTCGGTCGTCCCCAACACCGACTACACGGTGTGGACCATCACCCTGCGGCCCAATCTGGTCTTCCACAACGGAAGCGTGTGCGACGGGGCTGCCGTGGCGGCCAACCTCGAGGCCCACAAGGCCTCGATCCTGACCGGTCCCGCCGTCACCGACATCGCCAACATCTCGGCCAGCGGGCTCACCTGCACCGTCACCATGTCGACCCCCTGGGTGCCCTTCGACTACTACCTGACCGGGGGCATCGGCGGCCAGATCGCCTACGTGGCCGAGCCGAACTGGCTCAAGACCCAGAGCCAGACCAACCCCATCGGCACCGGGCCGTTCGTCTTCCAGAGCTGGACGCCCAACGACCACTTCACGGCGACCAAGAACCCGCACTACTGGCGGAGCGGCATGCCGTACCTGGACACCATCACCTACAAGCCCATCCCCGACGTCGACCAGCTCTTCGCCAGTCTCACCTCCGGCAGTGTCGATCTCATGCACACCGACACGGCCCACGTGATCAACGAGCTGCGGGCCAACACGTCCCTCGCCTACATCGACGACTCGGGAACGGTGGCCGGCGAACCGGACATGGGCTGCCTCCTCCTCAACCTCTCGAAGGCACCCTTCAACGACCTGAAGCTCCGCCAGGCCATGGCCCACGCCACCAGCTCTGCGCAGTGGGTGAAGGTCATCGACCTCGGGGTCAACCAGACCTCGAACGGGCCGTTCGTGCCCGGCTCACCCTTCTACAACCCCAACAACGGGTGGCCCGCCTACGACGCCGCCCTGGCCCGCCAGCTGGTCAACGAGGTGGCACAGGCCGCCGGCCAGCCCGTCTCGTTCACCCTCAACCACGTGGCCGACCCCCAGACGACCAAGGACGCCGAGTACCTCCAGCAGCAGTGGCAGACGGTGGGCATGAAGGTCAGCCTCAACCCGGTCCAGCAGGCGTCCATCATCAACACCGCCCTGACCGGTGACTTCCAGGTCCAACTGTGGCGCCAGTTCGGTGCTGTGGACCCGGACATGAACTACATCTTCTGGAGCCCGACCAACATCAATCCGGTGTTCTCCATCAACATGGCCCGCAACGCGGACCCCAACATGCAGGCGGCGCTCGTCAAGGGCCGCCAGTCCCCGAGCCCGTCCGAACGCGCCGCGGCCTACCAGCAGGTCCACGCCCTCATGTCCCAGGACATCCCCTACGTCTGGCTCGACCGCACCGTCTGGGCCATCGCCGCCCAGCCGGCCGTGCAGAACTTCAACAACCCGACCACGCCGGCCGGGGGCAAGGCGTTCGGCCTGATCGGCGGCTCGATCTGGCCCACGCAGATCTGGAAGTCCTGAGCCTCCCCCTCGGGCGTCCGACCGGCGGCACGGCCGCTCCGCCCGGGGCGGGGTGGCCGTGCCATGATCGGGCCATGGGCCGCATCCTGATCGTCGAGGACGACGAGCGGATCCGCTCCTCCATGCGCCTGGCCCTCGAGGATGAGGGCCACACGGTCGAGGACGTCGACAGCGGCGAGGAGGCGGTGCGCCGCTTCTCCGCCGATCCCTTCGAGCTCGTGCTCATCGACCTCATGCTGCCCGGAATGGACGGCTTCGAGACGTGCCGCTCCCTCCGTCGCCACTCCACCGTCCCCGTCATCATGGTGACGGCCCGGTCGGACACCCACGACGTGGTGGCCGGTCTCGAGGCAGGGGCCGACGACTACGTGACCAAACCCTTCGTGGCCAAGGAGCTCTCGGCCCGGATCCGGGCGCTGCTCCGCCGGGCCCGCTCCGACGGAGCCGGGAGCGGCGCCCTCACCTTCGGGGACGTCGAGATCGAGCCGGACGCCGGCGTCGTCCGACGTGACGGCGAGGAGGTGCACTGCACGCGCACCGAGTTCCGGCTCCTCTGCGAGCTGGCCGGTCACCCCGGCAAGGTGCTCAGCCGGGAGCACCTCCTCGAGCAGGTCTGGGGGTACGACTACTTCGGCGACGGCCGCCTGGTCGACGTCCACGTCCGGCGGCTCCGCACCAAGGTCGAGCCCGACCCGGCGTCGCCCCGCTTCATCCTCACGGTGCGGGGCATGGGCTACAAGCTGGCGGTCTGAGACGTGGTCCGGAGCCGTCGCTCCGACGGTGTGCCACCGGCGGCCGCCGGGCGGCGCGCCTCGCGGACCCGCTCGCTCGGACCCGGCCTGCGGGCACGCGTGACCCTGGCGTTCGCCATCGGGGCCCTCCTCCTCTCGACGGTCATGGCCGGCATCACGTACTTCGTCGCCCGCCAGACCTTCCTCTCCGAGCGCCAGGCCGCGGAATTGCGCCAGTCCTTCGCCAACGCCGCCCTCATCCAGAGTGCCCTGCGCTCCCCCACCACCGAGGTGACCCAGCTCATCGAGTCCGTGGACACCCTCCCCGGCTCGCGCTCGGTCCTCCACGCCGGTGGCCAGTGGTACGCGACGTCCATCTCGGTCGGCCAGAGCGCCATCCCGGCCGCCGAGCGCACCCTCGTGCTGGGCGGCACCCCGGCCACGCAACGCTTCACCCTCGACGGGTCGCCGCAGCTGGTCATCGGCGTACCGCTGCCCGCCGTGCACGCCGCCTACTTCGAGGTCTTCTCCCTGGAGGAGGTGGCCGGCACGCTGCGGGCCCTGGCCGTGACCCTGGCCGCCGCCGCCCTGGTCACGACCGTGGCCGGCGCCGGTGTGGGTCGATGGGTGAGCGGGCGGGCGCTCCGGCCCCTCGCCGGGGTCACCGATGCCGCCGTCGCCATCGCCGACGGCGACCTCGACACCCGGGTGGAGGCGGGTGACGACGCCGACCTCGAGGAGCTGGCCTCGGCGTTCAACCGCATGGCCACCAATCTCCAGGACCGCATCGAGCGCGAGGCCCGGTTCACCTCGGACGTGAGCCACGAGCTCCGGTCGCCGCTCACCACCCTCACGGCCACCGTGTCCGTGCTCGAGAGCCACCGCGACCAACTGGCCCCACCCGCCCGCAGCGCGCTCGACCTGCTGCGGGCCGATCTCCAGCGGTTCACCCGGATGGTCGACGACCTCCTCGAGATCTCCCGGTTCGACGCGGGGTCGGCCGAGCTGTCGCTCGACGAGGTCGACCCCGTCGAGCTGGTCCACCGGGCCGTGGCCGCCACCGCGTCCGTCGCCACCGACGGCCGGCGTGGGCCCGTCGCCTTCCCGGTGGAGGTGGGACCCGGGGTGGAGGGCCTGCGGCTCCGGGTCGACAAGCGCCGCGTCGAGCGGATCATGGCCAACCTGGTCGAGAACGCCGACCTCTACGCCGGGGGCGTCACCCGGGTGCTCGTGGAGCGCCGTCCGGCGCTCACCGCCGCGGGCGGCGTCGTTCCCCCCGACGCGCTCCGGGTCGTCGTGGAGGACCGGGGGCCCGGCATCCCCGACCCCGAGCGGACCCGGATCTTCGAGCGCTTCTATCGGGGCGGCCGGGCCGGTCGCCGGGCGGCCAGCCAAGGCACCGGGCTCGGCCTCTCCCTGGTGGCCGAGCACGTCCGCCTCCACGGCGGCCGGGTGTGGAACGAGGACGCCCCCGGGGGCGGTACCCGCTTCATCGTCGAGCTGCCCTTCGCCCCGACCGGCCCGACGGCCGCTTCGGCACCGGGCGCACCGGGTCCCGCCCCGGTCGGCCGCACCGTCGGCGGCGGGGGGGGCGCGGCCGCCCCCCGGGTCCGGACATGAGCCGCCGCGCCGCGCTGGGAGCGGTCGCGGTCCTGGCCCTCTGCGGCGCCGCCTGCGGCATCCCGACCGGCGGTGGGCCGACGGCCATCCCCAAGTCCAACGTCCCCTACCACCTGTTGGCCCCGGCCACCACGACCACCAGTTCGGCCACCCCCCCGGCGGTCGGTGTGCCCGAGCCCGTCTTCCTGGTGGCCCCCACCGGTCACCTCGTGGCCGTCACCCGCGACGTCCCGGTTCCGGCCGCGCTGACCCAGATCGTGACCGCCCTCCTCGACGGCCCGTCGCAGGCCGAGTCCCAGGCGGGGCTGGTCTCGTACCTCACCGGCAGCCCCACCACGGTGACGGCCACGGTGGCCGGCGGCGTCGCCACCCTGGACTTCAAGAGCAATCCGATCCAGGTGGTGGGCCCTTCCCAGACCCTGGCCATCGCCCAGATCGTGTACACGGCCACCCAGCAGCCCGGGGTGACCGGTGTGAGCTTCCGCATCGCCGGCCAGAACATCGAGGTCCCCACGGCGAGCGGCGTGCAGGTGACCGGCCCGGTCGGTCGGGATGCCTACCTGCCCCAGGCCCCGCTCCCCTGAGCGCCCGGACCGTCAGGGCCGGCGCGCCGGACCCCAGGCCACACGGGGGGCGTCGCTCCAGAGGTGCTCGAGGTCGTAGAAGGCCCGTGCCTCGTCCAGGAAGACGTGGACCAGGAAGTCGCCGTAGTCCATGAGGACCCAGGTGGCGTCGGCGAGCCCCTCGACCCGGTCGGGGCCCCGGCCCTCGGTCGCCCGGACCTGCTGCTCGACCTGCTCCACGATGGTGCGCACCTGGCGGGTGTTGCGACCCGACGTGACCACGAACGCGTCCGTCACGCCCAGCAGGTCGCCCATGGCCAGGACCACCGTGTCCTCCCCCGACTTGACGTCGGCCATCCGGGCGGCGACGAGGCACCCCGGCGGGACGTCCGGGGTGCGGGCAGCGAGGGGCGGTGCGGTGCTGGTCGTGGTCAAGGGTGGGCTCCTTCCGGCGCCGGGGCGCCACTCGAGCGTAGGGCGGACGGGGGGAGGTTCGGGTCGGCGCCCACCGGCGCCGGACGGACGGCGGCTCCGGCGGATACCACGGCCGGTCCCGGGAGGGGCCGGTCACGGGCCAGGCTCACTACGAGGACGGCGAGCCCGAAGCACACGGCCACCACGGCGACGCACAGCCATGCCGTCCGCCGACGGCGCCGTCGGGCCTCGCGCAGGGTACGACGACCGTCCACCACCGGGGCGGACGCGGCTCCGGTGGCGGCGGCATCCGCCGACGGTGTCACCGGTGCGTCACCCAGACCGGGCGACTGCTGGACTGTGGGGGGAGGGGGAGTTCCGGATCCGGTGGGGATCGACCGCACAGTCATCTAGCCCCTAGCGTACAGACCCCGCTCGGCGATGCAACGGATGACGGCGTCCGGCACGGCGTCCGTCACCGGCTCGCCGGCCTCGAGCCGGCTCCGCAGCCCGGTGCTCGAGACGTCCACCGGCTCGACCGGCACCCGGACCACCCGCCACCCGGGCGGGGGATCCACGCCCTCGGCCCCCGGTCGGTCGACCACCGCCACCGTCACCAGCGCTCGCAGGGTCCCGGCCTCCTTCCAGGTGTCGAGGGTCCCGGCCACGTCGGCGCCGACCACCACGAACACCTCGGCCGCGGGCTCGAGGGCGGCGAGCTCGCGCACCGTGTCGACGGTGTACGAGGGCCCACCGCGGTCGAGCTCGAGGCGGGAGGCCTCGAGGCCCGGGTGGTCGGCGAGGCCGGCGGCGACCATGGCGAAGCGGTCCTCGGCCGGGGTCACGGGGCGGTCCTGCTTCTGCCACGGCTCGTTGGCCACCACCAGGAGCATGCGATCGAGCCCGAGGGCACGGCGCACCTCTTCGGCCACCTCGAGGTGGCCGAGGTGGACCGGGTCGAAGGTCCCCCCGAAGACCCCGATGCGGAGGCCGGTCCCGACCACCTCAGGTGCCGGCCAGCGCGGCCACCACCGGAGCGAAGGCCTCCATCTCGGCCTCGTGGACGACCACGTAGGAGAAGCCCCACCGGGCGCGACGCTCCCGGAGCCGCTCGACGATCTGCTCGACCGTCCCGATGAGGACCAGTGGCATGTCGTCCACGTCCTCGCCGGGGATGCCCATGAGGTCGGCCAGGCGGCGGGTGGCGTCCTCCCGGTCGGGGACGATCTGGACGACGAAGGTGAGCACCTGGAGCTCGAGGTCGGCGAACCGGTCACCGGCCGCCTCCCGCACCCAGGCGATGCGCTGGTCGTAGTACCCGGCCCGGGCCGAGGCGAGGGCCTCGGGTCCGACGTAGCCGGCGGCCAGGCTGGGGTTGACGCCCACCACGTCGGCCTCACGGGCGGCGATGCCCAGCACCTTCCGGCCGCCCCCGCCCACGACGATCGTCGGGTGGGGCCGGCGGTGGGGCACCGGTGCCCCGACGGCGCCGGTGATCCGGTAGTGCTCCCCCTCGAAGGTGCACGACCCCGTGGACCACAGCTCCTTCAGGACGGCCAGGCTCTCGGCCATGCGGGCCACCCGCACGCCGGGCGGGTCCAGGTCCAGCCCAGACTGCTCGTAGTCGGTCGTCATCCATCCGGCCCCGAGGCCGAACTCGACCCGGCCCTCCGAGCACAGGTCCAAGGTGGCGATCTCCTTGGCCAGGACCACCGGGTGCCGGTAGTCGTTGCCGAACACCAGGGAGCCGACCCTGAGATCGGTGGTGGCCTCGGCGGCCACCGTGAGGGCGACCAGGGGTCCGAACTGGTCGCCGAAGTGGTCGGGGAGGTAGAGGGTCGAGTACCCGAGGCCCTCGATCCGGCGGGCCAGGTCCCGCCAGGCGCGCCCCGAGGGGGCGCTGGACAGCTGGACGGCGAAGCGGAAGGGTGCCATGGCCCGAGCCTAGAGCGGGAGGCTTTACGCTGGTGGGGTGCCGCCGTCGCCTCCCGTCCCCGCCGCCTCGTCCTGGGCGCCGGACTCCTGGCGCGCCCGTCCCGCCGCCCAGCAACCGGCGTGGCCGGACGCCGAGGCGCTCAAGCGGGTCCACGAACAGCTCTCCGGCCTGCCGCCGCTCGTCTTCGCCGGCGAGGCCCGCCACCTGACCGCCGCCCTCGGGCAGGCGGCCCGGGGCCGGGCGTTCGTGCTCCAGGCCGGCGACTGCGCCGAGTCGTTCGCCGAGTTCACGGCGGACGGGATCCGCGACAAGCTCAAGGTCATCCTGCAGATGGCCGTCGTCCTCACCTACGGCGCCGGCCTGCCCGTGGTCAAGGTCGGGCGCATCGCCGGGCAGTTCGCCAAACCCCGCAGCTCCCCGACCGAGCAGGTGGGCGACCTGGTCCTCCCCTCCTTCCGGGGTCACATGGTCAACGACGACCTGCCCACCGGGGTGGCCCGGGTGCCCGACCCCGACCGGCTCGTCGCCGCCTACCAGCAGTCGGTGGCCACCCTCAACCTCCTGCGCGCCTTCACCAAGGGCGGGTTCGCCGACCTGAGCCAGATCCACGCCTGGAACCAGGAGTTCGTCGCCACCTCTACCGAAGGGCGGCGCTTCGAGGACATCGCCGAGGGCATCGACCGCGCCCTGCGCTTCATGGACGCCTGCGGCATCAACCTCTCGGACGAGGACACCCTCCACCAGGTGGACTTCTGGACCAGCCACGAGGCCCTCATCCTCGACTACGAGGAAGCGCTCACCCGGCGCGACTCGCTGACCGGCGGGTGGTACGACTGCTCGGCCCACATGCTCTGGGTCGGCGAGCGGACCCGCCAACCCGGCGGTGCCCACCTCGAGTTCCTCTCGGGTGTCCGCAATCCGGTGGGGTGCAAGATCGGACCCACGGCCACACCCGAGGAGGTCCTCGACCTGTGCGGACGGCTCAATCCCGAGCGCCTTCCGGGCCGGCTGACGCTCATCACCCGCTTCGGCGTCGACGCCATCGACGACCGTCTGCCGCCCCTCCTCCAGGCCGTGGAGGGAGCCGGCCACCCGGTGGTGTGGGTGTGCGACCCCATGCACGGCAACACCTTCACCGCCGAGGGGGGCCAGAAGACCCGGCGGTTCGACGACATCATCGGCGAGCTCCAGAGCTTCCTGCGGATCCACCGGGCCACGGGCACGTGGCCGGGCGGCGTCCACGTGGAGCTGACCGGGGACGACGTGACGGAGTGCCTCGGCGGGGTCGAGCGCATCGTGGAGGGCCAGCTCCACCAGAACTACACGACCACCTGCGATCCCCGGCTCAACGCCCGCCAGGCGCTCGACCTGGCCTTCCGCATCGCCGAACTGCTGCGTTCCTGACCGCGAAGAGGCCATTGACCGGGCGCGCCAGGACCACCACAATTGGACCACCGCACCGGCCGCGGGCCTCGGGCCCGCAGCGCCCGAACCCTGGAGCCCTCCTCACCCATGCACCCCGTCGCGCCCCCCGCCGTGCCGCCCACCCGTCGTCGCTCGCGCTCGATCCTGGCCGCCCTCCTGCTCGTGCTGGCCGGCCTGGTGGTCGGCACCGTGGCCCAGACGGCGGCGACACCCGGCCGGGCCGGCGCGGCGCCCGGCGGTCGGGCCCCCGCCTACTGGCTGGTGGCCCGGGACGGCGGGATCTTCAGCTTCGGCGGGGTCGGCTTCTACGGGTCGATGGGCGGCGTCCACCTCAACCAGCCGGTGGTGGGCATGGCCGCCACCCACGACAGCGGGGGGTACTGGGAGGTGGCGGCCGACGGCGGGATCTTCAGCTTCGGTGACGCCGGCTTCTACGGGTCGACCGGGGCGCTCCACCTCAACCAACCGGTGGTGGGCATGGCGCCCACGCCCGACGGCGGCGGGTACTGGCTGGTGGCGGCCGACGGCGGGATCTTCGCCTTCGGCGACGCCGGCTTCCACGGGTCGCTCGGGGGCGTGCCCCAGCGCTGGCCCGTCGTGTCCATGACGGCGACCCCGGACGGCGCCGGGTACTGGTTCACCAACGCCAACGGGGGGGTGACCGCCTTCGGGGATGCCACCTACTGGGGCTCGGCGCCCCAGGTGCTCGACCAGCCGGTGGTGGCCATGACCCAGGCCGCCGGCAACGGCACCTTCACCGCCTCGGCCTTCCCGTCGGGAACCTTCGGCTACGACATCTCGAACTGGCAGTGCGGCAACGAGCCGCCCCCGCCCCACACCCTCGGGATCGTCGAGGTGGAGGGGGCGTCGTTCGGCACGGTCAACCCGTGCCTGGCCCAAGAGGCGGCGTGGGCCGGGGGCGGGCTCAACCTCTACGTGTACCTGACCTACGGCGGGGCGCCGAGCTCGACCGACCCGGCCTGTGCC